>JAVVGE010000250.1:0-2507 GCA_032249255.1 Desulfurococcales archaeon | reverse complement strand
AACCTCTATATGTATGCTTGCCACCTACCAGCCTCATATACTATTTCAAGTCTTCCCTGCTTACCCTCCCATCTAATCCTGCCAACATACTTTATTTTAAGATCGAAGTCTTCGAGGACTATGTATCCCTCGTTCTCGCTGATAGGCTCAACATGATACCTATCGTTCCTGATCGGTATGTGTATCCTCTTCTCACCAGTATTCCTATCCTTCCAATAGCCTAGAGGAGAAACCTTCCTAGTGTGGGGCGGTAGCCTACCCTGTTTCCTAAGCTTTAGAAGCTCGAAGAACGCATTCCAAGCCTCATCATCCTTATTAACAACCTGATCGGCATTAACACCAAGAACCTTCCTATATTTGTTGTAATATCTCTTGTTGATCTCATCCCTCCTCTCAACTGTAAGCTCGTTCTTGAAGATGCCTGTCTTTTCTCATAGTTAATCTCGTTCCACAGCCTAGCACATGCCAAGCCTATATCGAAGAGCACCTCTTCCTCATATCTATTCGGGAATAGAGCTACTCTATTAGTTCTCCACCTACTCCTCTTCTCTACTAGCTTTCTGAATGCTTTCAGGGATTGGGTCTTGGCGGGCAAGAGTGCTGGTAGAATGTCCAGCAGGAGAATCCCCGAGGCGTGCCCGCCAAGACCCAATCCCCATAGAATATAGGGTGGAAGCTTTAAAACCCCGTCCTGAAGGGCAAGGTTTGCTCTGTTGTCAGGCCTTGGGTGTTATACTCCTAGGGGTTGTTCTTTCTATCCCAATGATCAACGGGGTTATTGATCCCAAAGCTCTTAGAACATATGCTCATCACAGCTATATCTATATTCTCATGATGCTTAAATCCCGTCTTATTAGGCGAGGATTTATTTATAATAATCTATACATAAAATGTAGCTGTATAAGCTTCAGCTGTCGAGATATAATGGGCTTATAAGGGGATTATGCTTTAATCTTGGTATCGTCTAGAGATGGGATTACTGCTTGTCGTAGAGGATCTCTAGTTTTGCTTGGAGTATTTAGTGATGGGTATCCCTTTTATAAGTAATATCTATGAAATACCATAATGGTGTGTCTCTCTGGAGCTCATGTCCTTAGGTGAGGTGGCTTCTATAGTCAGAGGTCAGGTTGTGGTAAGGATAAGAGATCCTCTTAAGATACCCTCTATAGGTGCCCGGGCTGTCCATAGATCTACGGGGAAAGTTATAGGTGTTGTAAGTGATGTGATAGGCCCCGTATCATCGCCCTATGCTGTGGTGAAGCTTAGGGAAGAGTTCTCTCCAGGGATTGGAGATGAGATACTGTGTGAGGTTAGGAGGAGATCTAGATGAGTGCTGAGCTAGAAGTAGGATCTGTAGTAGATAAGATGATCGATAGTAGAGAGATCATATATGATTACGAGAGAGGAGAGTATATAGATGCTAGAACAGGTCAGGTGTTAGAGGAAGGGGTCATATCGCTTGGGAAGGAGTGGAGGGAATACAGCCCCGAGGATAGGATAGCGAGGAGCAGGGTAGGGCCGCAACTCACTAACAAGGTCCATGATGCTGGGCTCACAAGCTACATAGATCCCAGAGGGATTGGTAGAAAATATAGCAAGCTAAATTCAGCTACTAGAAAACCGATAGACTATAGGGCTAGGAAGGAGGTTGAGGCGAAGATAATAATGAATGATGTAGTAGCTAAGCTAGGGCTGCCAGATTTCGTTGCCGAGACTGTTGGGATGCTTATAAAGGAGGCTTCTAAGAGGAACCTGCTTAGGAGAAATACTTTATCAGCTATAGTGGGCTCCATGATTATGGAGGTATGCAGGATCTACGGCATACCCCTGGAGATCAAGAGGTTTAGAGAGACTCTGGGGATAGATGAGAAGAGTCTCCACAACGCCACGAAGAAGCTATCGTGGGCAGGGATCTATAATGAGCTCAAGAAAAGGGCTAGGGAGAAAGGCGATCTGGGATTGAGAGCCCCCATAACCTATATCCCAAAGATAGCGGGTTCACTCGGGCTTGGTGATAGTGTTATTGTGCTCTCGAAAAGGGTTCTAGATATGCTGATAAGAACCGATCCAGCACTAGCTTCAGGAAAGAATCCCGAGGCTACTGCAGCGGCCTCAGTATACCTTGCCTCTATAATTCTAGAGAGCAAGAGATCCCAGAAAGCAATGGCGGATCTCCTCGGAATATCCGAGGTAACGATAAGAAATAGATATAGAGATATCGTGGATAACCTTGACATAATTATCTATATATAACTATAAAAGGAATAAACCCTATACTAGTATCCTCATCAATTATTTCGATCTTAGACTTTCAATTCTTAGTAGAACATCCTTCTTCCCTCGATAGCTGTGTCAGCCACGTCTGATAGTCTAACTTTCAATTCTATAGTAGATAATCTTCGGGATGATTCCTCGGGATCTTTTTACACGTAGATCTGTTTTTGATCTTTGATCATATGATCTTTTTGATCTCCTCGGATCTTTTTCCCTACTCTTTCCCGGTTGAT
>JAVVGE010000249.1:0-2542 GCA_032249255.1 Desulfurococcales archaeon | reverse complement strand
CATACGCGATACTAGCCATGGCTTATGGAGAGCTTGGGGAAAGAGCTGAGGAGATCATGCTGAGGATCAGAAGGGGAGAAATGACCCCTCCCCGCCCTAGAAGGGCGGGGTTTCTATGCTGGGGTCTCGGGTGTTAGCCCCCTGGAAAGGGTTTAATGGCTTTACACCGTTATGAGTTACCAAGTAGCTCTCAATCTTTATTGCTATTTTTATCCTGTGTCCTAGCCTTCTTGCCATATTTAGCGCTGCATTTATATCTGCGTTGATCTTTTTCCCTGTCTTCTTGCATATATATAGTCCTCTATGTTTTCTTCCGTTTTTATGCCTGATTCCACATATGGAGCATCTTTGGCTAGTGTAGTCCTCAGGGACTATCTCTACGTCTATGCCATACTCCATGAATATATCCACGATCCATAGCACTATCCTCCTATACCACCATATATTCGTGTTATACTCGTTACCATTGTTCTGCGTTAGCATTATTGGGTATCCAATGTATAGCTTTCTAACACCTCTTCTATGTAGCTCATCTGCTAGGAATCTAATTGCTGTTATGTATAGGTGCCTGAGCCTCTCATCTCTTTTATACATAGCATCTAGGTATTTCTCGTGGTAGTAGATCCATGTTGATATGCCAAGCCTCCTCAGCACATCCCTAATAGACTGATACGTAGCTATCTCCCTCTTCCACCAGTAGTACTCGGATTTGATTGTTCCTCCTTTGATAAGCATCGCTGACCCATCCGAGATTACTACAGCGAATAGGTTGTTAAGACCCATATCGATGAAAGCCTCCTTATCCCCTATGGGATCCTTCTGCTTTATAGACTTAGGGTTCACGACCCTACCCTTTTTATCCTTGTAGTTGGGCTTTACATAGCCCCTCTTATTGGATTTAGGTGGATCTACACCAATCTCTATTGGTATGTGTGCTTGCCACCTACCAGCCTCATATATGATCTCAAGCCTTCCCTGTTTTCCTTCCCACCTAATCCTGCCAGCATATCTTATCCTCAGATCGAAATCTTCGAGTACTATGTATCCCTCGTCCTCGCTAATAGGCTCAAGATAATATCTATCGTTTCTAATCAATATATGTATCTCCTTCTCACCAGTCTCCCTATCCTTCCAATATCCTGGTGGAGATAACTTCCTAATATGAGGTGGCAATCTTCTCTGTTTCCTTAGATCCAGTTGCTTGAAGAAGACGTTCCAAGCCTAGTCATTCTTATTAACAACCTGACCAGCATTAACACCGAGAACCCCCTTATACTTGTAGTAGTATTTCTTGTTAATCTCATAGTACTTCTCAGGTGTTAGCTCTCTGTTGAAGAATGCCTGCCTCTTCTCATAGTTAAGCTCGTTCCACAGCCTAGCACACGTCAATCCAATACCCATCAGGCTTTCATGCTCGTTTTCTGTAGGTAGCAGTCTTAGCCTAACATCTCTCCAGTTATCGCTAAGCCTCTCCTCAATCTCCTCTCTCAGGGCTTGGAGGGGGTTGGGATGCCCATCCGTGGGTAATGATCGGGGAGTCGTCCCCCCTTGGGTCATCCTTTTAAGCACTTTACCCACAGATGGACACCCCAACCCCTATATAACACGATACAAAGGTTAAAAAGCATAACGATCCAAAGCCCCACCCCGCCTTAAAAGGCGAGGTTTGCTAAGCTTTGATATCACCTGAGGACGTTATAGGGGAGGCTGTGGGCTAGCCTCTAGCCTCCTCCAAGCTGGGTTATCTCTTCCTATGATCACGTTCTCAGCTCTAATCTCAATCCAAAGTCTTTAAGCCTCTCGAAGCCTCTATCCTTTGTTATGAGAACCATGTTGTTTGCTAGGGCAGTAGCAGCTATTAATAGGTCTGCATCTGGTATTAGAATTCCTCTTTTCTTAAGCTCGTCGTATAGTTCGCAGTATTTAGGTAAATAACCTTATAGCTTCTCTCCAACAGCTCTTTAGCCCTTATCCTCTTCTCCGACGCTAAACCCCTCAGCACCTCTATAAGTGTGATTATCGATATAACTCCTTCTTCATAAACGCCTCTCCTAGTATTATCGATCAAAACGCTGGTATCGATCAGGCTCATCCCAGCCTAAACCCCTCTCTAAACTCCCTGCTGGCTCTAGCAATACTCTCCAGACCCTCCGGACCCAGAATATCTCTAAGCTCACTGAACGCCTCCCTAGCCCTACCACGCCTAGCCTCCCTATATAGCTCGAGTAGAAAGCTGCTCCAATCCCTATCACCCTTCTCCCTAGACAGCAGCTCCTTAACTTCCCTCAAAACAGATATAGTAGCATATCTACCCAATATAATCACCACATAGTTAAATCACTAAAAGAATAATAAGTATCTGCACCTAATAACTAATAATTAACTAATATTCTTGGCATGACCCCTCCCCGCCCTTAAGGGGCGGGGTTTCTATGCTGGGGTCTCGGGTGTTAGCCCTCTGGAGAGGGTTTAATGGCTTAACACCAATATGTGTTACATGGTAGCTCTCAATCTTCCTCGATACTCTTACCCTGTATCCTAG
>JAVVGE010000248.1:0-2545 GCA_032249255.1 Desulfurococcales archaeon | reverse complement strand
CTATAGACCTGCTTATAGTCTAAACCTAGATCCCATGATTTAGACATCTTCTATCCCCTATATTTATTGAATATAGATAGCATTGCCTGCGGCGCCTTAG
Source organism: Desulfurococcales archaeon (assembly GCA_032249255.1). Lineage (GTDB taxonomy): Archaea > Thermoproteota > Thermoprotei_A > Sulfolobales > AG1 > AG1. The sequence goes on along the minus strand of JAVVGE010000248.1, from coordinate 2,445 downwards.
TATGTATCGGGATTAGCTTCTTCGGCTTGGCGACCCTGATTATCTCTTTGAACTCATATGGCAGGTAGTGTCCGCTCAAGTGTAGTCGAAAGGTGTTTATCCCAAATTTTCTTGCCCAATTACCCAGCCTAGCCTCCATTATCCGTCCTTCTTCTTCGACTGGTTCACCTGTTAGCGTTATCTGTAGGAGGCCTCGCAGATCTATTCCTCTCCTATTGAGCATCTTTATCTCATTAACGGCTGTTATGCTTGTGAAAAACGCAATTCTCCTATCCTTGAGATCCCTAAGCTCTACCTCCTTAACATATTGAAGGGGTTTTGAAAGCTCTCCTCTTAAATCTAGTAGGAGGAACTCTATATCCTTGATTCCTATTCTCCTAAGGCATGCATCCAGCAGCGCAGCGTACTTTGCATGTGTGAGGACAGGTTCAAAACCCTTAGCCCTTAAAATGTTCGAGACTAGAAGGAATGCCTCTATATCGAGTGGGTGTGCTGATACAAACATGTATCTCTCGTCATATTTACTGACGACCCTCGATATTATGTTCATAACATCTTCACCGACTAGCGGAGTCATCCTCCTGGTGAAGTTTGTCCCCTCAACAATTAACATATCCACCTCTCCCCCCAGCACTTCCTGGAGGTTCTCAAATGTGTTTACCAAGTTTATTGGGGAGCTGGCCCTGAAGTCCCCGGTATATACTATGTCTCCTTCAGATGTCTCTACCAGAAATGAGTAGGATGGGTAGGAGCTGTGGCTCACTAGTATCGGCTTAACGTTTTTAGGGGACTCAGTCACATTGATAAGGTCTGAAAGATCTGATGATTTCGGCAGCAGAAGCTCCTTCCAGCTCATGTACCAAAAGCTAGACAGCTCTTTAAATACCATCTTTGAAGGTATATATACTTTAACATTGTATTCGAAAGGTACATTCAGGGATCCCATGTGATCTAGGTGGAAGTGTGAGATATATACATTAGAGACGCCCTCGTAAAATGTCTTAGGCGGTATGGCTCCGATCTCCCTTAGATCCTCATCATTTCCTGGCTGTATGAAGCCCCCATAGTACTTCTTAAAGGCTGAGAAGTCCAGCCCCTGATCCAGGACTATTGCTTCATCACGATCCCTAACTACTATGCGGTTACCGCCTATCGTGCCATAGCCGCCCCACACCTCTATTTTAGTGTGCTCTCCTAGGTTGAAGACTTTTGGTTTCTTTGAATTCCCACTCAGAGCTCCAGCCACCTCGACCAAATATACTCCTCCCTAACAATGCTTACCTCTCTTTTAGACAGCTTCAGTTTCTCGACGGGGTTTCTTATGCATAGTATTACCGGCTTCTCAGTTCCCACCCCGTAGGCTAGGTAGAGCCAGAATCTGTCTCCCAGCTCTTTAGCTTTCTCATATTCCTTGGCGGTGAGTCTGATCTCTAGCCTCGGCTTAACAAAGCCCTTGGCCTCTATATACCTCTCCTCATCCTCGCTATAGCTATAGACGTCGTAGTGCTCTTCCTTCCTCATTGTGATATCAGGTTCACGCCCCCTTGATCTCTCATATTCTATCACCACCTCCCTCAGGTACTGGTCTTCGAAGCCGAACCACACATCTGTAGCGGATCTCGGACGAGATTCCGGGAAAACACCTACCGAGACGAGGAAGCCCAGCGGCTTTATATCGCTAACCGTTACACTACATTTGAATAGGTTAGATGCGCCTATATTTTTCTTCATATTCTCATACGTCTCTATCCTCTTAACCATGTCATTGTGGTCTATCGAGCTGGGGTAGTAGTTGTTCAAAATTCTGGCTCTTACGAAGTTTATAGCCCTGCTCCACTCTTCCTCAGCTATCTCATCGACTCCGTAGACTTCATCTACCTCTAGGGCGTGTGGGAGGAGCTTATACAGGGTATCCACCATATCCCTGCCCCTGTAAACATTAGCCCTTTTGCCCTCAATATCTAACTCTACTAGGACTGGCTCCCTATATACTCTTACACCTACCTTCTCCTTCAATGTTTCGCTGCGCACCTCTATCAATGCTACCGCCAGCATGTAGATCACCTTCTTATTGGATGGGAGGATGAGGAACAGTTTGCCGGAGTCTGGATCTAGGATCTTGCCCCTGTCCCTAACATATTTTAGGTATATGTCTGGACGTTTGTGGCTGATAAAAGATCTATGTTGCGTATCAGCAATCCTATCATACAGTTCTACAAGCTTAGTAGCTACATATTCTGCCTCTTCGTAGTTCCCTATCCCAAAGCTCTGCCTTAGGAACCTCTCCACAGCCTCTCTGGTTAAAGGCTCCGGATATATCCTGTTCTCCCTAACCCTCCTAGCCAGGTCTAGGATTGTCCTAAGAAACTCCTCTACAAACTCTTCGAGCTCGCCTTCGAAGATGGCATCAATTATGCTGGATTCTGTCAGGCTAACCTCCCTCCC
>JAVVGE010000247.1:0-2545 GCA_032249255.1 Desulfurococcales archaeon | reverse complement strand
ACCATAGAAAGACAACCCATTCACCCCTTATCAACAGCCAGAAAACCATCTCCCAGTAATCATTCACAGCATCAACAGGAAAGCGGGGAGACTCTATAAACAGAGAACCATTACCAACCATAGAGACCAACCCCACCAATAATTAACACAAAAATATATATGAACCGCCCAGATGAAGCCCAAGCCCTTAGGATTGGGAGGAGGTCAGTTAATACTATTTAATAGCCTCATAACATAGTTTATCTAGGTATACTGGATGAACAAGTTTAACACATCGAAGAAAACAAGGTTCATCGGGATTAGAAACTTTAGGGATGATCTTTACAGTCTAGTTAAAGCACATGCCTCTTAGAGTGTAGAACCATTTCCTCAATATTTGAGGAAGCGATTATGATGTGGATCAAGAGTAGAGGGGATCCCGAGGAAATCAGGATATGGGCTGAACTTGATGAGGCATACGAGGGCAACATGAAGACCATTATGCAATCTATATCAACCAGCGAGGGTAGAGAGGGCTATGCATCTGCCTGTGGAGGCCGTTTCCTCGGATTCTTCAACAGCTATGAAGAAGCAGCAAAAGCCATTAAAAGAGAATGTAAAACACACGCACTGATCCTCGAACTTCCGATAAGAGGTAGGAAGATAATCGAGCTCGGACTACCATGGTGATCTCTATTGAAAGCATATTATGAGGATAATGTTAAAAACTATCTTCCCATCATAAGGGCCTTGATAAGCGACCCCCTAGAGGAAAGAAGCGTTGAGACAGACATGGTAATAGATACCGGTTTTCAAGGTGGGATTTTAATACCTCTTAGGACACATCTAGATCTCAACCTAGATCTCTTCGAAGAGATGAAAGCCATGGGTGAAACAGCAATAGGTGGCACAGTAGAGCTCAGAGTATCAAAAGTAATTATAAAGCTCGGCAAGGCCAAGATAAGGTGCTCAGCATATACAACACTGGGAGTAAAGAGATCTCTAATGGGAAGGGAGGTACTTAAAGAGCTAGGACTCCTCTACAGACCCCCAAAAGAGCTTAAACTCGGGATCAACCTATAGATCCCTCACACGAAAGTAAGGATCGAGAAGTCGTCCCCTCTAGGTTATCCTTTCAGCACGTTCACCCATAGAGGACACCCGACCTCACAATAAACTACATCCAGAAGCTTAAAAGCTAAACACAACCCCGCCTTAAAAAGCAAGGCTTTCAATTATAATAGCGGAGTTGGTGGGGAGATGAAGAAAACAAAGAGAGTGAGGAGGAGAACCTCTAGAAGGCTTCTCTATTCATTGCTAATACCAGTTATAGCTGTTGTTATTGTATCCATAGCTCTTTATCTATCGATATTCAGCATATCTAGCAATGTTAGGCTTGATGGAGTCGAGGTGTCCCTTATAAAGCCCAGGCTGTGTGAATGTTGCTCACAATATGCTAGATACCTCTCCAACCTGGGTGCTAGGGTTAAGATAGCTGCTGTTGATGATATAGATTCTGTTATGGATCGCCTTGGTATCCCGATGGAGCTGAGATCATGCCACATGTCATTCCTAGAGGGCTATATAGTGGTTGGACATGTGCCTGCAGAGGCTATTAAGAAGCTCCTTAGCGAGAGACCAGATATTAAGGGAGTAGCGCTCCCAGGAATGCCCCCAGGCTCCCCAGGAATGCCAGGGACTAAGGAGAAGCCATTCGTAATATACAGCTTCAACAGCACGATCACAATATTCACTATGACCCCTCCCCGCCCTTAAGGGCGGGGTTTCGAACCTCTGGGTCTCGGGTGTTAGCCCTCTGGAGAGGGTTTAATGGTCTTACTCCATTATGTGTTACATGGTAGCTCTCAATCTTTTTTGCTATTTTTATCCTGTATCCCAGCCTTCTCGCTATGTTCAACGCAGCATTTATATCTGCGTTTATCTTCTTCCCTGTCTTCTTGCATATATACAGTCCTCTATATTTTCTTCCGTTTTTATGTTTGTTTCCACATATCGAGCACTCCCTGCTTGTGTAATCCTCAGGAACTATCTCAACATCTATGCCATACTCCATGAATATATCCACAATCCACAGCACTATCCTCCTATACCTCCATATGTTAGTGTTATACTCGTTTCCATTGTTCTGTGAGAGCATTATGGGGTAGCCTATGTATAGCTTCTTAACACCTCTTCTATGTAGCTCATCTGCTAGGAATCTAATCGCTGTTATGTATAGGTGTCTTAGCCTCTCATCCCTCTTATACATTGCCTTAAGATACTTCTCATGATATTCTCTCCATGTTGAGATCCCAGCATTCCTAAGAAGATCTCTTATAGCCTGGTATGTAGCGATTTCTCTCTTCCACCAGTAGTATTCGGATTTGATCGTTCCTCCTTTGATAAGCATTGCTGATCCGTCCGAAATTGTAACAGCAAACAAGTTGTTAAGCCCCATATCGATGAAAGCCTCTTTATCCCCTATGGGATCCCTCTGCTTAATAGATCTAGGATTAACGATCCTACCCTTTTTATCCTTGTAGTTGGGCTTTACATAGCCCCTCTT
>JAVVGE010000246.1:0-2623 GCA_032249255.1 Desulfurococcales archaeon | reverse complement strand
ATAGAGCTCTAGAACTGCCTATATACTCCTCATCAACATCGCCTTCATCCATATAGAATCTTGGGCTCAGAGTCTTTACAACTGAAAGCCTCGCCATCCAGGGCGGGGATGGTTTTAATAGCTTCCAGGTGTTTGTTTTTGGAGGGGCTCTATGGCCTCTGGCGGTGAGGGGTTGCTAACCATCTCTATTGGTGTGATGGTTAGTCCCGAGCCTGGGGCCATAGAGCTCCTCAGAAGATACAATGTAGCTATCAACTACGCTATAAACAGGATCCTGAGCTGGATCTGAAGAGCCTTGGGGGTTTATAACGCTCTATACAGAGAGCTGAGGGAATAGTTTGGCCTCTCATCAAGGGTTGCTGTTGACTGCTATAGGGATGCCCTTGCAAAGGCTTGGAGGAACAATCCTAGGAAAGGGAGGAGACCAAGGGTTAAGAAGCTGAGCATGCTACTACACCAAGGCTCGGGATATAGGGTTAAAGAAGGATATGTGGAGATCATAGGCGGGATAAAGCTTAGGATCATCGGCTGGGACAGGAGATATGATGGCTATGAGAATGAAGAGGCTAGGCTAGTCTATAGAGAGGGTAAGATGATCCTGCGGATCTCTAAGAGGGTCCCCAAGCCAAAGCCTTACCAGCCTAGAGATGCTATAGCCGTAGATATTAATGAGAGGAAGATAGTATATGGAGATGATAAGATAAACAAAGAGATAGACATAAGCATTAATAGAGCCCATAGATGGAAACTCCTTGCTGAGAGCCTCCAGAAGAAATACTAATCGACTAGATATCCTGCATGGAGGAGGATGAAAGAGATCCTAAGAAGAATAAGATCCTATCACAGAAAGGCTAGGAATATATTGGAGGACTGGGCTAGGAAAACATCTCTTGAGATAGTGAGATTTGCTAAGAGGCTTGGATATGCAGTCGCTAGAGAAGATCTCACGGGGCTGATAAACTCCCTGAGAAGGATCAAGAACAGGGATCACAGGACAAAGCTCATAATAATGGGGTATTCAAGGCTTGGGAAGTGGATAGACTGGCAGACTATGAAGCTCGGAACACCTCTAGCAATAGTGGATCCTAGAGGGACATCCTCAGAATGCCCAAAATGCGGCTCCAAGAACTTAGAGGAGGTCAGCTATAGAAGGCTTAGATGCCCAAAATGCAACTTCGAAGCGGATAGAAACGTTGTTGGAAAGCTCAATATAAGAAAAAGGGCTTTGAAAATGCTAAGGATAAAAGCAAATCCCAGGGAAGCTCTGCCCCTCGCTACCCCCAGATGACATATGTACCCCCGAACAGATGAGGGAACCATTGAACAGCCCAGAGGGGATCCTCGCCCTTAGGGCGGGGAGGAGGTTAGCGGGATAACTATTCCAGGTTCCGCTTGTCCCCCAATGAGTATTGAGTGTTGCTTGTTTTCTTTTATTTTTGCTGTGCTTCTTGATCCACAGGATTTCTATGATTTCCCTGTAGCCGTCAAGGGAGCCTCCACTCCCACAGAGACCTAATGATCTCTATGGGTTCATGGGTGGCTGTGGAGCCCAGCGGAAAGAGGCTCCCATCTAGACTTGAAACCCCGAAGCCCTTCTGGGCATTGCCCTCATATAGGGCTTCGAGGGCTTTAAGATAAATATTGATCAATGCAACTACCTCCCTATGCCACCTCTCGCCTCCCTTGCTACAAACACCTATCCTATCCTCCTCATACTCTATCAAGGCCTTGTGTATCGGGCAGATCTTAGACGTATTCCTAGGATCCACCATAAGTACTGGCACTCCATATTCTTTATCCTTGTCTATTATTGCATTCAGCTCACCCTTCAATGCACTCTGATATATATCCTGTGCCTCAGCTGCCTATTCCTATACCTAGCAATCATAACCCTTATATCATCCCCCGAGATCCTCTCAATAACTATTACTCCTCTCATCCTCAGGGCGTCTCTTGCTATTAGGTTTGCTGTCTTCCACCTATAGTCCTTCTTCTTTTTTCCCTCCTTAAGCTTTTTCATAGCCTTTCTAGCCTCTTTGCCACCAGATCCATGTCTTATCTAAATGCTCTCCTTCCTATAGCTATAGTCCAATGTCGTCTTTGCAAGGCCTGTTTCTAGGATTACTGCGAATGCCTCGTAGAGAGTTGCTACAGAGTTCTCATAACATCGACAGGCTTAACAATATTCTCAGGCCTGTAGATCTCGACCTCCTTCTCTAGGGATAGGTGGAATATCACCCTCCTACTCCTCCTATCAAGCTTGATCTTTGCGTGGGATGTCGGCTTAAAACCCCTGGCCAGTAGCTTGTAGAACTCCTTAGAGGGCTCTAGATCTAGGTGTACCCAGCCCCTATGGGTATTGATGGCAACACTTGTGAGGAAAATGTTCTCAAAACCATTTATATTGATCTTAGTTGGGTTTACTAGTTTCCATACATGGTCATTAACTAGCCATAGGCTAACACTATTGATCCTAGGCACTAGTATTCCTTCTATCATCTCAAGATCTACCTGGTGCCGAGCGATCTCCCAAGATCTCCTCCAGAGATATCTCCTGACCCTCCTGCCCCTAAGATCCTTTTTCCCCAGACCTAGATACTTAACCAATTCATCAAAGATCTCT
>JAVVGE010000245.1:0-2636 GCA_032249255.1 Desulfurococcales archaeon | reverse complement strand
CAGCGCCTTCATAGCTATAAAGAAGATCTAGGCCTCAGAATAAAAATCAAAGAGCTATATCCCGTGAGAATAAATATATGGGCTACTGGGGCCCAGACCTCGTATGTCCTTGGCTTCATAGACCTCAAACAGAGCTTCCCATCGCTTTCCATCATAGACCAACCATATCATCAGCCCCTCAGATAACCCCACAAACACCAAAGACTCCAGCGTGGAAAAATGATCTACTATGGAATTGAAATATTATTAGGGCAAGGAATCTGATATTTATTGTGTTGAGGATTATTTCTATTAGGTGTTTTAATTGTCCTCGTTGACTGCTGATCAGATTGTCGATCTTTTTGAGAGGGATCTGAGGGCTAGGAAGAGGCTTGCAGAGCTCATTGTCATGGAGCCTGATATAAGGCTGGCTATCATAAACGCTGTCCTGAGGGAAGTAGCTACTAAAGACGATATCAAGGCCCTTGAAGGCGATATTAAAGAGCTTGAGGGCAGGATCCAGGAGCTATCCAACATGGTTTCGGAGCTGAGGGGTGCTTATAAAGAGCTTAGCAATAGAATAGAAGATCTGGATAAGAGGATAGACTTTGCAACCAAGGTAACCCTTCTATTGACAGGATCTGTGTTAGCAGCGCTTATAGCAGAGATAATATCAAGAATCCTACTACCAAGATAGCATTCCAATGAACCCTCCACCCTAGAAGATCTGACTTTCAGTCAAGCTTAACCTCTAATCTAAAAGTTACACCTGGAAGCCTCGCTTCTTAATGTTTATTACTTTCTAGTCATAATGTTTTTGGAGTCTGGAGCTCGAGATGATAGGCTCCTGGGGGGGATCTCTGACCGCCCCGACTCCCCCCATCTATTCGGGGATACATCTGTCATCTGGGGGGCAGTGGGGGTGGTCAGAGATCCTCCGAAATCTATTTTGATCCCCAGCATCTTTAAAGCCCTCTTTCTTATATTTAGCTTTCCAACAACATCCCTATCAGCTTCATAGCCACAGCTAGGGCATCTAAGCCTTCTATATCCATTTTCAATCATCTCTGCACCGCATTTTGGGCATTCCGAGGATGTCCCCCTGGGATCCACTATTGCTAGTGGTGATCCGCGCTTCATAGCCTGCCAGTCTATCCACTCCCCAAGCCTTGAATACCCCATTATTATGAGCCTCGTCCTGTGATCCTTGTTCTCGATCCTTCTCAGGGAGTTTATCAGCCCAGTTAGATCCTCTCTAGCTACTGCGTATTGAATTCTTAAAGCTAGCCCCACGATCCTCAGTGCTGTCTTCCTAGCCCAGTCCTCAAGGATATCCCTAGCCTTCCTATGATAGGATCTAATTCTATCTAATTCTATTCAGGATCCCTCTTCTCCTCCTCCAGGCTGGGTATCTAGTTGATGAGTATTTCCTCTGGAGATCCTCGACAAGCTTCTTCCATCTATGGGCTCTATCAATCTTGGTGTCCCTCTCCTTGTTTATCTTATCATCCCTATACACGATCTTCCTCTCATTAATGTCTATGGCTATGACGTCTCTTGGCTGGTAAGGCTGTGGCTTGGGGATCCTCTTTGATATCCAAAGCATCATCTTACCCTCTCTATAGACAAGCCTTGCCTCCTTATTATTATACTGATCATACCTCCTGTCCCAGCCAATGATCTTAAGCCTGATCCCTCCTATGATCTCTACGTAGCCTTCTTTAACCCTGTATCCCGAGCCTTGGTGTAGTAGCATGCTAAGCTTCCTAACCCTAGGCCTCCTCCCTTTCTTAGGATTGTTCCTCCAGGCATTGGCATTTGCAAGGGCATCCCTATAGCAGTCAACAGCAACCCTGGATGGAAGTCCAAACCATTCTTTGAGCTCTCTTTATAGAGCGTTATGAACCTCCCCGATTTTCTTTAGATTCAGTCTCAGGATCTTGTTTATAGCGTAGTTCAGGGCTGTGTTGTATCTCTTGAGGAGCTCTATGACCCAGGCTCGGGACTAACCACCATGCCTATTGAAAGGGTTAGCGACCCCTCACCACCAGAAGCCATAGAGCCCCTCCAAAAACAAGTATCTGGAGAGCTATTAAAACCATCCCCGCCATAAATGGCGAGGCTTTCAGTTGTAAGGAGGCAGTTGCAGAACTGACTGTAAGTTTAAATACCTGTGAATACTTGTAAATACTTGGCGTAATGCGTTGAGTGAGCGGTATCTTAGTACTAGGGAGTTTGCGAAGCTTTTGGGTGTTTCGAGAGTCACTGTGATCAAGTGGATTAAGAAAGAGAGGATTATTGCTTATAGTGTCCATGGTAGGTGGAGAATCCCTTACAGCGAGGTTGAGAGGCTTCTTAGAGGTGTTCAGAGGGTTAGGCTGGTGCAGAACTGGCGATAAGTTTAAATATCTCTGGTTATCTCTAATTATTTGATTAGAGGTGGAGAAGCTCACAAAGATCCTCAGGAGAACTGTTATACTGGAGGGCTGGGTTAATAGGTTTGGAAGGCAAGCACTTAGAGAGATTGAAGATGCATATAGGGAGATGCTGGATGTTATGATTGACTACGCTCTAGAGCATGGTGCTTCTCAATCCACTTTACACAGGATCTTCTATAATAGGTTTAGAGAGAGGTATCCATGGCTTCCCACAAGGAT
>JAVVGE010000244.1:0-2640 GCA_032249255.1 Desulfurococcales archaeon | reverse complement strand
GATCAAAATAGAATCTAGCCAGGATATCTAGGTTTAGCTGGGATATCGAAGATCCAGCTATTTTCCGTACTAAGCATGTTGTACAGGCTAGGAATATGTCCCCTAATAATATTTTATTTAGCAGAGCCCCCACCTAGCCACAGAAACTTATATACAGCTGGAAGTCTCGCCCTTTAGGATGGGAGAGTTTGATAATTCGTCTGGTCATTGATATATATGTTGCTCATGATCTTCTTTGCACCTAGTTTATCTAGATCTATTTCATATATTGCTGTAGTTGCGTACATTAATTTATTATCTTCGATACACACTATGCCCGTTATTCCATATGCTAGGGGTGGGAGTTTCAACCCTATTTTGATCTATGTTCTACCATGATCCTCAGATATTCTTAGGGACTCGACGTCTATCACGTGATTAGCGGTTCTCGATTCACACGCTTTCAATGCGTAGAAGTAGCCGATAGATCCGCTGAATAATATGACTCCTCCCGCCCTAAAGGACGGGGTTTCGAATCTCTGGGTCTCGGGTGTTAGCCCCCTGGAGAGGGTTTAATGGTCTTATTCCATTATGTGTTACATGGTAGCTCTCAATCTTCTTTGTTAGTCTTATCCTGTGTCCTAGCTTGCGGGCTATGTTCAATGCAGTATTTATATCTGCATTGATCTTCTTCCCTGTTTTCTTACATTCGTATAGACTTCTATATATCCTCCCATTCTTATGTTTGTTTCCACATATTGAGCATTCCTTGCTAGTGTAATCCTCAGGAACTATCTCCACCTCTATGCCATACTCCATGAATATATCCACAATCCAAAGAACTATCTTCCTATACCACCATATGTTAGTGTTATACTCGTTCCCATTATCCTGTGAGAGCATTATTGGATATCCTATGTATAGCTTTCTAACACCTCTTCTATACAGATCATCAGCTAGGAATCTAATTGCTGTTATATAGAGATGTCTGAGCCTCTCATCCCTTTTATACATAGCATCTAGATATTTCTCGTGATAATATATCCATGTTGATATGCCAAGCCTCCTCAGCATGTCTCTTACAGATTGATATGTAGCTATCCCCCTCTTCCACCAATAATACTCAGACTTAATAGATCCACCCTTAACAAGCAACACTGATCCATTCGAGATCACTACAGCGAATAGAGTATTCAAACCCGTATCAATGAAAGCCTCTCTATCCCCTATGGGATCCCTCTGCTTAATAGATCTAGGATTAACAATCCTACCCTTTTTATCCTTGTAGTTGGGCTTTACATAGCCCTTTGGATTTGATTTTGGCGGATCTACACCAACATCTATTGGCACTAGTGCAAACCACCTACCATTAACATATATTATTTCAAGCCTTCCCTGCTTACCCTCCCACCTGATCCTGCCGGCATATCTTATCCTCAGACCGAAATCTACTAGAACAAGGTAGCCTTCACCCTCTTTTATAGGCTCTAGGTAGTATCTATCACTTCTAACGAATATATGTATCTCCTTCTCCCCTGTAAGCCTGTCCTTCCAATATCCTGGTGGAGAGACCTTCCTAATGTGGGGCGGTAATCTACCCTGTTTCTTCAGATCCAGTTGCTTGAAGAAAGCATCCTAAGCCTCATCATTCTCTTCTGAATAACGGCTTGAGCATTAAAGCCTAGAATCATTATACCTGTAGTAATACTTCTTGTCTATCTCATAAATCTTCGCCCTCATAAGCTCCTCTTGAAAAACGCCTACCTCTCCTCATATTTAAGCTCGTTGAAAAGCTTAGCACACATCAAGCCAATACCCATCAACCTCTCATGCCCACCCTCAGACAGCAGTAGCCTCAGCCTAACAGCTCCCCAGCTCTCGCCAAGCTTCTCCTCAATCATCTTCTCTTAGAGCTTGGAGGGGTCGGGGCGCCAATCCACGGGTACAGATCGGGGAATCGTCCTCCCTTGGATCATGAAGGCATCACCTAAATCTATCATAAGTAAATATCATAATATTAATAATATTAATACTTTATATTAATAATATTAATACTTTTAGCTCAATACCTCCTACTCGATATATTCAATTCCATGGTAGAACATCACTTCGAGGTATATAAGCATATCGCCCATCAACCACAAGGATCGATATGAAGATCAAAGCTTAAATACCCAGAAACTTTAATAATATATAAGGGCCTGGCAAAAGGGACAAAGCCCCCAAATGATCTACTATAGAATTGAAAGTAAAAGTAATAGAGTATTATAATGGGATAATAATATTTAAGGTCCTAACTCTAAGATGAGGGTGTTCTAGCATGATTTTGAGAAGGATCCGGGTCTCGTTGCCTGTTATTGAGGATGATGATATATCGATGGTTGTGGATGTGCTTAAAGGTGGATGGCTTGCTCATGGTCCTACTGTGGAGGAGTTTGAGAGGGCTTTTGCCCATTATGTGGGGGTTGAGAGGGCCCTTGCTGTAAGTAGTGGGACTGTTGCTCTTGAGCTGTCTCTGAGGGCTCTCGGGGTCGGGGTTGGGGATGAGGTTATAGTTCCTAGTTTTACCTTTATAGCTACGGCTAATGTGGTTCTCTCTGTTGGGCTGTTTCGGTCTTCATAATTATTTGTAGTATTCATGTTCATTGGTTTCTGAGACCT
>JAVVGE010000243.1:0-2658 GCA_032249255.1 Desulfurococcales archaeon | reverse complement strand
TATAAAGTCCTTCTCCCTATTCCTCTCCCTTCTAACATACTTCTCATAAAGCTCCTCCTTACCCCTACTCTGTGCTATAGCCTTTTTACGCTCATACACGATCTTCATGCTCTGGAGAGGCTTTAGATCTACATGTATAAAACCTATACTAGGCTCGTAGCCATCCAGTGAAAGCTCGTTACTATCCCAGCCAATAACCCTCCTAACCTCGATCTCCTCAGAGCCCTTGAAAGGGATAACTACTCTATCATCCTTGATTATAACCTCACCTACAGTCCAGCCTCTAACTCTGTGCTCAAACCATGTTGATCTCCAGGATACATAGAGGTATTCACCTTGTTTTAGAGTTATCCTAATGGTTTTAGCCTCATAATCTATCTTCATAAGCGTTATCTTACACTTAGCGAATCTCCTCCTGATCCTCGGCTTTATCTTCCTAGCCCTACCTTTTAGATACCTCTTCCTCCAGGATTCTATGATCGAATAAGCTTTCCTAATAACAGCATCAACCCAATGCGCAGCGTAGGGGTTATCCTTCATAAGCTCATCCCTGAGGCGTTTCTTGAAAGCCCTGTCCCTCGGAATTATTGGGACATGCATCTTCAAACCCATATTAGTGACCAGCTTTCCACCCCTTCTGACAAGCTCTGGGAAGCTGTATTTCCACTCGATATTATCCCAGATCATATCTATAGCATTCTGTAGAGCCTTGACATACCATGTTATCAGCCCTCTAACCCTGTCATCCCTGATAGGTACAGAATATGCCCTCACAAGCTCAAGGATCTGGCAAACCTCCTTAGACCTCAGCAAAATAGCTCCATAAAATGATATATCAACCCTTATAAACTTTTATGAAACTCAAAGCAGTTTCTTGAGGCATTTGATTCACACTCACCAGCAGGCTAGGATTCGCAGCATGCCTATATCTCCACTCATCCAGATCGAAACACTTAAACACTCTATCTGTTTTTAATTTTATACCAGACAGGGCTCCCCGACTATTCTCCCACGAAGGAAGGGCTGGAAGGGCTGAACCCTTTTTTATGATAGTAGAAATCTTTTTATATTCTTTATTATTAATTAATTTTGTGGAGAGGTTACTTGGAGATGTTACTGAGACCTAAGGAGGTTTGCCTGCTCTTAGGAATTTCATACTCAACACTCTTAAGGTGGATTAGGGAAGGGAAGATAAAGGTAGTAACTACTGAAGGAGGAAGGTATAGGATACCTTATAGTGAGGTTAAGAAGTATTTGGAGAGGAGGGAAGAGACGAGGGCTGTGATTTACGCAAGAGTTTCCTCAGCAGACCAAAAAGAGGATTTGGAGAGGCAAATAAACTATCTAACGAACTATGCAACAGCAAAGGGTTACAAGGTAGTTGATGTGATAAAAGACTTTGCAAGCGGGTTGAACACACAAAGGAAAGGGTTACTAAAACTCTTCAAACTGGTTGAGGGAAGGAGTGTTGACGTCGTCCTCATAACCTACAAGGATAGGTTAACACGTTTCGGTTTTGAATACCTTGAGGAGTTCTTTTCAACCATAGGTGTAAGGATTGAGGTGATTTTCGGAGAAGAACCCAAGGATGCTACACAAGAACTAGTTGAAGATCTGATTTCCATAATAACTTTGTTCGCTGGGAAAATTTACGGAATGAGGAGTCATAAGAAGACAGTCCTAGTTCAGGGTGTAAAAAAGCTGATAGGTGAGTTGAGTGGAGAGGACAGTGAAGTTAAGGGTTAAGGTTGACTACAAAACTTACTCGGCACTTAAGGAAGTTAAGGAGAAGTACAGGGCAATACTAGAGGATGCAATAAATTATGGGCTCAAGAACAAGACTACTTCCTTCACTAGGATCAAGGCTGGGATTTATAAGGCTGAGAAAGAGAAGCACAAGGACTTGCTATCACATTACATTTACACCGCCTGCGAGGACGCAAGCGAGAGGTTAGATAGTTTCATGATAGTAAAGAGAAAGGGGAGGAGTTACACTGACAGACCAGTAGTGAGGAGGGTTACTGTACACTTGGATGATCACCTGTGGAAGTTCAGCCTTAGTACGATCTCCATTTTGACTAAGAGGAGTAGGGTTAACATTTCGCTGACCTTCTCTAAAATTTTCTAGAAGGGTTGGTCTCGACATGAGCATCCCAGCATATATTGGGTTCCTTGTGGCTGGGTTAGCAGTGCTGCTAGCCCCACAGCTATGGCTATTATAACAACGAGGACTATGATCAGGATCCTTCTATCCATGCCCCACCCCTGATTAGATAGTGGGTAGCCTAATAAGCATGCATAGATAACCTATAGACAGGATTATCAAAAAACACAGATCCTCGCCCCTTGGGCGAGGATTTTGATTGTAAAAAATGGGAAAGACTACTCTTTTCTCGACACAGTTATCTCTATGGCCGAAACCCTAGAGGTTCTTCCACCCTCTCTAGTAACCTCTTGGCTTCCAATGGTTATGTTGGCTACAGATAGCTTGTCCTTGAGGAACCTGCTTCTAAGAATCTCAACTGTGTCCACAGCCTTGCTAATAGCCCTACCCCTGGCCTTTATCACAACCTTATCCATGCCCGGTTGAATAGTGTTAGGGTGCTAGGACATAGTTTATAGCCGGCTTCTTACCTATTAGAACCACATTCGACGCCT
>JAVVGE010000242.1:0-2672 GCA_032249255.1 Desulfurococcales archaeon | reverse complement strand
TTAGTGCTGAGCTAGCCAGAGCTCTGGATATCCCCATAGCAGGATATGAAACAGCATATACACTCTACGAATTCAGGGATCTGATAGAAAAAAAGGCTGTTGACATAGTCCAGGCAGACGCTGCATGGAACGGAGGTATAACTGAGATATATAGGATAGGAGTTCTTGCCAGGGCCCACGGTCTCCCTCTGATCCCCCACTACTCAGCGGGAGGCGTGGGCTTCGTGGCAAGCCTGCACGTAGCCCTTGCTACAGACTCTCCTATGATAGAATATCACCTCAGGCCTAACAGACTCAGGGAAGGGCTTGCAGGAGATGCTATAAAATACGAGGGCGGAGAGTTCCTGCCACCCCCTGGACCCGGCCTCGGTATAAAGCCTTCAGAAAAAATCATAGAAGAGTATAGGATAACACCATCCCTGCCTTAGAAAAGCTATGTTTCCTAATGCTTGGTCTAAGGTTAGTCCTCTGGACAGAGGTTATTGATTCTACCTACATGATCATGGGATAGGAATGGCTTTAGGGTCTCCCCCAGAAACATCAAAGCATGCCAACAAGATGCCCAACTTAGATATCAACCTCCAAGCCCTCAAAGCCCTATCCATACTCATAACATCTATATTATTCATAAATACTTATAAATATCCCTAAAGAATAAGGCCTGTATCCTCACTAAGGTGAAAAGCGCTTAATATGAACAATAGGCCAAACCTCGCCCTTCAGGACTAGGAGGAGATCATGTTCTTAATGCTTAGAATGCCTTAGTAAATTTTCAGTATAATAGATATTAGGAATTACTGCCATAAATTTTGTCACCTCCCCAGAGAAGTCTCCAGTTGAAGAGATTGAACACGGCA
This sequence comes from Desulfurococcales archaeon, assembly GCA_032249255.1. Taxonomy (GTDB): domain Archaea; phylum Thermoproteota; class Thermoprotei_A; order Sulfolobales; family AG1; genus AG1. The sequence continues at coordinate 1,815 of JAVVGE010000242.1, read as the reverse complement.
TTACATGTCCTATCTAGGAATATAGAAATAGAGTTATTCATGAACCTAGGATAGTTGAAAAATCTGAATTAGTGAAACAAACTAAAAGATCATTAAGGCATGATGTCCTTGCAACGATCTTCTAAGATCTGGTATTCCTTAATGGGGTTAAGGGTTTTATTCCATACTTTGATGCTAATTTATTAAGCTCCTTAAGGGTTCTATCATCGATTGGTATACCCTCCACAAGCCTCTTCCTCATATTCTCTTCCTCTATCTCGTTGGGAATTAAGACTCTGATACCTTCTGCTGTTGGTGTTGCCTTGATATTCTCTATATATTCTTTCAAGTCTCTGAGATATTCATCGTAGCTTCTCATAAGATCAGCTCTAATTGCCATTACGAGAAACCCGCCCTGTGAGAACCAGGATCTTTGCATCTTGAGTCCATAGACCCCTCCAAGTACTATACCACATAGAATATCTACAGCCATTGCTAATCCAAAGCCCTTATAACCCCCTATTGGGAGGAGCATTCCCTCAATAGCCGCCACAGGATCTGTGGTCTCTTCCCCATCCTTGCTGAGGGCCCATCCCTTCGGTATCTTCTCACCTTTCTCAGCTGCTACAAGGATCTTACCCCTGGCCACAACGCTCAAAGCCATGTCAAGAAGTATTGGTGCTGAGTCTGTTGGGAATCCAATGGCTATTGGGTTTGTCCCCACCACAGGTTTCTTAAAGCCTGGGAGCCCTATATTTGGTGAGACATTAGCCATCGCAACTCCAATCATCCTCTCCCTAACTATACTCAAAACATAGCTAGCAAGCATCCCAACATGCCAGATATTTATCGCACCAACAAAGCCGATGCCCTCCTTTCTAGCCTTTGAAATGGCAATATCAGTAGCCATCTTAGCCGGTATATGCCCCAAAGCTTTATCACCATCAACCAAAGCGTAGAAGCTACCCTCTCTCAAGATCTTCACAACGGGCCTTGGAATGATCTTACCACTCTCAACACCCTCTGCATAGTATGGGATCCTAACCACACCATGAGAATCAACACCCCTCAAATTAGCCAATACAAGATTGCCAGCCACGATATTCGCATGCTCCTCAGAGAACCCTAACTTCATAAAAATTGCTCTAGTAAATTTCTCAAGCTCCACATGATCTATATAGTATATCAAGACAATCCTATGAAAGCTCATCCAGACTAGAATATATCTTTAACGTGAGCTATCATGCTAATAATTTAAAGCCTAGCTGAGAGTATGTGAAGGATAAAAAGTATTGATTAATAAATAATTACTTTATCTATTTAAGGATCAAAATATAAATATCCTAATATAGATTATATTATTGAGGGTGAAGTTGTGACTGTAACGGAGCTAGAGTATAGAAAATATTTAGAAGCAACTCCTAAGCCCCCAGCCTTTAACCTAAGATGACTCTGGACCGTAGCTGGCCCTGGAGCTATAATAGCCTCGCTGACCATAGGGAGCGGTGAGCTTGTCTGAACCCCTAGAGATGCTGCAGCCTTTGGCTATGTGATGGTCTGGGCCTTTCTCTACGGTATCTGGATCAAAGGTATTATACAGTGGCTTGCCAATAGATGGCATGTACTTACCGGGATTCCTGTTTCTGTGGCTACTGGTAAGGTGATAGGCAGGTGGTTCAATATATTCCTTGCAGTCACAATACCTGCTGTAATGCCTATATGGTGGAATATTTTAAGTTCCCTCTCAGCCCAGGTAATATGGGTTGCTACTGGCAGGCCTGCCCCCCTTATATATTATTGGGCGCCAATAGTGGTGCTCACAACACTCCTAATAAT
>JAVVGE010000241.1:0-2707 GCA_032249255.1 Desulfurococcales archaeon | reverse complement strand
CAAGAAAACATATAGTGTATCCCTTTTTACCAAGTATTTAATAGAGAACCTTGTTTCTACATAACCCACAACATTCTATACAGAGCTTTATTGCTAGACAGATCCATAATTAATTATCTTGATTGAATCGATATAAAGGGCAATCATAGTCCTTTAGGCGGGATGTGGTTTTATAGGGTTTTCATCTTGTTATTTAGTGGGACTGGTTCTTGGTGGGCAAACATTACAGTAGAGCGTGACCCTAGGGGAGATGTCCTGAACCGCGCCCATCAGAGACCTCGACCCCTAGAGGCATTTAGATAGCTGATAGAGAAGAGAAAGAGGAGTAGCCGGAGAACCGATAAAGTGGCACTATTCCCGAACTGATATGAGCAAGAAACGCTTTCTTCCATATTGGCTTAGCATGTGCAATGCTATGAAATAAGCTCAACTATGAGAAGAGATAGGCATTCTTTAATAAGGGGCTGACAATAGAGAAGAGGGATGAGATCAACAAGAAATATTATCATATGTAAAGCCCATATACGATGAAGAGGAGGGGAAAAGAAAAGAGGAGGATCATAGATCCAAGGAGCATTAGACAGAGGGATCCCATAGGGGATAAGGAGACATTCATGGATATGGGGCTTAATAGCCTATTCGCTGTAGTGATTACGGACGGATCAGCTTTGCTAGTTAAGGGTGGAACTACCAAGAATAAGTATTACTAGTGGAAGAGGGAGATAGCAACCTACTAATCTATTAGGGATATGCTGAGGAGGGTGGGATGAAAAGCTCATAACTTATAGTGGATATAGCTTATAAGCTAGGATATTATAGTGCTGGGAGGGTAGAGCCTCTGGGTGTCATATACATGGTTGATCAGAGAGTATCCAAGGGTGTAGGGTTCCATGATAATCCGTGTATAGTATCTCATGATGAGGATATAGATGGTATTGGGTCTGCTGCGGCTGTTATCAAGATCACTGGGACTAGATGTGTTTATCTGACGGGCTATTTCATGGATAAGTGGCTACAGCTAGGCAAGAAGATCAGGGCTAGATGCCGTGAAAAGGGGGCTATAGAGCTTCTTGTAGCAGATCTGAATCCTAGTCTCGAAATGATAGACGTTCTTGATAGATCCCTAGCAGGGTGTGTAGGTAAGAAGGTTATATGGGTGGATCATCATGTTTGGAGTGGAGAGGTTCTCTCAAGGGTTGAGAGCCTCGGGTATATCGAGACATATATAAACAGATCTATGACCTCAACGGAGAACATGATAAACTACCTAGGGTTAAGGGAAAATGCAGAGATGAATCTTATAGCGTATCTCTCCAGAGATACAGATTACGGGCTATATAGACACCCCCTCTCAGAACCTCTAACAGATGTGATTAGATATAGCCTATATAGAAAGAGCGACACAGGCTTTCTCATAAAGCTTGCTAGAAAGTTCTCCAGAGGCATTGTATGGGATTATGAGATCGAAAGCATATGGATAGAGGCCAAAAGAGAGAAGGAGAAGGCTATTGAGGATGCTAGAAGAAGCGTTGTTATGAGAAATATAAAAGGGTATAAAGCCCTATTCATGCTCGTAGACCCCATGATCAGCTCCAAGATTGCTATTAGAGAGGCTCAAACCAGTAATTATGACATAGCCTTCGTAGTATATAAAAACGGCTCAGTAACCATAGCGAGAGGTTCTAGAGATATTAACTGCGCGGAAATCGCTATGAGACTAGGAGGAGGCGGTCATCAACATATAGCAGGTGCCCAGATAGGTAGAGAAAGCGTGAATAGAGGTTTAGAATATGCTATAAAATATATAAGTGAGAGACTATAAATAATAAATAATTTTAACACACTACACTATGATCTCGAGATGAGCAGTGATTATCATATCTGAAATCTGCTTTATCAGGGCGGGATATTTTTATAAGGTGGCGATATGACCCCTCCCCGCCCTAAAGGGGCGGGGTTTCTATGCTGGGGTCTCGGGTGTTAGCCCCCTGGCGAGGGTTTAATGGTTTAACACCACTATGTGTTACATGGTAGCTCTCAATCTTCCTAGATATCCTTATCCTGCGTCCCAGCCTTCTTGCCATATTTAGCGCTGCATTAATATCTGCATTGATCTTCTTCCCTGTCTTCTTGCATATATACAGTCCTCTATGTATTCTACAGTTTTTATGCCTGATTCCACATATTGAGCACTCCTTGCTTGTGTAATCCTCAGGCACGATCTCAACCTCTATGCCATACTCCATGAATATATCCACGATCCAAAGAACTATCTTCCTGAACCACCATATATTCGCGTTATACTCATTACCATTATTCTGTGATAGCATTATGGGGTATCCGATGTATAGCTTTCTAACACCTCTTCTATATAGCTCATCAGCCAGGAATCTAATTGCTGTTATGTAAAGATGCCTGAGCCTCTCATCTCTTTTATACATAGCATCTAGATATTTCTCATGATAGTTGATCCATGTTGATATGCCAAGCCTCCTCAGCACATCCCTTATAGACTGATAAGTAGCTATCTCTCTCTTCCACCAATAATACTCAGACTTAATAGATCCGCCTTTAATGAGCATTACTGATCCATCTGTAGTTACCACAGCGAATAGGTTATTCAAACCCATGTCTATGAATGCCTCCTTATCACCTATGGGATCCCTCTGCTTAATGCTCTTCGGATTTGTGATCCTCTGTTTCTTCT
>JAVVGE010000240.1:0-2746 GCA_032249255.1 Desulfurococcales archaeon | reverse complement strand
ATCAGAGTGCATTGAAGGGAGAGCTGAATGCGATAATAGACAAGGCTAGGGAATACGGAGTACCGGTGCTCATGGTGGATCCTAGGAATACATCTAAGATATGCCCGATACACAATGCCTTGATAGAGTATGGGGAGGATAGAATAGGTGTTTGTAGCAAGGGTGGCGAGAGATGGCATAGAGAGGTAGTAGCATTGATCAATATTTATCTTAAGGCCCTCGAAGCCCTGTATGAGGGCTATGCCCAGAAGGGCTTCGGGTTCTTAAGCCTAGCCCTAGATGGGAGCACCATGCAGCTGGGCTCCACAGCCACCCATGAGCCCAAGAGATTCCAAGATCTCTGTGGGAGAGGTAGAAGTCCTCCGATGCCACAGGATCAAAACCTGTGGATCAGGAAGCACAGCAACCCAAAACAAATGAATATCAGTGATAATCAATGATCATCGGGGGACAAGCGGCAATATGTTAGAGGTAGCATTCCTTGCTAGCCACATAACAAGGTCTATGGGTATGAGTGATATAGAGACGCTCATGGACATGATAACTTGGAGAGCTAAGGTAGCAATGAACCTAGCTGGATGTGGTCTTAATGTAGGGTGCGAAGCTCTCATAGTAGGCATAGGGCTTCAACTACGCGTGAAGCCATATTGAGGCACGAATTACCGCTATATGTTATAAGAGGCAGCAAAATACTAGCAGAGAATAAGGTGACATCAAGACTCTATATATAGGCAGTAACCCGATAATAGACTTTATCATTTTCAATGCCCGCTCCTGGCGCCTTAGCAAGGTGTTTAGAGCCTGTGGTTCAAACTGCTATCGGGATTCGGGGTTGATAGATGTCTGCCCGATGCTCATACTTATAACTTTTATTTCTCATCATGCCCACAGGGATCTTTTGATCCCAATAGGTTCACCGCTGTGGTATCACACATATTTAAGAGAGATCTGTTGTCAAATCCATATCCACTGTTCTTCTATAGAATATAGCTGGCAATAATTAAAAACTTAATCCCTTGGTAGATAATATAATATATGGCGGGGGTGCCCGAGCGGGTCAAAGGGGGCGGACTTAAGATCCGCTGGCGTAGGCCTGCGTGGGTTCAAATCCCACCCCCCGCACTGAAAATCCTAGGATTTGCAATACCCTATATATCTTTCTTTTCAGTATGATCCTTCTCCGCCCTGAAGGGCGGGTTTCTATGCTGGGGTCCCAGGTGTTAGACTCCTGGTGAGGGATTAATGATCCTACTCCGCTATGAGTTACCAGGTAGCTCTCGATCTTCCTCGATATCCTTATCCTGCGTCCCAGCCTTCTCGCCATATTTAGCGCTGCATTTATATCTGCGTTTATCTTCTTCCTGGTCTTCTTGCATATATACAGCATCTCTATATCCTTCCGTTTTATGTCTGATTCCACATATCGAGCACCCCTTGCTGGTGTAATCCTCTGGTAGGAGCTCAACCTCTATACCGCACTCTCTGAATATATCCACAATCCAGGGTACTATCCTTCTAAACCTCCAGATATTCGTATCATACTCATTTCCATTATCCTGTGATAACATTATTGGGTATCCTATGTATAGCTTCCTAACTCCTCTTCTATATAGCTCATCTGCTAGAAACCTAGTAGCTGCTATATGGAAATGCCTTAGCCTCTCATCCCTCTCATACATTGCTTCAAGATACCTCTCGTAGTATTCCACCCACTCCGGGAGCCTAACGTTCTTCAGTAGATCCCTTACAGCCTGGTATGTCGAGATCTCCCTCTCCCATCAATAGTACTCAGACTTAATAGATCCTCCTTTGACAAGCAAAGCTGATCCTTCCAAGATTACTGCAGCAAATAAATTGTTAAGACCCATATCAATGAATGCCTCCTTATCGTCAATAGAATCCCTCTGCTTAATAGATCTAGGATTAATGATCCTATCCTTCCTATCTCTATAATTAGGCTTTACATAGCCCTTTGGATTCGATTTAGCTGGCTTCACACCAACCTCTATTGGTACTAATGTGAACCATCTACCATTAACGTGTTTTATCTTAAGCCTACCCTGCTTACCCTCCCACCTGATCCTACCAGCATATCTAATCTTCAAACCAAAATCCACCAATACAAGATAACCCCCATTCTCATCAACAGGCTCCAAGTAGTATTTATCACTTCTATCGAGTTCGAGTATATGTATCTCTTTCTCACTGGTAAGCCTGTCCTTCCAATAGCCTGAAGGAGAAACCTTCTTGATATGCAGTGGTAGCCTCCTCTGTTTCTTAAGATCCAGTAGCTTGAAGAGCGTGCTCTAAGCCTCATCATTCTTCTGAATAACAGCTTAAGCATAAACACCCAGAACCTCATTATACTTGTAGTAATACTTGCTGTTAATCTCATAGTTCTTCTTTTTTGTAAGCTCACCCTTGAAGAACAACTGCCTCTTCTCATAGTTAAGCTCATTGTATAGCCTAACATATGTTAAACCAATACCCATTAGGCTCTCATGCTCGCTCTTAGATGGTAGTAACCTCGTCCTAACAGTTCTCCAGCTCTTGCCAAGCCTCTTTGCTACCTCTTTTTTGAGCGCTTGGAGGTGGTTGAGATTCCCTCTGTAGGTGGACATGCTGAAAGGATGACCCAAAGGTGGACGATTTCCCGATCTTTACTCACGAATGGGCATCCCAACCGTCTTGATACACAATACGACACAAAGGTTTAAAAGCCTAACGCTCTAAAAACTTTATCCCG
>JAVVGE010000239.1:0-2760 GCA_032249255.1 Desulfurococcales archaeon | reverse complement strand
GGTATTTATAAGTAACTAGAAGTATTTAAATCTATTGCTTACCTTGTAACAGCCTTTCTAGCTCCTGGGATTATTTGAGAATGGGTTCGAGACCTATTTTAAGAATGGTCATATATTATCTTTAGCTTGTGAGATTCTTAAGAAATTATCGCTTCCCGCCATAGGAGGCGAGGCTGGTCCTTATAAAAGATATTAGCTCTTGGAATAGATTTGGTTAGTGAGTGCCATGGATATTTTAATGCCTGTGAGGTTTGAAGAGGGTAGACTTATATGGCTAGATGTTACTAGGTTACCATATGAGGAGGTATGGCATTCCTCAGATGATATAGAGAGGATTTCGCAAGCCATTGAGAGGCTCGAAATAAGGGGTGCACCAGCTATAGGGGTTGCAGCAGCGCTGGCCCTGGCTGTTGTGGCTTACAAGAGCCACAGTTCTAGGGAGGAGCTTCTACAAGCACTTGAAAAGGCTGCCCAGAGGCTTTCAAGGACAAGGCCGACGGCTGTTAACCTTTTCTGGGCAATTAGAAGGGTTATGAATGGTGTATATAGCTTAGCCGATAGGGGTTCTAGCGCTGAGGAGATCAGATCCTATGTTATTAGCGAGGCCCTTAAGATCCAGAAGGAGGATCTAGAAGCAAACCTCGCAATCGGGAGGCATGGGGCTGAGCTCATAGAAGATGGAGATATAATCCTGACACACTGTAATACCGGGTCGCTAGCAACCTCAGGCTTCGGAACTGCCCTCGGCGTTATAAGGTTTGCTTGGATGCAGGGGAAGAGGATCACTGTTATAGCTACTGAAACAAGGCCCCTACTCCAAGGGGCTAGATTAACTGTGTGGGAGCTTATGAGGGACGGGATACCTGTGAAGCTGGTGACTGACAATGCAGTGGGCTATCTAATGTATAGAGGAATGGTTTCGAAGGTGGTGGTTGGGGCAGACAGGATCTTATCCACAGGTCATGTAGCAAATAAGATAGGTACCTACATGATAGCTCTGGCATCTAAGAGACATAATGTGCCATTCTATGTCGCTGCGCCAACATCGACTATAGATCTAGAGACCAGCGTAGATAACCTAGTCATAGAAGAGAGAAACCCGGAGGAAGTTAAAAGGGTAATGGGAAAGCTTCTCATAACGAGAGAAGACGTTAGTGCAATAAACCCTGCCTTCGATATAACGCCTCCAGATCTTGTTTCAGGGGTTATAACAGAGCTAGGGGTTATAAGACCTCCGTATGATAAGAATATCAGGAATATTCTAGAGAGAAAGGATCTGGAAAAGAGAGGAGTCTCACATAAGAATAGCAGGATCTAGCGAGAAAGACATTTCTCAGCCGTAGTAAAACTGCTTTGAGTTTTATATATGCTTATAAGTGTTAATAATACCTCTTTTATTTGAAGTGGAATGCAATGTTAAGGCCGTGAGAAGATGTTTGGGGTGCTGGAAGACTTATTAAGGATCCTTGAGCTTGTGAGGGCATATAGCGTGCCTATTGGTTATAGAGGGTCTCGAAGCTTGTAACATGGTATGTTAAGGTCTCCAGAGGGCTATAGATCTGATCTAATAATATTGAGTGGGATACCGCTTCCCAGAGCTCGTTAAAAGGGGTAGAAAGCTGGTCGTGATCAGAGGTTTGAAGGTGAGGATCCCAATAATACCGAAGGATAGGGCTTTTAAGAAACGCCTTAGGGATTAGCTTATGAAGGATAACCCCTACGCAGCACACTGGGTAGATGCTGTTATTAGAAAAGCTTACTCGATTATGAAGAGCTGGAGAAAGGGGTATCTAAGGAGGAAGGCTGGGAAGATCAAGCCAAGGGTTAGGAGGAGATTCGCTAAATGCAAGGTAACACTTATGAAGATGATCTATGAGGCTAGGACAATAAGGATAACCCTGAGACAAGGAGAATACTTCTATGTATCGTGGAGTTTAGCATGGTCGAGAAAAGGGTCAGAGGGGTGGGGTGTTGGTAAGGTTATAATGAAGGATGACATGGTAATAATACCGTTTAAGAGCTCTAAGAGGATCGAGGTTATGAGGGTTATTGGCTGGGATAGTGATGAGCTGTCATTGGATGGCTACTAGCTATCGATAGGCTTTATAAATGCTGGTCTCAGGCCTCTTCATGGCATAAAAATTGTGTATGAGGTGAGGAAGGCATTGCACAGGGTAGGGGTAAGAGAGAGCTTTATGAGAGGTATGTGGCTAGGGAGAGGATTTTGTAAACAAGCTAACAGCAGGTCTTAGAGACTATTACCAAACACTATTACTATTCATGGTTTTCGAGGATCTTGGTAAGAAGGATCTCGTTAGTAGGGGAAGGGCTAAGAATAGGAGGAAGAGGAATGCTAGAACACCGTGGAGGAGGATTCATAGGAGGATGTCAGAGACGGCATTAACGGCTTATGTGGATCTGAGGAACACCTCTAGAGAATGCCTCAGATGCGGATATGTTGTGAAGACCCAGGAGAGGCATGTCTTCGAATGCCCAAGATGTGGATTAAAAATGAGTAGGCATAAGGTGGCATCAATAAACATTAGGAGGAGGTATCTAGAGGGTGGTAGGAGAAAGAAGAGGGGAGCCAGGAGGCTGGGTTTCCCCACAGCAATGAGCCGGAGGAAACTATGATGGAGGAGCTGTGGGTTGGGTCGCCTTGAGCGGGTGGATCCCATTGATATGGATCCCGATGAAAAGGGATCCTGAGGCTTTGAAGCCAAGGGAAGGGGCCTGATCTAGGATATCAAGCCCGATGAA
>JAVVGE010000238.1:0-2770 GCA_032249255.1 Desulfurococcales archaeon | reverse complement strand
GTTTCTTCTTTTTCCTCTCCTCATCATCGTATATGGGCTTTACATAGCCCCTCTTGTTAGACTTAGGCGGATCCAAACCAACCTCTATTGTTACTAGGGCTAACCATCTACCAGCCTCATATATTATTTCAAGTCTTCCCTTCTTACCCTCCCACCTAATCCTACCAACATACCTTATCCTCAGATCGAAGTCCACTAGCACTAAGTAGCCTTCATTCCCATCAATAGGTTCTAGGCAGTATCTATCGCTTCTAATGAGTATATGTATCTCTTTCTTGCCTGTGAGCCTATCCTTCCAATAGCCTGGTGGAGAAACCTTCTTGATATGTGGAGGTAGCCTACCCTGCCTCATCAGATCTAGTAGTTGAAGAATGCTTTCCAAGCCTCATCATTCTTCTGTATAACAGCTTGAGCATTAACACCTAGAACCTCATTATACTTGTAGTAGTACTTGCTATTAATCTTATAGTTCTTCTTTCTTGTTAGCTCTCCATCGAAGAATGCCTCTCTCTTCTCATAGTTAAGCTCATTGTATAGCCTAGCACAGATCAAGCCAATATCTATGAGGACCTTATGCTCACTCTCAGATGGTAGCAACCTCAGCTTAACAGTTCTCTAGCTCTCGCTAAGCCTCTTCTCAATCTCCTTTCTGAGTGCTTGGAGGGGGTTGGGGTGCCCTCTGTGGGTGAAGTGATTGAAAAGATGACCCAAGAGGGACAATTCCCTGAGCTGTATTTACAGATGAGTACTCGATCCCCTCAACACACGACACATCACAAAGGTTTAAAAGTCTAACGCTTCTAGGTTGTATGAGATGCTCTGACCTACCCGGCCTTGAAAAGCAAGGTTTGCTAGGCTCTAATATCATGCCTGGGGAGGCCATAGAGCCGATAAGCACATCGGACTTCTTCTAACAATCAGGTAGCTATAAACAATATGATCTATAGAGGTCAAAAAAGCTAATAAACTATTCCCGCCTTGAAAGGTAGGTCTTTAGTTTTTAATAGAGGAATGTGGAAACATTGCTTTTTAAGGCAAGGATCTCTGCTTTAAACTCCCCTTATGATATATGCCCTTTAGGTGCGGGATAAGAGCCGCTCAGAGATCCTGTGAAACCCTATCCTCTATCCCTAGCGACTGCTAAGGGCCGGCGGGGCAGTAAGGCGGGAAGCCCCGTCATGAATGGCTGTTAACTTATAAATAGTTAAGTTATAGACATAATTAGTCAGGCTATGAGCAATGATGAGGGGTGCAAAAGTTGACTTGGTGATATACGCGCTCTTCTCTGAGCCTGGATATGATCTATAACTTAACTTCTCCGATGATCGCTATTATTTCATATTATATGGGCTGGGGATGTCATTCCTTAGAAGAGGTGTTAGGGGCTTTCCTAACTTGATTATCAGTTGAAGGATTATTTCTCATTGGGCTATGCTATCTAGTGGATATCTATCCTGCTAATTCATTCTCAGAGTTTTTAAGATAGTCTTAAGATCCCGAATTCTATAGAGCTTTTTCAGAGACGAGGATCCTATACATATATATAATTATTATAAGAACCATAAGAAGTGATAGAGCTTCCACGTAAAACTCTAGATAGATCTTGATATATAGAGCTCTTAATACAGCTATTAGAGTTATAGCCACAGCGTATCCAGGTGAAAATCCTCTATAGGATCTACCCATTATGCCAGGGACTATGAGGGGTGCGCAGAGCGAGCCCATGATAACCCCTAGAAAGCCTATTAGAGTCATGTGCACTATATCTAGGCCCATGCCCAGGAATACCGATAAAGCTCCAGCTAGTCCCAGTGTCTTCGCTGTTGTAGATCCTACTCCGTATAGACCTCTAAGAGAGACCCTGTTTAATACTAGTATAATCGCTCCTGGGATCAGAAGCAATACTGTAAATGAGCGGAATGAAAGCATGAGTAGAAATACAGAGATCAATATATATGTAAGTAAAGAAGTCCTTCGAATACTATACCTAAGCATAGACGGCTCAACCCTCACCATAATGCTTATAGCAGAAAGAAGGGGGAATGAAACACTATACTTGATACCCATGTCCATAAGAAATGCGATTGCTGTATGAAACATCCCTAGGATGGCTAGCATATTCGGCATCTTTTGCAACGTAGTCCCAAGACCCTTTATAATATAGATAATCCCATGCATGAAGCTTGAAGCAGCTAGGAAGTAGGGCCAAAGATCTATTTTGGCGACTGTAAAGAGAATACCCGTTAACTCCACCACGAGCACGCTAAGGCTTAAGACTCTGTGAGGCATATAACCTGTATACCCGGGTATCTGTGCCCACATCACACCATAGTAGAAGAGTCTAATGCCTAGAAGCATAAAAGTAATATGATTACTAATATATTCAATCGGAACGGATAACAGCCCAGCGATAAGGATTATTGAAGAAACCGTTATCAAGATCCTTGAGACCAGGATCCAGGCCCAAAACCTCTCTCTAAGAAAGAGCGAGAAAATCTGTTTATACATCACTAAACACTATTGACCCAGAACCTAAATATCCTAAACAGATAGATCATATATATAGCTATACCGACCGTTTCTTGGTAGTATGGTGATTTTCCACAATCCACTTCTCAATGGCACAACGTGGAGCTCATCACAACAGGAGCTCGCCCCCTCGTCCAGGGGGTTCAGAGCCTCAAGAAACTGTTTTGGGTTCATATCTATTTATAAGGGTTGATATATCATTTTATGGAGCGATTTTGCTGAAGATCCTTGAGCTTGTGAG
>JAVVGE010000237.1:0-2773 GCA_032249255.1 Desulfurococcales archaeon | reverse complement strand
TAGTTGCTGCTCTCATAACACTCATAATAGCTCTTCTATCGATACGAAGGCGAGGATCCCAAGGGACGGCTTCTAAAGAGCTTAGCTAGCACCCTTCCCATGACCTGAGAAGAGTATGTAGAAGAGGGCAACCGAGGATGATCCTATTAATCCTGAGAGGTATAGAGGAGCTTCTAGGGAGACGCTCGACATGAGATACCCAGTAATAGCTGGTGTGAAGGAGCCTGAAAGATTCATTGAAAGGGCTATTACAGTTGATGCAGAGGCCCTCTCCGAGGGATCTACGAGCCCTATTAAGAAGGATCTCAGGATAGGGTTGGGGAGGCTTAGAAGCACAATGATGGTAGCGTATAGAGCTCCAGCCACTGCGAAGCTATTTGTGAGGGCTATTGGGAGGAGCAGTGAGAAGCCTATTGCCTGGAGCATTACTATTGATCCTACAGATCCTAGTTTCTTAGCAATAGCCGGAGAGGCCAGGAAGGCGAACATAAGCACTGTCTGTGCAATAGCATATATATATGAAATTAGGCCTTCAGGAGCACCATATCTACTCTTTAACCATAGCGAGAAAATAGACCGGCCTATGAGCCCAACAGCTAGCGAGAAGAGAACTCCATATATTACTCCCTTAACAATCACGATCCTCGACTTTATCGGCAGTACTAGAGAGGGTCTACCTCCCCCCTTTCCCAGATCTCCCCGAGAATCACCCCTTATAAAGAGTATCATGAGGGAGGAGGCTGCCAAGGAGATGCCCATAGCAACTATAACCGGGAAATATTGGTACCATGTGGGATAGCCAAGGGATCTTAGATAGGAAGGACTACCCCCTAGAAGAGAGCCCAGAATACCAGCTAGCGAGTATACCGAGGCTGATACGCTGAAAAGCAGGTTCCTCTTATCAGGTGTTGGGGCCACATCTGCAAGGATAGCAGCTATAGATCCCCCATATAGTGCAGAACCAACACCGCCCACAAATGCTAGGAGGAATAGGTAGTATATATTCACTGGGTATAGATATCCGAAGAGCGACAGGCTTCCGAGAAGAAGCCCCATAGATGCAATCCTCCTCCTGCCATAGCTGTCTGCAAGTATTCCCCCTGGAAGCAGAAGCGATATAGCTGTTATCGATGTTATCGCTAGCACTAGGCCTATCTCGCTAGAGCTATATCCCATGCTATTGAGATATATAGCTAATGCAACATCCTGCGCAGAGACAGCTACAGAGACTAGCGCCTGGGCTATCACGGCTTTTCTAGCATCTGGATCAAGCCTAAAATAGCTCTTAAGACTATCGAGAAATCCTGCTAGGGCATTCCTGGAGATCTTCTTGCTCAGAAGCCCTTAGCATATATACCTTAAGTAACTTATATTTATTTATTAAGGATCCTTTATCATGTACTATAATATTAAGGAAAATATATAGTAGTACAACAACTATACATAGTATAATATTAAGAATCTTTCTAAGAAAGAGCAAAAAGAATATAGCCTATCCCGAAACAGTTTGCCTGAATACCTCAGGGACTGGCATCTCATAGATATCTAAGCATGCCATCTTCACTAATAGCTATAAAGATGCAATGCTAATGAATTCTATTAACCATATGTGTGCATACATAAATATTATTCGTTATCACCATTGCCTACGTAAATAGTACAGCATATATTATGACCCCTCCCCACTCTAAAGGGGCAAGGCTTGCCCTGTTGTCATGGGTGCTATATACGCTGCTCATCAAGGCTTTGATAGTGGGGTGAAGATCTTCATTCTAGAGGAGCACTCAACTCTAGAGTATAGAGACTTCGCCTCGGAATCTACAGCTCTGCAGTTAATAGTCACAGGTCATACTTACGCAGCTGTCGCCATCTGGGCTGTGGTTATCATGTTCATAAGAATGAGATGGGCTGGAATGGAGGAGTGGAGGCCCGGGATCTATCAAATATGCCTGATCCTCACTCTCATAGGATCTATAATCACCTTTATAGGATCTGCCTCAGTTCCCTTGATCAGGCCTATAGCGCGTCAGATAATATTTAGGGGATAGATCCTCTCCACATAGTTCTCTTCTTCTGGCTAAGGCTACTCAACATATTGAGGAGGGGAGGGTGGAGAGATCCTGTGAAACTAGGCCTCTTCCTAGTCCCTATATGAATGGTCATCTTTGTTACATTAACAGGGCCTATAGTGTCCTCACAGCTAAGAGCTGTGGTGAGAGTAGCGTGGCCCATCAGAGATGAGATAGGATATAACGTGGCTCATTGGCACATGTTGTCATTCATAGTCGCTATAGCCATGTTCCTCCTCTATGTAGATGGCTTCAAAGGATTTTTAGCAAGGACCCTGCCAAGTCTATTAATAATAGTAGGAGGCACACTAGCTCTAGCGGGCAGCTTTATCTACGAACCCAGCCCGGTATTTGCAGGGGTCAAAGCCGGTATTTCCATAGAATTAGCTACCTCGATATCTAGTAGCTTAAAGCAGGCGTCCTTACCCATTATCGAGGCCGGCCTCTCTGTATCATTCGTTTCATACACGATTTTCGCTATATATCTTATATACCGCTTTTTAAGACGATAACGCTTTTATTAATAACCCTCCTAAATTATACGCTATGATCCTCTTTGAAGATCCCGCCCAGGATCTTGAGCATAGGAATAGGTGTCTCGATATTACCTGATAGTGTATATTGTACTATTCAACTATTATTCTAAACGGGGTGCGCGTCCACAAACTTCTTAACGCGATATGGCCTATCTTGAAGCGGGGATG
>JAVVGE010000236.1:0-2790 GCA_032249255.1 Desulfurococcales archaeon | reverse complement strand
AATCCCAAACAAATTAATACCAGCGACAATCAACAACCATCGGGAGACAAGCGGAATCTCTGGTCAACCTCACTGCCCTAGATGACAGATGTAAATCTGAATAGAGGGGGAACCGATGATCCGCCTGAAAGGGATGACGATCAATGACGACCTGAAAGCAGGAAAGGAGGTCAATGCATGTAGTATGTCCTGATAAGCCTATGCATTTCCAAAGGGTCTTTTCTCAGCGCTTCGTCTTGCCATCAATAAGATGGTTTTTATATCGAATCTTTAAAAATCTATTATGGAGCTAGAGACTGTAGCTTAGGCATTATATTGGAAGATTCATTGCTGCGAGAGCTGTCTCCACTGCTATTGCCAGTAGAAAGCCCAGAAATATTGAGAGCCAGAATTTCACGGGATCCCCTCTTAGCTGCCCCATTGCTGATAGATTCATGTTGAAAACTGAGTATATTATTGAGGCTGCTGCAGATGTCATGGCAACATTTATTATTAGCTCATTTGGAGGTGTCGAGGATAGAATGAGGGCTCCCACGGCTGTTGGGCCTCCCGCTATTAAGCCGAGGATCAGTAGCCTTGTGACTAGCTCTCTAGATGCGATGACCACTGTTTGCTCTCCATCTGGGATGGTTTTTGCCAGCCTGACAGCCAGGAGGGGGGAGGAGATCGCGAATCCCTCTGTTACGTTGTGTATGGCAAATCCTATGGAGAGGAGTATTGCTAGTCCTAGATCTTCTGTCGATATCGCGGATCCTATTCCTAGCCCCTCACCCAGGTTATGTATCCCAAGCCCTATGGAGAGTAAGAAGCTCAGGATCCAGGGATCCATTCTGAGGCCCAGCCTAGCCCATTCCCTCGCCGCTGTGCTTTTTGCTTTTAGCCTCCTCTCTATATATGCTAGGATTAAGAGGGTTGCTATTAGCGCTGCGCTCGTAGTTATAGCATATATTGTGTAGTCTAGCCACATGCCCTCCTTAGCCATCTCCTCTGGCTTCTCAACGAGTTCTACTGAGATCTCTGCGAAGAGGTAGCCAAGGAGTCCTCCGGCCATTGCGTTGAGCATCCCTAGCCTCTCTCTGCTTATTCTCCTTATTGCTAGGATCGCGAAGCCCAGATATACTGTGAGCCCTGCATAGAGGCCCATCGTGATTCCTAGGAGGTTCAAATATTCTCCCTATGAATATGGTTATTATGAAGCTAATATTTACAACTTCGAGGATCAGTAACCATTAGCCTATAGATCCCAGTTACTGTCTACCCCTAAGGATATCCTCTATAGACATTGTGATCCTCTTGCCATCTCTACCCTGTAGAACTACCTCATCGCTTGAAACACTTTCAACTATGTACGGGCTCCCCTCAACTTTTATATACATACCCTCCCTCAGATCTGCTATCCTGAGGCTGATAACCAGCCTGGACTTCTTGTTGCTCTTCATTCCGCCCCTCCTCTCCCCCTCCTCCGAGGTCTTGACAATGCCCCCCAGCTCCTTTCTAATGGCATTCGCTATTGAGTACGCAGCCTGTCTAGAAGCGAGCTTCAGATCTATACCTTCTCTCAAAGCCTTCGCCTCAACTATCAAAGATCTTATCGCATCTGGCATGCCAGCTATTATATTCTCAACCCTCCTCCTAAGATCATCCCCCATAGCTGGGTGCCCCCTGATCTGGAGGATAGCCTGGTAACCCCCTCCTCTAGCCATACGACATACTGGGCAGAGCCTCCTCACCCTCGAAAGCCTCAGCCTCTTGGATAGAGTATAGATCCTGCCTCCAATAGATACTCTCAACCTCACTTCTATAGCCTCCCCATACTCTGTACCATATACCCTGAGATCCTCGACCTCAGCCGACTCAAAACCCTCTGGAATCGATATTCTCTCCTCAAGCATATATGCAAGTAATATCTTCTCCTCACCTCCGAAGTCAGTGGGGTCTATCCACCTATCGCCAAGCCTATAGCTCCCGCATGAGGAACACTGAGCCAGCTCTATGGATCTGGGGACAAGATCGCCCCCATAATACTCAAGATAGCATTCAACACATAGATACCTAATTATCGGAACAACAGATTCGTCCCTTCCACATCGAGAGCAGAACCTCAACCTAGCACTCCAAATGTATACAAGCATAAGAGAATATATCTCCCCAATGCATATATAACAAGGAATGATTAGAGAACCCGGACCTGAGAAATGATGAAGTCCCGCATATATGATCATCTTAAATATTACCAAAGTATTATTAATCAAAATCCCCGGACTATTATTCTTAAGTGTTTATCATCATATAGGATCGATCTGGTAGAGGCAATTAGCCAGTAACATTAACTTGCTACAAAAAGGATATCGAGGATCTAATCTTCGAAAAATAGATATATAGTCTTTATATAATAACATAGATCGAACTAAATAATTTTATCTAAAAGCCTCATCCCTTTAGGACGGGGTGGTAGAAAACTAAGATCTGTATCAGTTAACACGCATATAGATATACAGTAATGAACCTCTATGGATATTATTCAAAATTCCGAGCATTGTGATACTTAGGCCTCAGGGCTTAGGAAAGGCTTAAGAGCTACTTCAGCAAAGCGAAGGTAAAATAACACCTGCATATCAGCTTCCAGGTCAGGACCATAGCCGCTTGTTCCCCGAGTTCTGAAGAGCCAGTCGATCTGGACCTCAGTCAGCCGGAGGCTGTCTCAGGAACACATCATTAATAGTGTAGCCTAAACCGATGAGTGTCCGGAGAAGATCCTTGCTATTCCTGATTGACACTCGAGCATGACGA
>JAVVGE010000235.1:0-2806 GCA_032249255.1 Desulfurococcales archaeon | reverse complement strand
TATCTCTGGAGGAGATCTTGGGAGATAGCTAGGCATCAAGTAGATCTTGAGATGATGGAGGGCAAACTAGTGCCTAGGATCAATAGTGTTAGCCTATGGCTAGTTGATGACCACGTGTGGAAACCAGTAAACCCTATAAAGATCAATATAAATGGTTTTGAGAACATTTTCTTCACAAGTGTTGCTATCAATACCCATAGGGGTTGGGTGCACATAGATCTTGAGCCTTCTAAGGAGTTCTACAAGCTTTTGGCCAGGGGTTTTAAGCCGAAATCCCACGCAAAGATCAAGCTTGATAGGAGGAATAGGAGAGTGATTTTCCACCTATCCCTTGAGAAGGAGATCGAGATCTATAGGCCTGAGAATATTAAGCCTGTCGATGTTAATGAGAACTCCGTAGCAATTCTCTACAAGGCATTCGCAGCAATCCTCGAGACAGGCCTGCCAAGATAACCCTGGGCTATAATTATAGGAAGAAGAGCATCCAGAGGAGAAACGGATCTGGCAGCAAAGAGACTAAGAAAGCTATGGAGAAGCTTAGAGAAGGAAAAAGGAAGAGGGATTACAGGTGGAAGATAGCAAACCTAATAGTAAGAGAAGCCATGAGGATAAGAGGAGTGATGGTTATTGAGAGGATCTCCAGAGAAGATATAAGGGTTATGATCGCTAGATATAAGAATAGGCAGTTAAGGCATAGGATATATCAGGGTGCATTGAAGGGAGAGCTGAATGCGATAATAGATAAGGCTAGGGAATATGGAATGCCGGTGCTCATGGTTGATCCCAGGAATACATCTAAGATCTGCCAAATACACAAGGCTATAATAGAGTATGGGGAGGATAGGATAGGTGTTTGCAGCAAAGGAGGCGAGAAGTGGTATAGAGAGGTAGTAGCATTGGTAAATATCTATCTTAAAGCCCTCGAAGCCCTATATGAGGGCAATGCCCAGAAGGGCTTCAGGGTTCCAAGCATAGTGGGAGCCCAGTGCCGCTGGGCTCAACAGCCACTAATGAAACCATAGAGATCCCCAGGTCTCTTTGGGGGAGGTGGAGGTCCCTCGATGACCACAGGGTTCAAAACCCTGTAAAGGAGAAAATATGGCAATTCTAAAACAAAGGAAACAGCGGCAATCAATGGCCATCGAGGGACAAGCGGTCTCTATGTATCTTAGGTTGTTTGTTAAAGGCTACTCACCGATCTCGTAATATCTTTTGCCTAAGCTCTTGAATAAGATCCTGGTCATTACTAGCTTATTAATTGTGATAATCGTTATATTTAGATATGCTACGTATGTTATGAGAAATGCTGTTTCACCTTCTAGGGCGGATCTCGTTATGAGGCTACCTATTCCTCCGAGATCTATCTTTAGATCCCCAAGATCTATGTATTCTGCCACTATAGTAGCATTCCAAGCACCCCCTGATGCTGATATAAGCCCTGCTGCTATTGATGGGAATAGTGAGGGTAAAAAGATCTTCTCTATGTATAGCCTCCCCCTTATACTATATACTTCCGATAACTCTAGTAAGGATCTCTTAAAGGAGGGTATTCCGTAGAACACTATGTTAAAGAATATATACCAGAAGGAACCCTGAAAAAGTATTATGAAGGACGCTATGAGAGGGCTGAAGCCGGATCTTATTGCGCCAGCTAGTACAGGCCACCATAGGATAGCAGGTAAAGAGGATAGGATTTCACCTAGGATTGTTAAAGCATATGCAGATCTTTTGCAGGCTATATAGAGATAGGATATAGACGCACCAATAGCCATCTCAACAATAAGTATTAAGAGGACCCTTGCCAGGCTTAGGAGTAGCGAGTATGACACGGTGGGGAAGGCTTCAAGTATTTGTCTAGCTAACAGATATAGTTTCCCAGGTGTCTCTGTAATTATATCGATAGATCCATATATAAGGAATAGGGAAGCTATCGCCATCCCAGCGATAGATATGGCTATATATGGAGCATAGAGGAGCCTTATAGGCATCTTTAGACGAGTCATCGCCAGGTCTGCTGAGATAGCTATATTTAGCAGCCTATCTCTAACACTGGGTAGCCTGCTGGCGAAGAATCTATATAGCGTTCCTATAGAGGGTAGAGAGATCTCATAGACCTCTCCTTTGATGCGTATCGCGTTATTCCATATTAATAGGTATGAGGAGATAATAATAGCCATTAGAAGCGATAATCCCATGTATAGAGCCTGCTGATCGCCCTTTATACTGGCCTCCACTATATAGCTACCAAGCCCTTTCAATCTATACTCTGAAGAGCCTAGAGAAATAACTTCTGCAGCTGTTACAAAGAACCATCCGCCGGCCCAGGAGATAGCTGAGTTAGACGCTATAGCCTTCTTAGTTGCTGGTATATATACCGTTATCAGCCTTGTGAGGGTACCTAATCTATATATTTTGAGCATTTCGAGATAGCCTGGATCTATGGATTTGATCGCTGCATATACTCCGTAGATCACGTTCCAAACCATGCTAGTAGTTATCAAGAAGATCGAAGCCAGCTCAACACCGAATTCCCCAGGAAAGATATTTATAATTATTAGAAGCGCTGCCGGAAAGAAGCCCAGAATGGGTATAGATTGGAGAACATCTATTATGGGGTTCACTATAGAATCGATCCTTTTATTGATACTCAGTTATCCCAACAACCAGTGCTATAAATAGTGAAAGCATATAGGAACAGATCATATGAGCAAGAGTATAAATAGCACTAGTAAGAAGATCTGGGGGAACTAGCTATATAACAATTACTAACCCCGGTTGAAAAGCAGCAAAGAACCTTTAAAATATA
>JAVVGE010000234.1:0-2838 GCA_032249255.1 Desulfurococcales archaeon | reverse complement strand
AGAGGCATACTCATCATCAAGAGATCCATTTAGCGGTAAGCCCATCAAGAGATATGCCCCCTCTGTGATTCGCATTGCGTTGAGAGGGGGTAGAAGGGTGAGGGTTATAAAGATACAGATGAGGCTGGCAAGGCTGAGCAATGGATTAACCATGGATAGAGATATGATAGGTGCTATCAATATTGGTTTGAGATATCTATCCTCAGATGGGAGGGGCGTGGCGTTCCCCTCGACAGGGCCCCATGCGGCTTGGGCGAAGCTGGTGATCCCAAGCCTAGGGCCAACCCCGCTAACGGAATTAAAGATATTCACAAGTATTTAGAAGTATCGTTAGCGGGGAAACGCTTTATCATAAACATAAATATCTCTCCTAGAAGGCTCGCAGTGGTCAAGCGGCAGGAGAGGAGCCCGCTCGGGGATCTGGGGGTAGATGGGTTGCAGTGGTCGCAGCATAGATCGCTGTGGGAGGATTATATAAGTAGTGCAAGATATATTGAAGGTCGCATGAATATTAGAAGGCTCCCCGCCAGATTCCTCTCCACAGCTCTTCGGAGACGTAGGGATGTTAAGAGGCTGGCTGCTAGATACCTAATTCTAATTGATAAAGGCGGAAGGGTGGGGTTCTCCAGGGATAGGAATTGGGGTTCAAGTCCTAGAATCAATATTACGAGGCTAACCACCATCGAGAACTCTCAGACCTCGCATACGAGGATCTCTTCATATATGTATGCTCAATAGATAGAGGAGCGGGGAGCCCAGGTATACATACAGGGGAGAAGCTATCATGATCTCGATAGATTCGAGAGAGCTTAGGATATACCCAGTAGAGAGATGAGCGAAGAGGAGATCGAGGAGATGGTCAGTAGGGTGAGCCAGCTAATACATGAAAGAATAAGGGGAAGATAGATATATCATTTATATGGGCCCAAATTAATATTTTTATTTATATTAGGTAATGGTAGGATCTGCGGTTGTCGATATTGAGGTTTTCGGTTTTAGAGGTGGGCTGTTTCGGCCTTCATAATCATTTGTAGCACTCATGTTCACTGATTTCTGAGACCTCTTAACGCTATGAGATATGCTGATGCTGTGTGTCTGTCTAGTCCATACCTCTTCATAGCTTCATCGTGTTCTTCAGAGTTTGTTGTTCCCTTTGGGTCTACGTATTTAACTTCTATGCCATATAGCGGTGTTTTCAACTCTATCATCTCAATGACTGAGCTCCTGAAGACTGAGACCTTGTAGTTGTAGCTCTCATGTTTTCTATCGCCGTTTCTAACCCATAGAAGCTTTAGCTTGCCGAGGACCTCTGGACTCTCTAAAAACAATGTTTTAACGTTGTGATGATAGGCGTAGCTAAGCATTTCATGTATCTTCGCACCTATGATGCTTCTAGCACTCCTCCTTGAAAACCCTCTAGCCGCTGCCTCTGAGAACCAGAAGGTTTTGCAATCCCACAAGTTTCCTTTCTCATAAATTATTGCTAGGTTTAGCCTGTCTGCATTTACATCTATACCGCCTATGAGACTACCTCTAGGTTCTCTGTATCTTGTCATGTGTTTGTAGTAGAAGTCTGTAGGTATTATTATCTGAACTTCTCCACGAATCCATAGATTATCTTTTCTAATACCATAGCTCTTTACAGCTACTCTACCTGTGTACTTCTGTCTCTCCTCTAACATTTTGTCTAGGAGGGGCTTGTAGCTCTTTGGTATGGTGGGCTTCACCACGTCCCTGTAGGTGTTCTTGTTGTAGTCTACTGTTGTTATGTGGAGCTCGTATCCTGACCTGAGGGTGATGTTCCTAGCTGGATACTCCAGCTCGCTCTGCTGAAACATCAGCCAGTTAGAAAGCTCAACACTCTTAAAATCTATCCTGAGTTGTCTGCATGACTCATAGATACTTCTAACAAGTGTTACAACACCGTCAGCATACCTCCTATTGGGTATGATCTCGTAGGCTACCCCCCTAAAAGTATTCTTCCAGCCAATATCAGTAGCTGGAAGAACAGGGAAGTGCCTAACAACATTAAGCAACCTATGTGTGGCGATCTTGAATAGCCACGCAGTAGACAAAAACCTCTTCGCAACATCACAACAAGCATTAAATGGAAACACGAGCGTTATATAGGTCATCTGGGGAATCCCCAATAGATTTATAAGCTCCTGTAGCCTATATACTTATTGGTGACCCCGGGTTTCCGAGACCCGTAGGGTGATGAGTCATCAGGCGACTGGTGGTGAGCCTCTGCGGTGAGGGGGCTCGGGGAGACCGTTGAGAGGCAGATGGTGGAGAGCCTTAAAATCATCAAACATGAAAGACTATGAACCACCATCTGCTGAGAAACGGTTAAGGGTTCGGGTTTCATTGGACTTGATCAAGCCCTCTTCCCATGGCTTCACCTCCCTCAGAATCCCTTTTAATCGGGATCCATATCGCTGGACTCCACCAGCTCTGGACGATCCCAACCCATTGCTGTGGGGGAACCCCGCATTCTGTGTTTCTCTCCCCTCTGTGAGCCCCTCTTGGGTCTCGACTAACATCGCAGGATCCACGAAAACTGCTGGCAAGCCTTAAACAACGTGAAACCTGAAGCAGCTTATGAATGCATAGCCATAGTCTCTACGACCCTAAGGGCTGTGGGTAGAGCACATTTTCCGAGGTGCTTGGGTAGATGGAGCCCTCATCGCAGTTGTATCGACGAAATCGAGAAGATCATGTGATCTAAGATCAAAAGCGGATCTGAGAAGAGAAAGATCCCAAGGGATCATCCAATAAGATCTAAGAACAATCTAGATTAAAAGATTTTGAGGCTAATAAGCATTGCGCCCATCAAAA
>JAVVGE010000233.1:0-2845 GCA_032249255.1 Desulfurococcales archaeon | reverse complement strand
ATAGCCCCTGACTCGGGACTAACCATCGTTCCAATTGAAAGGGTTAGCAACCCCCCATCGCCAGAAGCTATAGAGCTTCTCCAAAAATAAATCAAGAATAGAATCTGAAAGTTGATAAAAACCATCTCTACCCTGAAGGGGCGAGGCTTCCAGTTGTTACCAGGTTATTAGTCTTCATAGTACTTATCTCCCATTCCATTGCCCTACATTGCCTTTGTGAGCTGTCCAAGAGTAGATAACAGAGCTCCACAGGCTATTCAGATAGCTTCTATCCCCACCTAGGGAGCATATTGCAAGGGAATTTAGAGTAAAGATCCATAGTCTCCTCAAGGGGCCGGGTTTCGACTTTTCTCTGCGATAAAATGAAATGATTGGTTTTAGCTAATATTATTTATGGATCGAGCTTAGTATAGTCATCTATGTGGATTATTAAGGCTCTAGGATTTTCTCTTTTGAGATAGTTTATCAGTGCTTCGTTATCTACGAGATCTTTTCTATCTGTTGTAATAACTATGGTAGTGATGGTAGGCCTACTTAGTGCGGCCCTCACTATGGGTAGATCATCCCTTGGTATATTTACTTCTCCAGGTATTTCCTTAGAAGGCTCTTCCACCTCCTCAACCTTACTTCCATCGGTTAGAATTCTTTTTAAGAATTTAAATAAAGCGATATTAATATCTACACCTCTTTTTTTCATCTTAATTTCTCTCTCTAATTCCTTCATGCGTTTGTTATACTCACTCTTTAACGTATTGGTTAATATTATCGTATAGCATTTATCTATAATGAGCCGAAGTACTGCGACAGTCTTAGAGAATAGGTCTAGGTTGCTGTCTGTTATAGCATGGATTATAAAGAGGTCTAGCACCACATACCTCTTCTCTCTCAACCTACCACCTTTGGAGCTACCATTCCTAGAAGCTCCTCTATCTCGGTCTCGAAAAACCCGGGCAGCCCACCCTTAACCCTTCCATGTGTATCTATCTCTAGCTTCTCAGCAATGCTCTCCCCATTACTCCCTTTATACATATATAATATCGCTACATCGTCTAGACTTAGCTTACCCTTAGCTATGCTA
This sequence comes from Desulfurococcales archaeon, assembly GCA_032249255.1. Taxonomy (GTDB): domain Archaea; phylum Thermoproteota; class Thermoprotei_A; order Sulfolobales; family AG1; genus AG1. The sequence continues at coordinate 1,767 of JAVVGE010000233.1, read as the reverse complement.
TTTAACACTCCTAGTAGCAAGTGTTCACTGTGTGTCGTTATTATTAATTGCTTCTGATCCTTTTTTACCATTTCAACGAGGATACTTGCTAGTCTGTATTGAGCGTCGGGATGCAGATTGGTTTCAGGCTCCTCCAGCAATATTGTTGAGCCCTTATCAGCTAAACCTATAACTGTGAATAGAAATGCTACTCTATTTACTCCACCCCCTTCATTCACAATCAAAGCTGTCTTTCCCTTTGTAATTTTTGATCGAATCTCTACAATAGATGGCGGTATGCTCTTAGTTTTAATTTTGATCTTGAAGAGCTCTTCCACATAGCTCTCAACGTAGTCCTCAAGATCGCTATCAATAGCTAGTAGTAAGAGTAGTAGATCCTCGTGTGGGACTAAGGAGTTTTTTAATGAGTTAATAATATTATCTATGCTCGGTGCCTGTTGAATAGTCATGCTTGGACGCCTATACATAGCTATAGGTGATGGAACAAAATACACATTTTTGGACCACTCATTAATAACTGAGGATATTTTCTCCTTTAGATCTTCAGGAACGGATCCAGAAATAGTAATATTGGCTCCAAAGCCATTCCAGTTTATGGCAAGAATACCACCTTTAATATTAATATTAATATATTGTACTATTTTTTGTGAATAGGGAAGATTTATGGTAACTCTTGGGAATTTGCCCGTTACGCCTGCGAGTTGAAGTTCGCCATCAGCGTTAAGTTTTCCATCTCTATTAATATTAATATTGTATTTGAAGGAGATGTTATTATCCTTTACTAGTACACAGAACTCCATGGGATCTCTTTTATCGAAGGCTAGCTGTTCCCACAAACCCATGTTCATATAACCCTCTATGTTAAATAGATCGGATAGCGATATGTTGCCTTGGTTCACATGCAGCTTCTTAAGGAGTAAAATTGATTGTAGAATGCTTGACTTACCAGAGCCATTAGGACCTATGATGATCGTTACTGGTTTAAACTCTATATCAACGGCCTTTAAACTCTTGAAGTTATTTACACGTAACCCTGCTAACATTAATACCTCCAAATAAACTATTACGTTTATGACCTAATATAGAAAATCTGAAAACCTCATTCTCTAAAGGCTAAGAAATAGCAGATCCTGCTTTTAAACCCTCCGCAATATACTCCTCAGACGCATAGTAAGAGAGTTCATCACCTACAATACTTAAGGAATACATGACAAGCTGTTCATTATGCTTCTTCCACTCTCTCTCATCACAATAGCTCACCCCTATTGTCGGAGGATTCCTCACTTCTATAGGTCTTAGAAATAGAAACCTAGGGTCATCAACACACATAGCATCTAATGTTTAAATATGTCGAGCTATAGTCTGCATGACATCCTCCCACCCCCTTCAAGGCGGGGTTTCTATGCTGGGGTCTCGTGTATTAGCCCTCTGGAGAGGGATTAATGGCTTAACACCGTTATGTGTTACCAAATAGCTCTCGATCTTCCTAGCTATCCTTATCCTGTGTCCCAGCCTACAAGCTATGTTTAGCGTAGCATTTATATCTGCATTGACCTTCCTCCCGGTTTTCTTACATTCATACAGACCTCTAGGGCTAACCTCCTCCCCACCCTGAAGGGCGAGGTTTTCAGTTGTAATGGGCTGGAGACCCGGCCCAGGGGTAAAACCCTCTCAGAGGGGGATGTAGCCCAAACCTCCCAGCCCTTTAGGGTGGGGAGGAGGTCTAGCTTCTCTCGATTAGTTTTGCTATTTTGTTTCTATGGGCAC
>JAVVGE010000232.1:0-2846 GCA_032249255.1 Desulfurococcales archaeon | reverse complement strand
TCCAAGGCACCCCTGAAGAGATAACAAGTAACGAGCAAATACTGAGGATCGTTGGCAGATAAAAGAGCACACATGATACTACCATTATAGGGAAAGCCTCATTATTCATTAAGACCCATAGAGAGCAAAGCTTAATAATACAGGATCGTCTGTTGAAACAGAGTATATTCTTATACATGTTCAAAAATTCAGAATAAATAAAAAGCCGAAGGTATGCTGCAGTTTAATTTTACTTTCAATTCTATATAAGATCATCTTTTCTATGCTGGGGTCTCGGGCTTCACCCCTCTAGTGGGGATTATTGCTTTTCTTTTTTCTCTAATAATCATCGGGCTGGGGATACAGTTCGGGGTCTCCTCTATGGACATCGGGGACACTCTGATGGGATGCCCAGCCAGGGCATTGACTCCCAAGCCCTCAAAACTACGCATCATCACAGCAACAGATATTTCTCTAGAAGATTTAAAAGCATAAGCCTTACCCAGCCCTAAAGAGCAAGACCCCCCTATTCAATGTCATGCTTATCCAGAGGCTGACCTCCTCTCCCGCCTTCATGTCGTCATTGATCATCATTCCTTTCAGGCGGATCATAGGTTCCCCATATCTTCGGGTTTACATATGTCATCTGGGGGGGGGGCAGAGAGGGGTGGCCAGAGATCCCCAGGATATTCCCAGGATTTTCAATGCCCTCTTCCTAATGTTCAGCTTCCCTATCACGTCTCTATCTCCTTCGAATCTACACCTCGGGCATCTAAGCCTTCTATAACCAACCTCCTCTAATCCCTTAGAATCACATACTGGGCATTTGGATGATGTTCCGTTCGGGCTTACTATTGCTAGTGGAACCCCTTGTTTCCCAGCCTACCAATCGATCCGCTTTCCTATTCTCTTGTAGCCCACTATGATGAGCCTTGTCCTGTGATCTTTGGGTAGTTTTTCTAAACGATTCTATGAGCCCTTTAAGATCCTCTCTGGCAACTGCATATCTAAGCTTCTTAGCAAGCCTCACTATCTATCTCAAGAGACAATTTCCTAACCCAGTCCTCAAGGATATCCCTAGCCTTCCTATGATAGGATCTTATTCTATTCAGTATCCCTCTTCTCCTCCTCCAAGCAGGATACCTTGGAGAGGAGTATTTCTTCTGGAGGCTTTCGGCAAGGAGTTTCCATCTATGGGCTCTATCAACCTCTGTGTCCCTCTCCTTGTTAATCACGTGATTTCCATAGACTATCTTCCTCTCATTAGCATCAACAGCTATAACATCTCTGGGCTGGTAAGGCTCTGGCCTTGGTATCTTCTTTGATATCCACAGCATCATCTTATTGTCTCTATACACTAGTCTTGCCTCTCCATTCTCATAATCATCGTATCTCTTATCCCAGCCAATGATCCTCAGCCTTATCCCGCCTGTGATCTCCACGTAGCCTTCTTTGACTCAATAGCTCTGCCCTGGATGCAATAACATGCTTAGCTTCTTTACTCTCAGTCTCCTACTCCTCCTAGGATTATTCCTCCAGGTATTGGCATTTGCAAGGGCATCCTATAGCAGTCATTAGCAAGTCTAGGTGGAAGTCCAAACCATTCTTTGAGTTCTCTATATAGAGCGAGATGGACATCCTTAATGCTCTTCAGATCCAGTCTCAGGATCCTGTTCATAGCATGGTTAAGAGCTGTATTGTATCTTCTGAGGAGCTCTATGGCCCAGGCTCAGGACTAACTCCCTCGAAAGGGTTAGCAACCCCTCACCGCCAGAGGCCATAGAACCCCTCCAAAATAACAAAGCCTTTATAAGCCTAATAAACATTTCTACTCATCCCCGCTCTGAAGGGCGAGGCTTTCAGTTGTAAATATATATTCCTTAAAGGAAAGGAATATGTTGAGGAACTTGGTTTTGAGAAGGGATCTGATCATAGGTATTGGTGCAGTGGTCGTTGTGATAGTTGCGGTATCTATATACTTGTATTCTGGGCTACTGGGTTGGCAATGGATGTACGGGCCTCCTCAAACACAGAGGACAACTGGGGTTCCAGTATCTAGGGAGATAGAGGTTGAATTAAATGACTACTACTTCAAGCCAAAAACTATATCAATCCCACTTGGAGAGGCTGTAAGGATAGTGCTGAAAAATGTGGGGCGTTCAACACATACCTTCACAATAGACGAGCTAGGCATAAATATGAGACTCGCACCAGGAGAGACAAAGAGCATAGAGATAACAGCTAGTAAGGCTGGGAGCTATGTATTGTATTGCATACCTCATAGGGCTCTTGGGATGGTTGGAATTTCACAGTGACCTTGAAGAGTTAAACAGCTCTAGATCGTCTAAAACTATCTATGTATGCCTGTAGATCTATAGATATTTTTTATGCAAATCCTTCAATTAATTAAGGAATAGTATTTTGGGAAGATTTACATGCTCCAAGTAGAATAAATAGATCTTCTCAGGAAAAATTTAGGATCTATATGTAAAGCATTTCTATTGTAATTGAATCGTTTGTATGCTTTACACATGATCTTTTGATATGAATATAAGCACATATACTTGTGTGTATTGGTAGAGGTGTTGCAAAGATCTTGAACCTGGATCTACAATCAACGATCTGGGTTTCTATTGGGGCTATACTTGTTTTTCTCATGATCCCCGCTATAGGCATGCTAGAAGCAGGACTTATAAGGAGGAAGAACGTTGTTAACGGGCTTATGAAGGGGCTCTTAGCTGTTATGATCTTCCTTCCTATATGGTTCGCCGTATACCCTATATACTATGGTGGGATCCTAGTCGACGGCTTTTACCCAACTACAGGCGATGCCGGTGTTCCTATCTATATCTATGGTTTCTTCATAG
>JAVVGE010000231.1:0-2919 GCA_032249255.1 Desulfurococcales archaeon | reverse complement strand
ATACTTAAGATATAAAAGCGTTTGAGATTAATGTATTTATTTGATCTAAGTGAGGGTTATTAGGCGCTGAAGAGTCTTCCAGATGTTTTAACTAGCCGAGGAGAACCCTTATATAAAAGTCCTTGAGTAGATATTGAACGGTAGATATGGTTAAGAATTAAAAGTATTGAAAGTGTGATGCTCAGGCTTTCTGACGAGATCTATGAGAGGGATGCCCTAGCCGTTAAGGGAGAAGCCGAGCACCCGATAGAGGTGCTACTTGTGAGGGTCGAGACGAGCAATGGGTTAGTAGGATATGGGGAATCGATATCGTATGGAGGCCTCTACGCTGTCTATACGGCTGTTGAGAAAGTATTGGCTCCCATGCTCAGGGGTTCAGAAATTGATGGGATAATCTCTATGTGGGATAGAATGTATAAGGCGAGCTTCAGGCTAGGAAGAAGAGGAGTCATGATCTCGGCAATAAGCGGGATAGACATAGCTCTTTGGGATCTACTGGGGAAAGAACTAGGAGCCCCAATATATAAGCTCCTCGGGGGCTCCCCAAAAAGAATTAAGGGGTATATAACTGGAGGTTACTATAGGGAAGGTAAGGGGATTAGGGAGCTCGTTGAAGAGGTGAGAGGATATATTAGACAGGGTTTTAGAACCGTTAAGATCAAAGTCGGTGGGCTCGAGCTCAGAGAGGATCTTAAGAGGCTGAAAACTCTAAGAGACGAGTTCGGAGAAGATCTGGGGATAGCTGTTGACGCAAACAATGTCTACAGCTTTAATGAAGCCCTAAAGGCTGGAAGGGAATTCGAGAAACTAGGGGTGATATTCTTTGAGGAGCCTATATTGACGGATCACCCAGATCTTAGTGCTGAGCTAGCCAGAGCTCTGGATATCCCCATAGCAGGATATGAAACAGCGTATACACTCTACGAATTCAGGGATCTGATAGAAAAAAGGCTGTTGACAACAGGCCAAGCCTCGTCCTTTAGGGCGGGGTACGCTTGTATTTTTAAGCTTTCTAGGTAAATATCTATGGCCGTGATGAGGTGTATATATAATGCTTTGAGAGTTTGGGGGCTGATGCCTCGAATGGGCGCCCCGTTAGTGTGCCCCGATGTCCCTGGGGGGAGACCCCGAAGCATACCCCCAACCCGATGATCGTAGAGATAAAGCCATTAATCCCCTACCAGAGGGCTAACACCCGAGACCCCAGCATAGAAAACCCCGTCCTTTGAACAGGGAGGGATCATATACTATCATAGGAGAGGCTGTTACAGGATTACCAATAGATTTAAATACCTTATCTATGAATGCTTGGTGTAGCATGGAGAGGAAATGCAAGGCTTAAGCATTTAAGCATATAAGCATCTAATCCTTAGTTACTTTAACTCATGATGAGGTGATACCCCTATGTGTTTGGCATATAGATATCCTTGGAGAGCGATGATGCTCGAGCTCTCCTCAGATAGGAGCCCCATGGCGTTAAGGGTGATCTACTATAGAATTGAAAGTAGAATTGAAAGGAGGAACGCTTGCCACAAAGCTCACGCCTCCTGCTGAGTAATGGGGTATCAGAGGGAGACCGTGGACCCTAGTCTTTCAATTCTACTTTCAATTCTATAGTAGATCATCTTTTCTATGCTGGGGTCTGGTGTGTTAGCCCTCTGGAGAGGGTTTAATGAATTTACACCATTGTGCGTTACTAAATAGCTCTCAATCTTTTTTGTTGTTTTTATCTTGTATCCTAGTCTTCTTGCTATGTTTAGTGCTGCATTAATATCTGCATTGATCTTCTTCCCAGTCTTCTTGCATATATAGCCCTCTATATATCCTCCCATTCTTATGTCTGATTCCGCATATCGAGCATCCCCTGCTTGTGTAGTATTCTGGTACGAGCTCAACCTCTATCCCATACTCTCTGAATATATCCACTGTCCACGGCACTATTTTCCTAAACTACCAAATGTTAGCATTATACTCGTTACCATTATCCTGTGAAAGCATGATCGGGTATCCAATATATAGCTTCCTAACACCCCTGCTATAGAGCTCGTCTGCTAGAAACCTGGTAGCTTTTATATAGAGGTGCATGAGCCTCTCATCCCTTTTATACATAGCATCTAGATATTTCTCATGATAGTATATCCATGTTGATATGCCAAGCCTCCTCAGCACATCCCTAATAGACTGGTAGACTGATGTCTCTCTTTTCCACCAATAATACTCGGATTTGATTATTCCTCCTTTGATAAGCAATGCCGACCTATCCGAGATCACCACAGCGAATAGGTTGTTAAGCCCCATATTCATGAAAGCCTCCTTATCCCCTATGGGATCCCTCTGCCTGATAGATCTAGGGTCTATAACCCTACCCTTTTTACCCCTGTATTTAGGCTTGACATAAACCCTCCTGTTAGACTTAGGAGGCTCAACACCAACCTCTATTGGTACTAGCGCAAACCACCTGCCATTAACATATATTATTTCAAGCCTACCCTGCTTACCCTCCCACCTGATCCTACCAGCGTATCTAATCTTCAAACCGAAGTCTACTAGAACCAAGTAGCCTCCATTATCATCTATGGGCTCTAGGTAGTATCTATCGCTTCTAACGAATATATGTATCTCCTTCTCATCGGTAAGCCTATCCTTCCAATACCCTGGTGGTGTAACCTTCCTGATATGAGGTGGTAGCCTTCCCTGATTCTTATACTTTAGTAGCTCGAAGAAAGCGCTCCAAGCCTTGTCATTCTTCTGAATAACAGCCTGGGCATTAACACCCAGAACTTCATTCAATTCTATAGTAGATCATCAGGATAATTATGCTAGGTCTATAGCTCTTCTTTCAATTCTATAGTAGATCCTCCGAACCGTGTGGTCTCTTTTGTCTTTGCCCAGTTCTATAGTAGATCTGTTTTGTCTATT
>JAVVGE010000230.1:0-2934 GCA_032249255.1 Desulfurococcales archaeon | reverse complement strand
CCAACATATCTTATCCTCAGATCGAAGTCTTCAAGTACTATGTATCCCTCGTTCTTGCTAATAGGCTCAACACGATACCTATCGTTTCTAATCAATATATGTATCTTCTTCTCACCAGTCTCTCTATCCTTCCAATAGCCTGGTGGAGATAACTTCCTAATATGAGGTGGCAATCTTCTCTGTTTCCTTAGATCTAGTAGCTCGAAGAAAGCGTTCCAAGCCTCATCATTCTTATTAACAACCTGACCAGCATTAACACCAAGAACCCCCTTATACTTATGATAATATCTCCTGTTAATCTCATCCCTCTTCCCAGGCGATAGCTCTCCATTGAAGAATGCATTCCTCTTCTCATAGTTAAGCTCATTCCACAGCCTAGCACATGCCAAGCCTATGTCGAATAGCGTTTCTTGTTCATATCTGTTTGGGAATAGCCTCAACCTAACTGTTCTCTTATTGCTCCTCTTCCTCCTCTCTATTAGCTCTCTAAATGCTTCCAGGGGGTCGGAGTCTCTGGCGGGCACGCCTCGGGGATTCCCCCCGCCGGACATCTTACTAGCATATTTGCCCACCGAGACCCGACCCCCACTAGATAACATGATGAAAACCCTATAAAACCACACCCACCCTAAAGGGACGAGGCTTGCCCTGTTGTCATTAGGACATTCAAGGAGGCTTCTAGAAGAGGCGGCTAAAGATCTCAAAATTGGATGCTATAACAAGACTGAATCAGCATCTTACTTCGCATTGAAAAGAGCTATTGAGGCCCTTCTCGAGGTCTTGGGTGAGCATATCCCTAGAAGGGATGATAAGCTGGCTGATGCCATAAAGTACAAGGGTCTAGTAGAGGTTTTGGAGATTCTTTACTAGATTAGAAAGGAAGCAGACTATGGAGAGGGAGTCTCAAGAGAGGAAGCGATTGTCGGTGTTGAAAAGGCAAAAAGGGCTATAGAGATCATAGAGAAAATGATCAATATCATTATTAAAAGAAAGAGCGAAAGCCTTACCCATCTTTTATTAAATTAACTATATTTTCAATTCTATTTCTATTCTATAGAAAACGGGATCCCAAGCGATCTACTATAAAGCTAAAAGATGATTCTTCAGAGTAGCAGTAGCTCCGCCTCCTTTAGAATCCCTCTAACGGGATCTAGTTCCAGTCCAAATGCCTCTAGAGCTGTTATGCCGAGCACAACTAGATCCTCAGCCTCGCCAAAAATTACTGTAACTGTCCTCCTTCTACCCATAAGCTCTATCCCGACCTCACCAACATCTCTCTCTATATATCCACCGAAGGCTCTAAATCTTCTTCTCTCAAGAGGCTTTATACCTAGCTCCTCCAGAACCTTACGCGGAATAACGCTATATATAGCACCTGTATCAACAATCCCACTCACTTCCAGTGCTTTCTCCTGGTATAGCGGATTATAGATGCTAAATCTAACCCTGACAAAACCCAAAACCATGCACCACATTTTCAGCTCTATAGTAGATCTTCTGGAGATTCTTTTTTGCCAGCCCCGAATATTGTTATGGTTTCTAAGTATTTAAGCAATGTGTTGATCTACTATTGAATAGAAGGAAACAGTGTTAGGCCGGAAGGAAGTTCTAGTTCCTATTAGTTATGATCATGCCCTCTAATCTTCAAAATCCTGCTGCTGGTTATATGGAAATCTAAGAACCTCGCTCCTTTGAAGCGAGGATGAGTCTTTACAACTGAAAACCTTGCCTTTTAAGGCGAGAATAGGTAGAAAAGGCTTGTTAGCTTTCTAGTTATTAGAAAAGGGTGGCACGCATCAATAGATCTTCCTTGTGCTGTTAATACTGATGTAGAATATAGTACTCCCTATGTTGTGTTGATCTCTGATGATCGGTTATTAGAGCTTTATATAAAGTTGATTGGGTATTATAGTTAGAGGTGCTGCTTAGCTGGATAAGAGGATAATATTTCATGAGCTTCTAAAGCCTGAGGAAGCGATTGAGAGGGTCTTGAGATATGTTATTATAGGGCCTCTTGGGTTTGAGGAGGTATTGATAGAGGATAGCTATGGGCGTGTTCTTGCAGAGGATATATACTCCAGTATTGATGTCCCGCCCTTTGATAGATCTACTATGTACGGCTATGCCGTGAGATCAGAGGATCTCTATGGCGCTAGTGAGATAACGTCTCAAGAAACTGTTTTGGGTTTCATAAAAGTTTATAAGGGTTGGTATTAACTTCTTTATTTGGGAGTGGAGTTGCTTAGACCGAAGGAGGTTTGTGAGATGAAGCTCATTGAAGATCCTTGAGCTTGTGAGGGCATATTCTGTGCCTATCAGGGATGATAGGGTTTGGGGGCTGATAACATGGTATGTTAAGGCTCTACAGAAGGCTATAGATATGATCTGGGATAATATCGAGTGGAGATATCGCTTCCCAGAGCTTGTTAGAAGGGGGTGGAAAGCTGGTCACTAATATGGGTTTGAAGATGCGTATCCCAATAATTCCGAAGGATAGGGCTTTTAAGAAACGCCTTAGGGAAGAGCTTATGAAGGATAATCCTTACGCTGCACATTGGGTAGATACTGTTATCAGAACAGCCTACTCGATTATGAAGAATTGGAGGAAGAGTTATCTAAGGGGGAGGGCTAGGAAGGTAAAGCCGAGGATCAGGAGGAGATTCGCTAGGTGCAAGACAACGCTTATGAAGATAGATTATCAGGCTAAGAGCATAAGGATAACTCTAAAACCAGGGGAATACTTGACTATATCCTGGAGATCAACATGGTTCGAGCACAGAGTTAGAGGCTGGGCTGTTGGTGAGGTTATAATCAAGGACGATAGAGTATTTATCCCCTTCAAAAGCTCTAAGGAGATCTATGTTAGGAGGGTTATTGGCTGGGATAGTAATGAGCTTTCATTGGACGGCTACGAGCCCAGTATAGGCTTTATAC
>JAVVGE010000229.1:0-2947 GCA_032249255.1 Desulfurococcales archaeon | reverse complement strand
TTCTTCACAAGTGTTGCTATCAATACTCATAGGGGCTGGGTGCACATAGATCTTGGGCCTTCTAAGGAGTTCTACAAGCTCTTGGCTAGGGGTTTTAAGCCGAAATCCCACGCAAAGATTAAGCTTGATAGGAAGAATAGGAGAGTGATATTCCACCTATCCCTCGAAAAAGAGGTCGAGATCTACAGGCAAAAGGATATTGTAAGCCTGTTGATGTTAATGAGAACTCAGTAGCAACTCTCTACGAGGCATTAGCAGTAATCCTAGAAACAGATCTTGCAGAGACAACCCTGGGCTATAGCTATAGGAAGGAGAGTATTCAGAGGAGAAATGGATCTGGTAGCAGGGAGGCTAGGAAGGCCATGAAGAAGCTTAAGGAGGGGAAGAAGAAGAGGGACTATAGGTGGAAGACAGCAAACATGATAGTAAGGGATGCCATGAGGACGAGAGGAGTGATAGTTATCGAGAGAATCACGGGAGAAGATATAAGGGTTATGATCGCTAGATATAGGGATAGGCAGTTGAGGCACAGGATGTATCAGAGTGCTTTGAAGGGAGAGCTGAGTGCGATAATAGATAAGGCAAGGGAATATGGTGTGCCAGTATTAATGGTGGATCCCAGGAATACATCTAAGATCTGCCCAATACACAATGCCTTGATAGAATATGGGGAGGATAGAATAGGGATCTGTAGCAAAGGTGGTGAGAGGTGGCATAGGGAGGTAGTTGCATTGATAAATATATATTTTAAAGCCCTCGAAGCCCTTTTGGGCAATGCCTAGAAGGGCTTCGGGTTTAAGCCTAGATGGGAGCCCCTTTCCTCTGGGCTTAAAATCCACCCATGAGCCCATAGAGATCCCAAGATCTCTGTGGGGGAGGTGGAAGTCCCTCGACGACCACAGGGATATCATAGAAACCCTGTGGATCAAGAGGCAAAACAATCCAAAACAAATTAATATCAGTGATAATCAATGATCATCGAGCAACAAGCGGAGCGATAAAGGCGGATCTGTAGATTAGGGTCACCCCGAGCTGGAGGAGCCCAGTGATACGGATCCCAAGGAATCCTGAGGGCGTTGAAGCCAGAGAGGAGGGCTTAAAATCAAGTCCAGTGAAACCCGAACTTATTCTTACTCTTCTTAGTTTCATATAGATTTTTAAGGATAGAACTATGATTTGAAGATAAAGAGAGAGATCAAAGGGAAAGAAAGATATATTCAATGTGTAGGGTTTCTCCACATCGACTAGCCGGAGGAAGCAATGGAAGCGGAGCTGTGAGCTGGAGTATCCTGTATGATTGAGACAACGGCACCTGCAACCTGTAATAGGAAACCCTCTTTTAAGGCTGAGAAGCGTTACTGTTCTGAATCTAGCTCAGATGGATCTCAGGAAAGCTTTGGAGACTGAATTTATAACTCTAAAATGACACCCTCTCCCCGTTCTAAAGGGAGATCTTTTTCTGTTTATATATGTTTATACCCGTGGCTCTGTTTTATGCTTATGCCTGGCTCTCAGTTCTGGTTTGGATATATATTTAGAGACCTGGACTTTTTCATAATTTATACGCTAGTCTTCGAGAATTCCTAGGCTTCTTATATATTCTATATACTCTCTATCTGCTAGAAGCTTCTCATACGCATCTGTAAGGTCTTTGCTGCCGATAACGTAATCGCTTAGATACTTTATAGAGTGTTTAACAGCTTCTGGCGCGTGTTTCTCGTCTAGGTAGCCTATGGCAATCATTTCAAGGATTTCGGGGGGTGTTGGGATCAGCCTCCAAAGCTTTCTAGCCTTTCTATACTCTATAGAGCTCAGTATCTCCTTATATCTTACATAGCCGTCAGCAACGACTACACCTGTTTCAGGGATCTCGGGAACCTTTCTTCTCATGGGCTTGAAAAATTCTATCCACGGCCTAGGATCTATTCTCTCGCTCAAACTGATCCTAGCCCTTATCAGTAGAGAGGCCAGTTTATAAGCATTAGTCTCGAGAGACCCAGGATCTATATCCTCTTCATAGCATATAACATCCCTATCCGGCATATCTAGGGTAAGCCTCGGAATTTCCTTAATAACAGGCCACCAGATCCTAGCTAGGGATTGGTTGAGGTATTTTAGCGATATATCAAGCAGATCCTCCCTCAAAACCCCAATAGCCCTATATACAAGATCCCTACAGAGACTCCTTGGCAGGGGAAGAGCAACAATGCCATAGCTAGCTATTAGATTTCCAAGCTCCTCTCCAAGCCTCTCCACAGCCCTCTCAATCCTCGGTATACCAATAACTATTTCAGCCATATTACCTAAATAATAATTCTCTAAAATGGGATTTAAAACCCTCGGACTAATAACTCAACCTATTTATATCCCCACATGAATAAGGAGAGCCCTAACATTCAAGATTTTACCTTAATCTTAGAATAATATTCATTCCTCTTCTTATATGTTTTCGACACCTTTTGCATCCCCATGCCTAGGTATTACATCTCCTCGGCAAAGGCCTGTCTAGAGAGTAAAAAATAAACACATTCTAAGTATCAACGAAAACAATCCACAAAAATATAAATAATTATAAATATATCCTTGCACAAAAAGAACGAAGCTTTCACCCATAGCCGCTTGTCCCTTGATAGTTGTTAGTTGCCTCTGGTTTTCTTTTATTTGGGGTTACTGTGCTTCTTGATCCACAGGGTTTCTATGGCATCCCTGTGGTCGTCGAGGGACTTCCACCTCCCCCACAGAGATCTTGGGATCTCTATGGGCTCATGGGTGGATTTTAAGCCCAGCGGAAAGGGGCTCCCATCTAGGGATAGGCCTAGAACCACGAAGCCCTTCTAGGCATAAAGGGCTGGCTTAAAACCCCTGGCCAGTAGCTTGTAGAACTCCTTAGAAGGCTCAAGATCTATGTGCACCCAGCCCCTATGAGTATTGATAGCAACACTTGTGA
>JAVVGE010000228.1:0-2989 GCA_032249255.1 Desulfurococcales archaeon | reverse complement strand
TGAGCTTTGTCCTGTGATCCTTGTTCTTTATCTTTCTCAGAGAATTTATCAGCCCAGTTAGATCCTCTCTAGCGACTGCATATCCAAGCTTCTTAGCAAATCTCACTATCCCAAGAGATGTCTTCCTAGCCCAGTCCTCAAGGATATCCTTAGCCTTCCTATGATAGGATCTTATTCTATTCAGGATCCCTCTTCTCCTCCTCCAGGCAGGGTATCTTGTGAAGGAATATCTCTTCTGGAGATCCTCGGCAAGCTTCTTCCATCTATGGGCTTCATCGATCTCGGTGTCCCTCTCCTTGTTAATCACGTGATCTCCATATACTATCTTCTTCTCATTGATATCTACGGCTATAACATCTCTAGGCTGGTAAGGCTCTGGCCTCGGTATCTTCCTTGATATCCAAAGCATCATCTTACCCTCTCTATAGACAAGCCTTGCCTCTTCATTTTCATACTGGTCATATCTCCCATCCCAGCCAATGATCTTAAGCTTTATCCCTCCTATGATCTCCACGTAGCCTTCTTTAACCCTGTATCCCGATCCTGGATGTAGTAGCATTGATAGCTTCCTAACCCTAGGCCTCCTCCCTTTCCTAGGATTGTTCCTCCAGGCATTGGTATTTGCAAGGGCATCCCTATAGCATTCAATGGCACCATAGATGGGAGGCCAAACCATTCTCTCAGCTCTCTGTATAGAGCGTTGTGAACCCTCCCAATGCTCCTCAAACCAAGGCTCAGGATCTTGTTTATTGCATAGTTTAGGGCTGTGTTGTATCTTCTGAGGAGCTCTATAGCCCCTGGCTCGGGGCTAACCCTCATTCCGATTGAAAGGGTTAGCAACCCCTCACTGCCAGAAGCCATAGAGCCTTTCCAAAACAAATACCTGGAGAGCTATTAAAACCATCCCCGCCCTGAAGGGCAAGGCTTTCAGCTGTAACAGCCTATTGACTTCCATTGAAGCTGTGTAAAGGGGCTCCCATGGTCTTAGAACACCGAGACGCTCTAGAGTGTTGCTTCATAATCTAGCATTGGCTATGAGTAAAAAGCTTATAAACCGTCCTGATCATTAGCTTCGAAAAAGCTCGATCTCAATATCTTGCATATTAACTACACACTATCTCTCATTTTCCTAATATCTATTTTCCTATATCTCTCTGATCAGGGAGTTTAAGAGATCTCCGATAACATCTCCTTAGCTGTTAGCGTTTACAAGATCTTTATTAGCACTGCACATCTGAGCTAACCATACTTGCTCTCAGTTATTTCATACCAGCCATGTTACCCTCAACCATTTTTTCAAGATCAAGAGAATCTATTTTTGATAACAAGCTCTTCACTTAATAGTTCGTACTCTTTTCTATAGCATCCGCCCGATCTCTAGAGTTCTTCTAGTAACCTCCATCAATAGGAACCCAACCATTCCACTCACCCGGTCTCTAACCTTTAACCACTCTATCAATAATCTTTCTAGCATCTTCGAGAGGATCGGGCTAATAATATTGATATCTATAGAAACAACACGATCAACCGCAGCGTTCGATCATAAATAGTTTAACTCGAATATTAAATAAATCTAAACATGCGCTTCTTTAATATCAATAAACATAGTATAATGCGAGGCTTTTCCTCTATTTAATGTCAGCTCTCTTTTCTTCAATACATGAGGGAGAAGATGAAAATTTCTTTTATTATTTTGTTTCACACCTTTTGATACTTGTTTCTATCTTTTCGATAGCTTCATCATATTTCTTAAAATCTTTCCAAGCTTGTATGAAAACTAGTCTTCCTATGTTTCTATATATAGCGTCAAGATGTATTGTTCTATCGTCTATGTAGACAACTCTGCAGAGAGGGATATCCTGCCCCTCTTTTCTGAGCTTGCCTAGGAGTCTGGATATTAGCTGATCCTTGTTAGGATGATTCTCAATTAAGTGATAATGGAACAGATCTCTTATTCCGAAGGCTTCGAGAACCCCTAGAGCCTTGCCAGGATCATTCCAACTTAGGCTAGACACGATGGCACCCCTTTCCCTGGCCCAGAGAAGAATCTTTAGAGAATCTACATATAAGTTTATTGGAACCCCTCTCGAGTCAACAACCCTTGTCTCTAGAACCCTTCTAAAGGGAGGAGACAGCTCAGAAACATTCTTATGATCCCACATAGTGCCATCCAGATCCATAAACAGAAGAAACACCGGCCCCTTCCTCAACTTAATCCTCAAAGCAAACTATAATAAACACCCCTAAAAACATTATGGACCAGATAACGATCGGATAAGCCCTCTAATTCATAGAAGATCTATCCCCATCACTAAAGAGTGCATATTTCTGTAGAATTTCTAGCCGATCTATGACCCCTCCCCGACCCTAAAGAGCGGGGTTTCTATGCTGGGGTCTCGGGTGTTAGCCCCCCTGGCGAGGGATTAATGATTTTACACCGTTATGTGTTACATGGTAGCTCTCTATCTTCCTAGCTATCCTTATCCTGCGTCCCAGCCTTCTCGCTATATTCAGCGCTGCATTTATATCTGCGTTTATCTTCTTCCCAGTTTTCTTGCATTCGTATAGCCCTCTATATATCCTCCCATTCTTATGTTTGTTTCCACATATCGAGCACTCCCTGCTTGTGTAGTCCTCAGGAACTATCTCAACTTCTATACCATACTCCATGAATATATCCACGATCCACAGCATTATCCTCCTATACCACCATATGTTAGTGTTATACTCGTTCCCATTATCCTGTGAGAGCATTATGGGGTATCCTATGTATAGCTTCTTAACACCTCTTCTATGTAGCTCATCCGCTAGGAATCTAATAGCTGTTATATATAGGTGCCTGAGCCTCTCATCCCTTTTATACATTGCCTTAAGGTACTTCTCATGATATTCTTTCCATGTTGAGATCCCAGCATTCCTAAGCAGATCTCTTATAGCCTGGTATGTAGCTATCTCTCTCTTCCACCAATAGTATTCGGATTTGATCGTT
>JAVVGE010000227.1:0-3018 GCA_032249255.1 Desulfurococcales archaeon | reverse complement strand
GCTTCCCACCCCTTCTAATGAGCTCTGGGAAGCTGTATCTCCACTCGATATTATCCCAGATTATATCTATAGCATTCTGTAGAGCCTTAACATACCATGTTATCAGCCCCCTAACCCTATCATCCCTGATAGGCACAGAATATGATCTTACAAGCTCGAGGGTCTGGCAAACCTCATTAGACCTCAGCAAAATCGCTCCATAAAAAGGATATATATCAACCCTTATAAATAGATATGAAACTCAAAACAGCTAAAGGTAGGCAAGTTTACTTAACTTAGACATCACAAGGCAAAATCGTATCTTGCCCAAAAGATACATAAGAATTAATATATAGCACATATAGGGCTGTTTCGGTTTTCATAATCATTCACAGCATTAGTATTCGTTGGCGCCTAAGACCTCTTAATGCTATGAGGTATGCTGATGCCGTATGCCTATCAAGTCCATGTAGCCATAGATTTATAAACATCAGAGATATATTTAATTGGTTATCCTGGGTTTTTGAGACCCGCTGGGCTTTGAAGCCTTTGGCGACAGGGGCTGAGCCTCTGCAGTGAGGGGGCTCAGGGAGATCGTTGAGAAGTAGATGGTGAGGATAAAACAATGGACCGCCATCTATTCGGATTTACATCTGTCATCTGGGGGGTCAGAACCTCCCCCATCTAAAAACAATATAGCTAGAAAGCTTAGAAACACAAATATACCCCGTCCTAAAGAATTAAGGCTTTTAGTTGTAAATCGGTAGTTTGGCTAGGGCTAGCAGCCATTCAAACATCTCCTTAAGAGGGTCCGATTTCAATCTATCTACCCCAAATATGTAAAGCCCGAGACCCCAGCATAGAAAGCCCGCCTTTCAGAATGGGAGGGGTCATAAAATTATGTGTTATTATTCAAAGATCTTTGTGCTTCAGGTATTAGTAATACCTTTGTGTTTAGATGTTAGAGTTTTTTATCTTCGTGGTAATACTTTGAAAAATGATTTATATGTAAGCGGTATATCGTCCTCATTTATTTGGTAGAAATTCTTTTGGTTTATGCTTATATTTTCTTCTGTGAGTGTTATCCGGGGCCATATTAGGAGGTAGGGTGGGCCTCTGTAGAAGAGGTCTTAGGGGGGCTCTATATCTGGAAGATGGATCTCTATTTGAGGGTTGTGGCTTTGGGTATGAGGGGGTCAGGGTTGGCGAGGTCGTGTTCACTACTTCTATGGTTGGGTACCCGGAATCGATAACAGATCCTAGTTATAGGGGTCAGATCCTTGTTCTTACACACCCCCTTATAGGGAATTACGGTGTTGCGAGGAGGTCTTTCAGGCTTGGTGGGTATGATGTATATATGTACTTCGAGTCTGGAGAGCCCCAGATAGAGGGTTTAGTGGTTTTCGAGGAGACTAGTCCTAGCCACTGGTCTTCTGAGAAGTCGCTCCATGAGTGGCTGAGGGAATACAGGATACCGGGCGTCTCGAGGATGGATACTAGGGGTATTGTTAAGAGGCTGAGGGATAAGGGTGTTATGATGGGTGTTATAGCTACTTGGGAGAGTGATGATCTAGATGTGGATAGGCTGGTAGAGATCCTGTCTAGAGAACCTAGGTACGAGGATATTGCGTATGCATACCGAGTCTCTCCAAGAGAGCCTGTGAGGCATGGAGATGGGGGTAGGCTTGTGGCTATACTGGATTGCGGTGTTAAGCACGGCATTCTTAGGGAGATCATTTTGAGGGGTTTCAGCGTTATTAGATACCCATGCTGGTCGGATCCCTCGGATGTTGTTAGAGACGCTAGCGGAGTTATAATAAGTAACGGCCCGGGAAACCCCGCGATCCTTAGAGAGGTCATAGAGAACGTTAGAGAGCTTCTGGAATACAGCGTCCCGACACTGGGGATATGCCTAGGACACCAGCTAATAGCACTAGCACTGGGAGGCGATGTATTCAAGCTTAGATATGGCCATAGAGGGGCTAATAAACCAGTTCTGGATCTAGAAACTGGGTTAGGATATGTAAGCACTCAGAATCACGGCTATGCAGTAGATCTCGAGAGCCTAAGTGGTACAGGGTTCAAACCATGGTTCATAAACATAGACGACTCAACCCTAGAAGGAATAAGACATGAGAAGAAACCTATAATGGGGGTTCAATTCCACCCAGAAGCAGGGCCTGGGCCCTATGACTTGACATGGGTATTCGATCTGTTTGCTAAGCTAATGGCGAAGCACGAGAGCAAATGATCAAGCATAGATCCAGCAACCTTTAGAACTTTACCATTAACAGGAGCTTTGCTACCAGATCACCTAATATGTTACTGAGAAAACTCCAGATCTTCTGCAGGACAAGGATTTGGCTAGTTCTTTAAAGTAGGTGTTGTTAGGGTCTTGGATATGTAGCAATTTAACAACTTAGGATGATTGTCATAATATAGAATTTCAAGTCTGTGCAACCGTGTCTCAGGGATATATTCCCTAGTCTATATCTAGAAATTTCTGGGGACCCCGCTGAAGATATTGATTGTCGGCATGGTGGCTCATGATGCTGGGAAAACCACTGTTGCTAGGGCCCTTATAAGTGAGCTTGTTTCGAGGGGATATAGGGTTGGGGTTGCTAAACCTATTGCTGGTCATAATATCTGGTACCAGCCCTCCTCGGTGAGGAATAGTATTGAGAATCGATTGTTGGTTGGTGAAGATGCTGTTGTGCTTAAGAGGACAGCTGGTTCTGATGATCCCCTGGAGGCTGTTAATCCCCTAGATATTGCCCTGGCACCCATAGATCCTGTTCCCTATCTTAGGAGTCTTAGAAGCTATCAGGAGGTCATGGCATCAACTATTTCCTCAGCTATTATGGCTCGTATTAGTCTATGTGTTGAGGGGGATATACATACGAATCACTATATAGTTTATAAAAGGCTTGAGAGGCTCCCAAGTGGTGTTAGGAGGGTTGTGGAGAATATAGCCTATAACATATACCCCAAGCCTGTGGCGATCGATGCTGAGGCTCTCGAACCCCTGATCCTCGAGGG
>JAVVGE010000226.1:0-3029 GCA_032249255.1 Desulfurococcales archaeon | reverse complement strand
TCTTAACGCTATGAGATATGCTGATGCTTATAAACCCCAGAGATATATACTTATTGGTGACCCCGAGTTTCCGAGACCCGTAGGGTGATGAGTCATCAGGCGACTGGTGGGGAGCTACTGCGGTGAGGGGGCTCGGGGAGACCGTTGAGAGGCAGATGGTGGAGAGCCTTGAAATCATCGAACATGAAAGACTATGAACCACCATCTGCTGAGAAACGGTAGAGGTGCATCCACAACTAGCTTCCATAGCAGCCCTGCCAGGGGCTATATCAGTTGTAGGTCTCTTCATAGCATCTCTATAGCTCTTCTTATCATTGTTATCAACAAAGATATTGAGGCTATCTAGCATGAGGATGATCTCCTTCGTACCTCTTGTAATAGCTATGTTTAGCTATTTCGTGTACCTACTACTAGACTATAGAGATCCACTAGTAATATATGTCAACCCGTTTGCCTCATCAATGTTACTAGCGGGAGAGGCATATTATGGCTCCGAGCTACCTGTATCCTACATGGTATCCTTTTCTTCGTCAGAGATCGAAAAGTCGCATCCTATCTATCTAATATCTTCTACACTCATATGGAGTATAGCCCTAACTATAGCGAACATGCTATTAATTAGAAAGCTATATATAGTAAAAATAGAAGAAGAAAAAGTACTTTGACCCTCCCACATGGCAACCCTTGCCCTTCAGGACGGGGAAGAGATCAGCATCAAACATGCCAAAGAAGTTAATGGCAGCTGGGATTAAAAGCATATATTGAGTATCCATAGCAGCTGAAAACTATAATTAATCCGGCGGTCTGCAGAGATCTCTCGACCTAACATCTTTGTTTCTCGGCTCTGGCTCATCCTATGTATGGGCTGTCCCAGAATAGCTTTTTGTGGATTTAATAGTCTTTGCTGCTTATCTAATTGTCTCTCTATCTCTTGAATAGTTTTTAAGCTGTTGCTAGGGATCTATCGATGGATGCTATGTATAGGGTCTGAATATCTGGAAGAGCTCCGGTTTATATAGCTGTATCTAGATCCCAGAACATTTCTAAATCTTGTTGCTTCTCCCCTCACTGGAAGGTTTGCTGTGGATGCAAATGCTATAACCTCTATGCTCACACATATGGCTAGCCATGATATATAGTGTGTATATAACTACTCCCAGGCTGATATCCGTTTCCAAGGATCATTAGATCCTATTCATGACCTTTGAGAAGCTCCGCTAAACCTTGTAAAGCCCTATAGTTAACTTCAATTACAACTGAAAGCCTCGCCCTTCAGGGCGGGGATGGTTTTATTAGCCTCCAGGTACTTGTTTTTGGAGGGGCTCTATGGCCTCTGGTGATGAGGGAGTGCTAACCCTTTCGATAAGCATGAGGGTTAGCCCCGAGCCAGGGGCTGTAGAGCTCCTCAAGAGATATAGGCTAGTCCTGAACTATGCTATAAACAGGATCCTGAGCCTGAACTTAAAAACTATCAAGGATGTGCATAGGGAGCTCTACAGAGAGCTTAGAGAGTGGTTCGGACTACCATCTAGGATTGCTCTGGACTGCTATAGGGATGCAATTGCAAATGCAAAGGCGTGGAGGAATAATCCCCATAGGGGTAGGAGGCCTAGGGTTAAAAAGCTCAGCATGCTACTGCACCATGGATCGGGATATAGAATTGAAGATGGCTATGTAGAGATCATAGGAGGGATCAGGCTCAGGATCATTGGGTGGGATAGGAGGTATGACCAGTACGAGAGTGGAGAGGCTAGGCTTGTCTATAAAGAGGGGAAGATGATCCTGTGGATATCCAAGAGGATACCAAGGCCAAAGCAGTATAAGCCAAGAGATGTTATAGCCATAGACATCAACGAGAAGAAAATTGTGTATGGCAACCACGAGATAAACAAGGATATAGGCACAGCTGTTGATAGAGCCTATAAATGGAAGATCCTGGCTGAGAGCCTTCAGAGGAGATACTCATCATCTAGATACCCAGCTTGGAAGAGGAGGAGAGAGGTGTTGAATAGGATTAGATCATATCATAGGAAGGCCAGGAACGTCCTTGAGGACTGGGCTAGAAAGGTATCGCTAAAGATCGTTAGACTAGCTGTGAAGCTCCAATATGCAGTGGCTAGAGAAGATCTCACAGGGCTCGTAGAAGCACTTAGGAAGCTGCCTAAGAACCATAGGGTGAAGCTGATCATAATGGGATATTCAAGGCTTGGGAGATGGATAGACTGGCAGGCCATGAAGCTCGGTGCACCGCTAGCAATAGTAGATCCCAGGGGCACATCAAGCGAATGCCCACAATGCGGTTCAAAGCTTGAGGAGAACGGATATAGAAGGCTGAGATGCCCTAGATGCGGCTTCGAAGCAGATAGAGACATCGTTGGGAAGCTAAACATTAGGAGGAGAGCCCTCAAAATACTAGGGATATCCGGGGGAGTTCTGGCCTCCCTCACTGCCCCTCAGATGACAGATGTAAACCCGAATAGATGGGGGGAACCTATGATCCGCCCGAAAGCGATGACGATCAAGATGACGACCTGAAGGCGGGAGAGGAGGTCAGATAGGCTGTTCCTAAAGCCCTTAGCATCCTACCCATTATCCATCTCATTGAGAGGGCGCTAAGGGCTAAAGTGCCTACGTATGGGATTATTTTGAAGGCAGCTGCAGGGATACCAATAAATTTAAATATCTCTGGTTATCTATGAATACTTGGTGTAGCGTGGGGAGGGAATGCTGGGCTTAAGCATATAAGCATCTAATCCTTAATAATATTTGATGATGAGGCTATATTCAGATGTGCTGGATATATGGATATCCTCAGAGAGCGATGATGCTTGAGCTCTCCTCATATGGGAGGCCTGTGGCGTTGGGCTCGACGGGCACCCATGAGGTGTGGTTGAAGCCGAGAAACTCACACCGAGGTGCAACCCGCTAATAGAAATGCAAGATTTGGAAACACCATCAAATATCGTTAGCGGGGAACGTTGGGGCTATAGATTCTAAGCATCTCAGTACTTGCTCAACTATGAGATCTG
>JAVVGE010000225.1:0-3105 GCA_032249255.1 Desulfurococcales archaeon | reverse complement strand
GAATAGTTATGTCTATTAGCTGCTCTGGCAACCCGCTTGTCCCCCCATAAATTATTATTAATAATATTTAATAATATTTCATTAATAATAAATTTTTCTCTTATTCATAGGGCTTTGGGAGGGATCTCTAAAACCCGGCTCCCTCTTCTGAGGTCAGGTATAGCCCCGAAGAGATAGAGAATATGAGAAGCCTAGAGGTCTAGAAGAGATTAAGAGCAACAATGATCCGAAGGCATGCAAGAAGGTCGGGTTATGTCATTTATTACAACTGAAAGCCTCGTTCTTTAGAGCAGGGATGGTTATGGTTTATTAGCTTTCTAGGGTTTCGATTTTATGGAGCCCGGGATGATGGACTCCTGGGGGATCTCTGGCCACCCCGACTGCCCCCCAGATGACAGATGTAAACCCGAATAGATGGGGGGAACCAATGATCCGCCTGAAAGGAATGATGATCAAGATGACGACCTGAAGGCGGGAGAGGAGGTCAGATTAATAGGAATGCTTGTATATTAGTTTGTTATCAATAAACGATTGGAATAAAAGTGTAGGGACAAACAGGGTCTAGGGTAATGGCTAGGAGAAAGAAGAGCAATGAGGAGTATAGATGGGTTGTCAAGCCAGGAGATAGGATTATTGTCAGTAGAACGGTGTTTTGTTATCAAAGCTGTTGTCTAGGAGGGGTTCAGAGTATTAAAAAGATCATGAATATATAGCAAGGTGGTTGGAGACATGCTCTCCACGCTTCTAGAAATACTCTAGAAATACTAATGAGAATCACTATAGGCTTAAGAATGAGTAGTATCAAGAGCTAAGGAAGATCTATTCTATCCTAAAATCCCATCCCACTACATACATGGAGTTTGTCAGGACGCAACCACAAGGGTATCCTTCTCTCTGGAAGAATAAGACTGGGAAATACTCTGGAGAGATCTTCAAAAAGCTTGTTAAGTATCTAGGCCAAGGATCTTAGGGGTAGGTGGCCCGTGAGATATCTCTGGAAGAAATCTTGGGAGATCGCTCGGCGCCAGGTTGATCTAGAGATGAGTAATGGAATACTAGTGCCGAGGATCAATAGTGTTAGCCTATGGCTAGTTGATGACCACCTATGGAAACCTGAAACCTATGGATGCTACGAAGATCAATATAAATGGCGTTGAGAATATTTTCTTCACAAGTGTCGCTATCAATACTCACAGGGGTTGGGTATATCTAGATCTAGAGCCTTCTAAGGAGTTCTACAAGCTACTGGCTAGGGGTTTTAAGCCATCATCCCATGCTAAGATCAAGCTTGATAGGAGGAGTAGGAGGGTGCTTTTCCACCTATCCCTAGAAAAAGAGATCGAGATCTACAGGCCTGGGAATATTAAGCCCATTGATGTTAATGAGAACTCTGTAGCAACTCTCTACGAGGCATTCTCAATAATCCTAGAAACAGATCTTGCAGAGACGATACTGGGCTATAGCTATAGGAAGGGGAGTATCCAGAGGAGAAATGGATCCGATAGTAGTGAGACTAGGAAGGTTATGAAAAAGCTTAAGGAGGGAAAAAAGGACTATAGGATGAAGACAGCAAACCTGGTAGTAAGGGACATCCTGAGGACTAGGGGCGTTATAGATAGTTATTGAGAGAATCTCGGGAGACGATATAAGGTTTATGATCGCTAGGTATAGGAATAAGCAATTGAGGCACAGGATATATCAGAGTGCATTGAAGGGAGAGCTGAACGCGATAATAGATAAGGCTAGGGAATATGGTGTGCCAGTATTGATGGTAGATCCTAGGAATACCTCGAAGATCTGCCCTATACACAAGGCTGTAATAGAATATGGGGAGGATAGGATAGGTGTTTGTAGTAAGGGAGGTGAGAGGTGGCATAGGGAGGTAGTTGCCTTGATAAACATCTATCTTAAAGCCCTCGAAGCCCTTTATGAGGGCTATGCCCAGAAGGGCTTCTGTGTTTCAAGCATAGTGGGAGCCCAGTGCCGCTGGGCTTAAAAGCCACCTATGAGCCCATAGAGATCCCAAGATCTCTGTGGGGGGAGATGGAAGCCCCCGATGCCACATAGCTAAAAACCCTGTGGATTAAGAAGCAAAGCAACCCAAAACAAAAGAAAATCAATGACAATCGATAACAATCGAGGGACAAGCGGCTGAGCAGATAGGTTTTGTCCTAGCAACATACTCTGGATTGAGAATCGCCTCGCAGGTGCCCTCAACATCGTGGGTTAAGCCCTTCATAGGCATCTTAGAATCTCAAACTAAGGTGGATCTCAAGAGGATCACTATAGTGAATAGCATAAAGAACTTCTTCATAGACCTAAGACCGATATTCATACAGAATGTGGCAGACTATCTAAGGGGTAAACAGAGTGCTGAGGAGACTATGAATGGAATTGTGAGTAGCTGGATAAAGTTTATGAAGGCATAGCTATAAGGGGTCTTTTTGGCGAGAAAAATCCGCGATCGATCTATATTATTTTTATCGCTACCCCCGGTCATATATATGCTATCAATGACACTCTATCCAATAGTAACCAACATCTACATAAGTCTCTCAACATATACACTTAGAGGCGAGCTAGTCTGGGTTGGCCCTAAGAACTATAGATCAATAGCAGAGGATTCCCTACATAAATAGGGTTATATATAACACCCTTGTATATACGATCCTAGGCCTGCATTGACGGTAGCTCTGGCTCTGCCTATCTCGGTCTCCCTTAAAAGGGTGGGTAGCGCTCTCCTCCTGCCGATTATGATACCATCTCCCATTCCAGCTGCTACCGCAGCTGTTATGTGGTATTTGATGCTAAACCCCTTCTTCGATATCTTATACTATGTCTACCAATATAACTGGGCTTCATCGATATATACAGTGGTTATCATAGAGATCTAGAGATCCCTTCCACTAGCTATTCTAATCATATATCCAGATAAATAAGGGAAGAATCGTTGAGAAGGGAGCCCCAGAGGATATATCTATAGAAAGCCCAAAAGCATATCCACATCCAAATTCCTAGGGCTCAGCAATATAGTATCGTCAGAGCTTCTTGGATACAGGGACGAGGGGCTTCTGGGATTTAGACTGGAAGACGTATATATGCTGT
>JAVVGE010000224.1:0-3126 GCA_032249255.1 Desulfurococcales archaeon | reverse complement strand
TCTAGGATTATTGCTAATGCCTCGCAGAGAGTTGCTACAGAGTTCTCATTAACATTAACAAGCTTCATATTCTCTGGGCTGTAGATCTCGACTTCCTTCTTAAGGGATTTCTAGAAGCTCTTTTGAAGCCTGGAATGTTTGAGAAGGGTACTGCATGGTTAACTTGGATTCGTAGCGCCCCCCGAATCTTCTCTATGCTTTTTCTCTAGGTATAGGGCTTTGATTCTATATGAAACATATTTATCTTCGGGTGAGAACCTGGGTGGGTGGGGATCTATGGTTTCTGAGTTACATGCTGGGCATCTCTCTTTTAATGTGTATCTACCGCATTTAGTGCATTTCCTTATTAGATGTTTCATATTATTGCCTCACTTATATAGATCTAATATAGATCTATGTATAGTCTTTCTCTGTTTCTATGTTCTCTCAAAGCTGAATTCTACTCCGAGTTTCTTTGACGTTTTCTCCGCATGCTCGATGGTCTCAGATAGGATCTTTTCTAGCTCCTTATAGTCCGAGCCCTCGAGGGTAAGTCTATATCTAGGGGCTCCCAGGGTATATAGCTCGATCTTAACCCCGTTCTTGGAGTATTTATTCTCGACTAGGGCTATTATTTCTTCAAAGAGATCTTTTAACCTCTTTATTCCATCAGAGGCTCTGGATCTAGCGGTTATGATCCCTGATATGGATACCCTTTTAACCTCAACATGGCGTCTCGCCTCCTCTATAAGGGTTCTCAGGATCTCTTCATCAATCTCTAACCCCCGCGCTGCTTCCTCGCCTCTAATAGCTAGCTCCTCTATACCAGCCATGATCTCTTTGTATTTATCCTCAAGCCTCCACCCAATCTTCTCATATACGGCTTCAACGCTCATGCCAAGCCTCTTAGCAACGATCTCCAGTATGTTGTGCGCCTTCTGAGCCCTCTTCCACAGTATCATCTTACTCCTCCTCTCCTCATCGTTAACCTTCTTCGTGGATACATCAACCGCGGGGGGTTTCTTAGTCCTATCAACCCTTATAACCTTAGCAACAACCCTCTGACCCTCTCTAAGGACCTCCTTAATATCTTTAAAGTGTCTAGCCGTTATCTCGCTCCACGGTAAGAATGCTCTATAGCCCCTATACTCATCAAGGGTTACGTATGCCCCGTAATCAAATATCTCCTTGACAGTGGCTACTACAAGCTCGCCGGTATCTGGGATCTGCTTTCTCTTTAAAACCAGGCTCTCACCCCAGGATCTTTATAACATCGCCATAGATAATAGCCTTGCCCCCAGTGCTCCTAACAAGCTGAGAGCCGCATATGAAGCACCTAACAGGAAAAGTCGCATGATCAAAGATCACCTGCTCATTACCACACTGCCTACACCTAACCCTCACAAACCTGCTCTTAGGCTCAGGAATAAGGATCTTCCTTCTCCTCAACCCCTAACCACCTCTACAAGCTCAGCCTTCTTAAGCCTAATACCCCTCCTATGAAGTATATAGCCACATTTCTGACACTTAAGCTTAAGAACAGTTTTCTTCGTAACCTTAGCAAACCTTTTTTGCTCAGGCTTCCTCTTAGACCCATACCCCTCCTGCTTAGCTAAATACCTCCTCTGTCCCTCTGCCAAAGTCCTCCTCTTTCCATGCTTGTATATAGCCACACTATGTTCTGTATGCGCCTTACACCTAGGGCAATAGGTGTTGATCGCTTTAGGGATCTTCAGCGATGACACCCAATATGAGATATACCAATAGAAGTATAAAAGCTATGATACTCTCCTCCGCTTGTCCCCCGATGGTTATTGATATTCTTTTGCTTTGGGATTGCCTTGCCTCTTGATCCACAGGATTTTTAGCCCTGTGACCATCGGGGGCTTTCACCTCCCCCAAAGAGATTTGGACACCCCTGTGGTTTCATGGGCGGCTGTGGAGCCCAGCGGCACCGTGCTCCCATCTACCCTTGGATCCCGAGGCTCTATTGGGGCATAGTCCCCATGCAGGGCTTCGGTCTAGGGAGCTCTGAGCATCATCGCATCCCGAGATCTCTCCACGCCCAGATCTAGCAGAGATTATTGCCTCATCATCAATACAATCATGGACTGGATGCTTATAAGCTTAAGTCCAGACAGCAAACAAATATAAAAGCATTCCTACTACCATGAAAAAGGATACAGCCTCCTAGGCTCACATTAGATCTAGATTGCTCGTGGCACAGAAAAATCTCTGTTAAAAGGGTTCTTCTAGCAGAGATGAGTATGTTCAACAAATGGCTTGAGGAGTCGGGCCTCACTCTAAAGATACCTTTAGACAGCGGCGGGCTTGCAAGAATCTTCATCGTGGAATACGATGCCAAGAAAGCCCATTTCCCAGAGGTGCTCAGCCTTAAAATGCCGATCATAACTAGATATGATGGGAGACCATTCCACGAATTCCTAGATGACCCCTCCCCTCTCCAGGGGTTTCTATGCTGGGGTCTCGGGTGTTAGCCCTCTGGTGGGGGATTAATGCTTCTATCCCCAAGATCATCGGGCTGGGGGTACGCTTCGGGGTCTCCCCCCTAGGGACATCGGGGCACGCTAACGGGGTGCCCATCCGAGGCATCAACCCCCAAACCCTCAAAGAAATAACCTCATCAACAAAAACACCTACACTCCAGGGCTTAAAAATCTTACCCCACCCCGCCTTAAAAGACGAGGTTTGCCAAGCTTTAATATCAGGGCTTCGATGTTGTTTTTTGAAACATTCTTCAAACGATCGGGATCTTTTATGTACTTCGACACCTCCTCTATACCTATCCAGTCTAAGAGTCTGAGGTCTAGCACAGCTTTCAGCATATCATGGATAGCATATCACAGGTCTTTCCTGAAGTCCTTCCCAACCTTATTCTCCGCCTTAGACGCTAGTTGATAGCCCAGCCCTGTGATCCTTACCCTGTGCTCTAACCCGGATATATCTGTCGCAGAGATCTCCTCCACAGATGCCTCCGCCATGTTCAGGGATATTTCGAATCGCAGATAATCAACTTTTGCATCCTCAACTCCTAGAACCTCATTGAAAACTCCTCTCAATCTCAATATCAACTGATATTAAAGCTTGGCAAACCTCGTCTTTTAAGGCGGGGTGGGGTAAGATTTT
>JAVVGE010000223.1:0-3176 GCA_032249255.1 Desulfurococcales archaeon | reverse complement strand
GAATGGGAAGTATCGAGAGCTAAGGAGTATCTATCCAAATATCCCATCCCACTATATACATGGCTTATGCCAGGATGCTGTTGAAAGGGTTTCCTCTCTTAGGAGGAACAGGGCTAGGCAATACTCTAGAGGGATCTTTGATGAGTTGGTTAAGTATCTAGGTCTAGGGAAAAAGGATCTTAGGAGTAGGAGGATCAAGAGATATCTCTAGCGGAGATCTTGGGAGATCGCTCAGTATCAGGTAGAACTTGAGATGATAGAAGGAATACTAGTGCCTAGGATCAATAGTGTTAGCATACGGCTAGTTGATGACCACGTATGGAAACCTATGGATGCCACCAAGATCAGGATCAATGGTTTTGAGAATATTTTCTTCACAAGTGTTGCCATCAATACTCATAGGGGCTGGGTATATCTAGATCTTGAGCATTCTAAGGAGTTCTACAAGCTACTGGCTAGAGGCTTTAAGCCGAAATCCCACGTAAAGATCAAGCTTGATAAGAAGAATAGGAGAGCGATATTCCACCTATCATTATATTAGGAAATATACATCCAATTCAAATAAACGATCCATGTTTGGTGGCTCATAACGCGATCGATAAACCCTCTAAGGGATCCATAGTCTATATCTTGATTATTAAGTAGCACGAAGATAGTAATGCAGAGCTTGAAGATTAACAGATTTTCTTCTCTACATATTTATAAGCCTTCTCACACTATCTTCTCTAGGGATCTATGTCATCATCGTATCACGAAATCAAAGAGCTAGTGAGGAAAGCAATTCTAGAGATTCTCTTAGAAGAGCCCGAGATATTACTAGAAGTACTAGTGAAGAGACCAGATTTGATCCAAAACGCGCTCATAAAGGTAGCCCCATGGGCCTCAATACTAAGTGCCGTCGAGGCTGTTAAGAGGGATATGGCTACTAAGAAGGATCTTGAGTTGTTGAAGAACGATCTCGAGGCTGTTAAGAGGGATATGGCTACTAAGAAGGATCTTGAGTTGTTGAAGAACGATCTCGAGGCTGTTAAGAGGGATATGGCTACTAAGAAGGATCTTGAGGCTCTTGAGAAGAGGATCCAGATTAGGCTCGATGCGTTAGGAGCAAGATGGGGGCTGGTCAATGAGGAAACAGTTAGGGCTGGTATTAGGGATCTGATGAAAGAGGCTGGGTATATGGTAGAGAAGTGGATATGGTACGATAAGGATGGAAAGGTATATGGTTACCCTTCAACCATAGATCTGGATGTTGTTGTTAGAGATGAAGTCTTGGTAATAGTTGAGATCGCTTCTAGTTTGAAAAGGGGAGAGTATATATTTATTAAGAAAAAGGCTGAGCTCTATGAAAGCGTAACCGGTAGGAAGCCCTCAAAAATTATTATAATAACACCATTCATTGCTGATAAGGATCCTTATGAAGTTATCTTAAGAGCTAAGGAAGCTGGGATCGATATAATAGCGCCTGAGAGTATAGCAACAAAATCGAATATCATCATCTAGTATTTATAGTTTCTCTCATTATTTATTGATATAAGTTAAGCCATGTTAGAGGGATATTAGGTGTCTCCCAGCTAATGATATTAAATCTGTTTTGGTTCTATCCGCGAATAGCTGTATTTCCATTAGGAGGCTGGGTCTCGACTCAGGATTATCTGCTTTTCCTCTGGGATAGATATGTCCCTGGGGTGAGATTACTACTTCTGTATTAGTGATCATCAAGCTAGCTATATGCGCCTGGATCCTCTAAGGATATAGAGACCAGCCGAGAGATGCTGGCCGGCATCAACCTCAGCCCTCGAGCTACTCTACAGCTCTAATCAAAGCCATAGCTGTATGATTGTTGGGGCATATAAACATCCGCTTGTCCCCCGATGGTTATTGATATTCTTTTGCTTTGGGATTGCTTTGTCTCTTGATCCACAGGATTTTTAGCCCTGTGGCATCGGGGGACCCCCACCTCCTCCACAGGGATCTTGGGATCTCTATGGGCTCACTGGTGGCTGTTGAGCCCAGCGGAAAGAGGCTCCCATCTAGGCTTAAAAACCCCGAAGCCCTTCTGGGCAGAGCCCTCATACAAGGCTTCGAGGGCCTTAAGATAAATATTTAATAATGCTACTACCTCTCTATGCTACCTCTCACCACCTTTGCTACATATCCCTATCCTATCCTCCCCATATTCTATTATAGCTATAGCCTTGTGTATTGGGCATGTCTTCGAAGTGTTCCTAGGATCTACCATCAATACCGGCACACCATATTCCCTGCCTTATCTATTATTGTATTGAGCTCTCCTTTCAATGCGCTCTGATATATCCTGTGCCTTAATTGCTTGTTCCTATACCTAGCGATCATAACCCTTATATCTTCCCCGGAGATTCTCTCGATAACTATTACTTCTCTTATCCTCATGGCTTCCCTGACTATAAGGCTTGCTGTCTTCCATCTATAGTTCCTCTTCTTTTTTCCCTCTCTAAGCTTCTCCATAGCCTACCTAGCCTCTCTGCTACCGGATCCATTTCTCCTCTGAATACTCTCCTTCCTATAGCTATAGCCCAGTGTCGTCTCTGCAAGATCTGTTTCTAGGATTATTGCTAATGCCTCGCAGAGAGTTGCTACAGAGTTCTCATTAACATCAACAGGCTTAACAATATCCTCAGGCCTGTAGATCTCAACCTCCTTCTCTAGGGATAGGTGGAAAAGCACCCTCCTACTCTTCCTATCAAGCTTAATCTTAGAATGGGATGTCGGCTTAAAACCCCTAGCCAATAGCTTGTAGAACTCCTTAGAGGGCTCAAGATCGAGGTGCACCCAGCCCCTATGAGTATTGATGGCAACACTTGTGAAGAAAATATTCTCAAAACCATTGATCCTGATCTTAATTGGGTTTACTGGTTTCCATATGAGGTCATAAACTAGCCATAGGCTAACACTATTGATCCTAGGCACTAGTATTCCATTACTCATCTCTAGATCAACCTGGTGCCGAGCGATCTCCCAAGATCTCCTCCAGAGATATCTCACGATCCTCCTACCTCTAAGATCCCTTTTCCCCAGACCTAGATGCTTAACCAACTCATCAAAGATCCCTCTAGAGTATTGCCTAGCCCTGTTCCTTTTCCTTCTTAGAGAGGAAACCCTTTCAACAGCATCCTGGCATACTCTGTGAACATAGTGGG
>JAVVGE010000222.1:0-3197 GCA_032249255.1 Desulfurococcales archaeon | reverse complement strand
CCCCCTAGGGACATCGGGGCACGCTAACGGGGTGCCCATCCGAGACATCAACCCCAAACCCTCAAAACCATACACCTCATCACAGCCATAGATATCTACCTAGAAAGCTTAAAAACACAAACATACCCCGCCCTAAAGAACGAGGCTTGCCCTGATGTCAGCCTCTAGATCTGTTGATTCTGATAGAACCCTGAAGAAAGTGCTCTTACCACAACCCTTAGAACCATAGAGCACTGTGATCATCCCGCTCTCAACAATATCTTTTCCAGCAATGATGCTCCTAACCTCTCTCTCGATCCACGAATCTCCATGAAACACCCCCTACGCCTTATCACATAGCTATGCATCCTGCTAATGATTTCCTTAATTTTTATCGTTTTTCTCTACCTCGGTATCCTCTCAGGACTTGCCCTAATACGGATAGTATCCATAGCACTCCCAACAATATATATTGAAAAGGGATATAGATATGCCAAAATATAATTATTATTAAGAAATATCAGGGGTGGCGGGTTCCGGAGTGCCTGGACTTTGATTAGATGAACATCTTAAAAGGGTGCCTCGGCACACCCAGCTAGCCAGGCACCCCTTTCAACCCCATTAAAAGGGTATGGCCATGCTAGGGCAATGAATATCCTTTATCCTTATAAGGAATATCTCCGGAGCCTGTCCCCGATAAGCCTTGTGCGTGGGGTTTGGGGCGGCTATGGGATCCTCAGGGCTTCTCAGAGCTTATCCTTAGGGCGTGCCCTCAGCTGTGGGGTATTTATAACTGAAAGCCCGCTCTAAAAGGGCGGGGATGGTTATGGCTTATAAGCTTTCTAATATTGATTTTTGAGCCAAGGATGATGGGCTCCTGAGTGGGTTCTGGCCCCATACTGCTCACAGATGATAGATATAGCCCCAAATAGATGGGGGTAAGCTGAAAGCAATATAATAGTAAGGCCATAGACCCGCCTGCCACAGCGGGAGGGGTGGAAATTTAAAAGGGAGAAGGTCAGAGCCATGTTGTAGTATATCCAGCTTATATTATATTATGTATATTTCTTAGGCGGGTTATGATGGGGAGAAAAGCTGTCAGAAGAAGGATTACGGTTCACCCCGATAGTATTATACTACATAATAATATATCCCACAATTACAACTGAAAGCCTCGCCCTTCAGGGTGGGGATGGTTTTTATTAGCTCTCCAGGTATTTGTTTTTGGAGGGGCTCTATGGCCTCTGGCGATGAGGGGTTGCTAACCCTTTCAATTGGAATGAGGGTTAGTCCCGAGCCCGGGGCCATGGAGCTCCTCAGAAGATACAACACAGCCCTAAACTATGCAATAAATAAGATCCTGAGACTGAATCTAAAGAAAATCGGGGAGGTTCATAACGCCCTATATAGAGAGCTGAGAGAATGGTTCAACCTCCCACCTAGGACAGCTATTGACTGCTACAGGGATGCTCTAGCCAATGCCAATGCCTGGAGGAACAATCCTAGGAGGGGTAGGAGACCTAGGGTTAGGAAGCTAAGCATGTTGTTACATCCAGGGCAGAGCTATTGGATCAGAGATGGCTACGTAGAGATCATAGGAGGGATAAGGCTTAAGATCATGGGCTGGGACAGGAGGTATGATGACTATAAAAATAGGGAGGCTAGGCTTGTCTATAGAGATGGAAAGATGATTCTGTGGATATCCAAGAAGGTGCCTAAGCCAGAGCCTTATCAGCCTAGGGATGTTATAGCTGTGGATATCAATGAGAGGAAGATAGTGTATGGAGATCACGTGATTAACAAAGAGAGGGACACAGAGGTTGATAGAGCCCATAGATGGAAAAAGCTTGCCGAGGATCTCCAGAAGAGATACTCCTTCACAAGATACCCTGCTTGGAGGAGGAGAAGAGGGATCCTGAATAGAATAAGATCCTATCATAGGAAGGCTAGGAATATATTGGAGGACTGGGCTAGGAAATCAGCCTTGGAGATTGTGAGATTTGCTAAGAAGCTTGGATACGCAGTTGCTAGAGAGGATCTAACTGGGCTGATAAATTCTCTGAGGAAGATAAAGAACAAGGATCACAGAACAAAGCTCATAATAATGGGCTATAAAAGACTTGGGAAGTGGATTGATTGGAATGCTAAGAAACAAGGGGTTCCGCTAGCCATTGTAAATCCAAATGGGACATCGTCTAAGTGTCCTAAATGTGATTCCAAGGGATTAAAAGAGGTTGATTATAGAAGGCTTAGATGCCCAAGATGTGGCTTTGAGGGAGATAGGGACGTTATAGGAAAGCTGAATATCAGGAAGAGGGCTTTGAAAAAGCTAAAGATCAAAGCAAATCCCGGGGGAGTTCTGGCCCCCCGTCTGCCCCCCAGATGACAGATGTATCCCCGAATAGATGGGGGGAACAATGAACCGCCCAGAGGGAAGCCTTGCCCCTTTAGGGCGGGGAGGGGGTCAGATAGGCGGAATATCAGTAGTCAATGGAAGGACTGTTTTGATATGCGATAACCCCGGCTGTATAGCCAGAGCAGCAGTCTATCTAAGGAGAGGCAGCATGTAGCTGGATCTAATGAGGATGAGCAGGCCTCTCCACACTGAAGCTCGAGGCTTTCAGCTGTAAGTCTCTGACGCGAGGATGCATGGGGAATGGGTGAAGTTATTAATTGGATAACGGAGCTTTGGAGATCTATATGGAGTTTTCTAGGGCCAATCGCTGCAGTCTTATTGATAATCCTTATACTTTATATTCGAGATCCTGAAAAATTCGACAGAATAGCTAGCTCAAAAGCCTAAGGAATTGAAATTGAACTGGAGTTTTCCAAAAATAGCGGTACCGGATCCTACCTATCCTTCACGAAGCACATATAGAATTTCAGGCCTAAGATTGATAGAGCGTATATGGTGGTACGTTTCAAGAAAAGGAAATGAGTGGAATGGGCTGAACCCTTTTTCATGGTAGTAGAAATCTTTTTATATTCTTTCATTATTAATTAATGGTTGGAGTGGAGGTTTAGGAACAAAGAGAGGTCTATGGATAATGGCTGGGAGGATGAAAAAGAGGGATAAGAAGTGGATGTGAGTTGCAAAGCCGGGCGACAGGATCTTTATTAGTAGAACCGCTGTTCTACCCTCAAAGCAATTATCTAAGAGAGGATTCAGGGCATTGGAAGAGATCGTGAACATATAGCAGGATGCTTGGAGATGTGCT
>JAVVGE010000221.1:0-3211 GCA_032249255.1 Desulfurococcales archaeon | reverse complement strand
AGATCTACTTAGAGCTCTTAAAGGGAATAACGATTCTATCATCTTAATTATAGCCTCATCCACTATCCAGCCTTTAACTCTGGCTCAAACCACGTTGTTCTTCAGGGTATTGAGAGGTATTCTCCTGGCTTCAGTGTTATCCTTAAGGTTTTTGATTGATAATCTATCTTCATAAGCGTGATCTTGCACCTAGCGAATTCCTCCTGATCTTCGGCTTGATCTTCCTAGCCATCCCCTTAGATGTCTCTTCCTCCAAGGCTCGATTATGGAGTAAGCAGTTCTGATAACAGCATCAACCCAATGAAGAGGGGTTCTGAGGGCGGTGAAGCCAAGGGAGGAGGGCTTGATCAAAGATATCAAGCCCAATGAAGCCCGAACTCCTTACATCTTAATAAATAATTATGCAAAACAAGGTATTTTATAATGTAATGTAAAATTAGAAACAGCATCTCAATACCTGCTGGTATTTAAAGATCCTGATGAATTGATCCTTGATCTTCTTAACTTAGTAGGATTAAATATTCTCATAGTAATTTTATAGAGCTTTGAGTTAAATGAATATATGGGATGATATTGTGGGTGTTTCGGTGATAATTCCTAGAAGACTTGCTGAGGAAATCGCTAAGAGGGGTTTTGGTTTGGAGGAGATTGTGCTCAGTAGCCTTATTGAGAAGCTTGGTCTGGATCCTGCCGCAGCTACTGAGGTGCGCCTGGAGCTGGCTAGTAGATATCTTAGGGAGGGGGCTGAGCTTGTGGATAGAGATCCTATTCAGGCTAGTGAGAAGCTCTATAAAGCTGCTGAGGAGTGTGTGAAAGCACTAGCTATATACCTCAATCTAGGCAATATTCTGAGAGAGGTTGAGAAGAGGGGTAGATGGACTACCACAGAGCTGGAGAAAGCTGTTGAAGCTATAAGCGATAGGGTTGGCAGGTGGTTCGAAGAGGCATGGGACAGAGCATGGGCTCTCCATGTATGGGGATTCCATGAGACAAAGCTGGATAGCGAGGCTGTAAAGAGGAGATTACCATATATAGAGAAGATGGTGGAAGAAGCCGAGAAGCTTGTTAGCGCCAAGTAAAATTGACGCACAATTCTATAACAGACCGGCTTTGATCATTGCTATGATCCTCTCCCCTTTCAATTCTATATAAGATCTTTTTACTGGTGTCTCGAGCATTACCCCTTCATGCAGGGTAATCGCTTTTCATGATCATCGGGTTGGGGGTAGGCCGCTTTCCCGCTGGGCATCTCATAAGCATTATGCTTCAAATTTAACCCCTAACCCTTAAAGTATTATTTATAGATCTCATCATAGCTGCAAATGTCTCCTTAGAAAGTTTAAATAAAATCATTATCCCACCCTAATGGGGGTATTTGTTGGGTTGCTACCCTGTCAAACTGCCTACTTTATATCATCGCATAGCTCATAATAATCAACCTTGTCCTGAGAATTAGATGTTTCTCTAAGGATACTTACTGACTCGGCTAGATCTTCTCTAGATAGAGAAATGGTCTTATATATTAATAATAATAGTAACTATACTCAGGGCCTCAATAATGAATAGTGGGGATTGGTTCTCCCCAATATTGATCATTGTTCTTATATGCACAGGGATACTAGGTTTCTCGTCTACTGGATTAATAATATTTGCTGAAGCTAAGACAAGGCCTAGGCCTAGCTTTGAGATGCTTTCTCTGTCCTGGTTCTCTCGTCCGACAAGGCAGCAGAAGTAGTTGCGGAACAGCTAAAGAAAGTGGATATATATTAAGCTTGTCAAGCCCGAATCCTCTGTTATGCATCACCGGATTATGAATACTTTTGACTATGACTCCTTCTTCCTGGCAGTTAGCCAGAGCCTGGATCCTACTGGGATGCTCAGCTCGATTCAAAGCAGAAATGCTGTTCCAGGAGGCTATAACTATTGGGGCTACAATAACTCCTAGATTGACAGGCTTATCGATACTGTAATAGCTGCTAAGAGCGAGAATGAGACTAAGAGGCTTGCATGGCAGATCCAGGCCATAGTCTCTAAGTGGCCTTTCATACCGCTCTATCTAAGCATAAATACACAAGTTATAAGGGCTGAGTGGAATAACTACACTCTACCAAGAGGCATAATAGAAGCTTATAATAGGAGGAGCATGCTCTACATGTACAAATCAGTTGATCCAAGCAAAAATGTATTCAGGATCGCGTTCCCCTCAGATATACTAACTCTGAATCCATTCATGGCAACAGATCTAAGATCCATATGGGTTTTAGCAC
The DNA here is from genome assembly GCA_032249255.1 of Desulfurococcales archaeon. Lineage (GTDB taxonomy): Archaea > Thermoproteota > Thermoprotei_A > Sulfolobales > AG1 > AG1. The sequence continues at coordinate 944 of JAVVGE010000221.1, read as the reverse complement.
ATATACGACCCGCTAGTAGCGCTCAGACCAGATCTCAAAGTAGCTCCTTGGTTATCGGAGAAGTGGGAGATCTCTCAAGACGGGCTCAACTATACTTTCTACCTTAGGAAGGGGGTCAATTTCAACGATAGCTCTGAATTAACTGCCGATGATGCGGTCTTCACATATAAATATGGAATCGGCAACAATGCGCCAAGATATCTGGGGACTATATCAGTTCTTATAAAGGACATAGAGAAGATCGACAACTACACAGTAAGGTTTATATTGAATAAGCCTCAGCATTCTTCCTCCTAAACCTAGCCACTTGCTTTCAATTCATAGTCCCGAAGAAATTCTGGGAGAGTCAAAAGATAGATCGGGTAAATAGCAATCCGGTGGGAAGCGGCCCATTCAAATTCGTCAGCAGGACGCCTGGGGAGAGCATAGTAATTGAGAGAGACCCCAACTACCTCATGGGCGATCCAAAGATCTCAAGGATCGTTATAAGGGTTATAACAGAGACCGAAACAAGATATTATGCCATAAAGATAGGATAGGTTGACACAGAGAGATATGCCACAAGCTATAGCCTTATACCAGACGCGGAGAAGGATCCAAATCTAAAAGTTATAAAGACATTCTGATATATGGTTAGTATATATAGCGATCAACTATGGAAGATTCAACAATACAAGAGTTTTTGAGGGTATAAATTACGCTATAGATAGAGATGAAATAATAAGAAAAGCTGCGGGCTGTTACGGCATACCAATATACGCGATACTCAATAATGAGTGGCATGGTGGATATGCCAATACGAACTTAACATTTAAACACGATTCTGAGAAGGCGTCCAAGATCCTAGAAGAGGTTGAAAACTCTTGATCCAACGTTCATCATATACATACTTGAGTAAGGATAGATGCATGCATAGACGTTGAGACTTTAGCATTGACTGTTAA
>JAVVGE010000220.1:0-3224 GCA_032249255.1 Desulfurococcales archaeon | reverse complement strand
AATTCAAGAATAAGAACATATATGAGAAGATCAAGCTACACGACGAGATCTTGAACAACAAGGGCTTCATAGAATCTGGCGGCTCCACTAAGAGACTCTCAGAATATCTGAGGGAACTTGTGTTTGAAGAGAAGCTAGAATATGTGAAGCAGATCCCAGAGGGAGTTGCCAGGAAATGCAGGAACCTCTACAATCTTCTGGGCAACGTGTATAAGATGCTCTCAGGAATAGTGCATTCGACAATGCGCACCAGAGGCAAAAGGCTAGAGAGTGGGTCGCTAAACCTGAACGTCCTGACATCATACTGGGATTCAGAGCTAGATTCAGTAATTATGATAAATATTCTAGCAGCAGTCTTCGACGTGATGGTAGCTGTCCACCACACGTGGATGAGGAAGTTCATAGCGAGGGCTAGGGAGGAGTGTAGGGGGTGTGATGTGAAGAGCCCGTGGGGAGATTCAGTGCAGAGATACATGGCAATCCCAGTCTATAGGTTCATAGGCCCCTCAGAGCACTACTACGAACTTGAATCGTAATAGGATTAGGTTCAAAGTTACATGGGAGGCGAAGCCTAAGGAGTATAATATACCTATAAAGCTATTATGGCGGCATGGGATTTATTCAAGCTATAGGAAGGCAACGGATCTGCACATCTTTTTATTTAAAGGCATTCAAAGGGCTCCGGAGCCGCGGCCAATAAGCGGCGTGAAAGTATATACCTATGCCCCGGGCATCTATGTATCCGGCAAAGCCCGTGGGACCGGGGGCTTTGATCTGGGCATTCTAGCTGATTCCGTTAAGGGGGATCCTAGTAATAGAACTGTTGATCCCGCTTCTTATCTACATAGTCCTTAAGGTCATTGACCTTTTATCATTGTATTTTTCAGATCGTCGAATCTCTTATCAACAGCCTCGAACCTATATCCATGTAAAACCCACCACCTATAAAGTGGTCTCGCCTAGCCTGTATTCATAGTTCTGCCCATCGATATATAGGGAGAGGGTGAGGCTCACCAACACCTTCGAAGCAATACCGCACCGCCTTACCCTCTGGAGATTCTCCTGAGCTATTTCGGACACTCTCCCAAGCAAGCTGTCTATATAGCCCTTGGCTGCTGCCTTGATTTCCTCAATAGCTTTGGGCATCCTACCTGATAGATGCTCTGCTAGTTCCTCGCCATCTAAATATACCGACATGGTTAGGCTTATGGATATGGTTAGGGTGTTTTCGGCTATCGAGTAGCGGAGGGATAGCCAGAGGGTGATAGCTCATCTCTACATCTTTCCTAGCCAGCTCCTTAACCTTACCAGCGATAATATCTAATATCTTTCGAGCCTCCTCCTCAACCTGCTTCTCGATTAGGGGTCTTATCGAGCTTTCGAGGGAGTTTACTGTTGATGAGAGCATTGAGAGGATTTTGCTGACCCTAACCCTATCTTCCTCAGGGAGATCCTCGTGGCCGAGCTCCTTAGCATTACTGCTATACACAGCCTACAGGCTCGCTATACTCCCAACATCTACAGAGCGCCTCTTGCTGGAGGGTAAAATATATTCTAAGGAATATGTAGTGAGTATCTCAGGCGCCATATGAACCATCCTCCTCGCAGCTGGCGATAGCAGTACCGAATACGGCATTGACCTGTATACTATGAGCTCGTATCCTTCGAATGGGTTTTTAAACGATATGCTATCCCCAAGATCTCTAACCTCTACCAGGCACTTCGGGATCTGCTCGACAGCCTCGGGCATATATGGTGATGCCTTGGCCCAGTAGCTGTTGAAGATCTTGACGGCGCTCGCTGGATCTACGTCGCACAGCGTTTCGACGTTGAGATCTCTGAGGACTGGGCATGTTAGGTTGACAGATCCGCCGTAGGCCCTCCCATCTGCTATATATAGCTTCATGTGCATGAATCCCCCCAAGTAGATCCTTATCTCCGCCCCCTCGAGAGCCCTTAGAACATCTGGGCCTACCTCGCTCGATATTAGTAGCCTCGCACCAACCCCCCTAGAAATGGCCTTCCTTATAAGGCTAACACCGCAGCTGTCCAGGAAGGCTGTGGCTATCCAAAGGCTCTGGGCTGCGCTGCTAAACAGCCTTGAGAGGAGCTCAGACGCATTGTCATAACACTTACCAGCAGCCATAGCCCCCTAATAATGTTTTAAGAGATAGATAATAAATATATTATTTTAATAAGTATATGGCTAGTCGAACCCCTGAACCTTCTATAGCATCCCGGAGATTTATACTAAGCTAGTAAGAGTTAGATCTCATCTAAACCTCCTCAACAGAGCCCATCAAATGATAGGCTCTGTGCGGGAGCTGTTTGTGAGTTCCACCACAAATTTATGATAGAAAACCTTCCACAGGGCTGTAAGGTTATATCGCTGATATTAGATCATTAATCCCTCTCCAGAGGGCTAACACCCCAGGCCCAGAGATTCGAAACCCCGCCCTTAAGGGCGGGGAGGGTGTCATATATCGAACCAAATTTTTGATCCTTTCTTCATTATTTTATTGGCAGATCTCTGTTTTGTGGTGGATCTTTAATCAAGTTTTGATTCAAGAGGGGTTTTCTCTCTAAGAAAGCCCCATAAGTTTTGAAGATAGTCCAGGCTAGGCTTTTTAATTGATCCTCGGGATCGATCTGTTCGATCCCATAGCCAGATCTCTGCGTAGCCCAGCACTATTACAGCCCTAGCCGATCCAGTGTGTTGCGTTCTTGTGCTGTATTTCAACCCTACTGTGGCTTGCCTGCGTTTCTTGGCTGTACTGTGGGCAGGATTCCTTAAGGAATATTACTGATCTCGACAGCGTTAAAAGGAAGGGCTCCTCCCAATGCCTTCTCTGGAGCCCTTCCAATGCCTGGGAGCCTGGGGCATCTCTATATCACATAATATAATGAATATCCTCACAGCTAGGGGCTGGGCACCCCAGAACCTATCCACTTATTTATCACCTAAAATTTATGGGTATGAATTAGTCCAGGTCCTGGAAAACAAGGGCCTCGAGGAAGCCTAGCTTGTAGGTGGCACTTATATACCTCCTAACCTCCTCCCCCGCCCTGAAGGGCGAGACTTTTAGTTATAGGCTCTATGTGTCTTGATGAGGATATGCAACTGAAAAGATTAAAATATCTCCATAGAAGCTAATTTTTATAGATTGGGCGGAGATCCTCTTAAATATATACCTAGGGATCCCGGGCTGTATATCGTAATATTG
>JAVVGE010000219.1:0-3229 GCA_032249255.1 Desulfurococcales archaeon | reverse complement strand
CCTATAAGCACCTTTAATTACTCTAGTTGGGAGCCATGGATATTTATCTCTAAACTTCTCGTAGAAGACACTATGTAGTGTCTCTTGGGAAGCCTTATACTTAACAGCGTATTCAACCATCTCAACAAGCATCTCTATATGCATCTTCAATCTCTCTAAGTGCTTGCCTTCCAAACCTATTAACCCAGCCCTCCAGTATAACAGTTCTCCTGAGGATCTTTGTGAGCTTCTCCACCTCTAATCAAATAATTAGAGATAACCAGAGATATTTAAACTTATCGTCAGTTCTGCAACAGCCTCTCTGAAGCATCTGAAACAACGAACACCGATGATAATAAGAGATAAAAGCTTATAGATCTAACCAATAACTATTAACTTCGGAATAGCCCTGGCGAAGGTTAGTTACTTAGCATTATTTGGATTGCTATAAAGATCTCTACCTTCCTATGTGGATATATTAACACTTCACATCGCTATCCTCTATTAAGAGATAAACTATCTTTCTATGTGGAGTGGGTTTCAGCTTTTCTAGATTGGGTGGTGTTTATATAGTCGAGGAGGGTTTTGCTGCTTAGAGGTCGGGTCACTTTCTCTTTTTCCACATTTTTGATTCTTGAGAGTTCATCTATAGCTGTTCTTAGATCTCTTTTTAGATCCTCTAGATTACCTCTATTCCTGAGTATTGCTGCTGGATGATATGTTGGTATGAATGTGACTTCCAGACCTAGTAGCTTGCCTCTGTATATGTGTCCCCTCATTTTTGTGACTCCTAGCCACCTGATCTCCATTCTTCTGCATACCCATTCACCTGCTATTGCACCTAGCGTGACTATGATTTTGGGCCTTATTAAGAGGATCTGGGATTCTAGGTATATAGAGCATGCCTCTATCTCATCCCTCTCCGGCTGTCTATTATTAGGAGGCCTGCATTTAACAACATTGGTTATATATATCTCATTCCTCCTAATCCCGATCTCCTCTAACACGCTGTCCAAAAGCTTCCCTGCCGCCCCAACAAATGGGAGGCCCATCTCATCTTCCGTAGCTCCTGGAGCCTCTCCTATGAATAGGATCTCTGTATCTCTCCTCCCGCTTCCAGGGACCGCTTTTCTCCTAGATAGGTGGAGCCTACACTTGGTGCAGCTGAGTATATCCGTTATAAGGGGTTCCCACGAGGTGTAATGGGTGCTGGCTATTATGCCCACCTATCCCAGCTAATATGTTTTAGAGCTATATATAGCCTGATCTCCCTATATCTTGAGCTCCGAATTTGCTCGAAGGGTCTATATAAGATCCTGTATATATGCTAAGCTCGGTAGCTCGAAGATCCCCTCCCCCCTCGCAAGGATATATGGTTTAGCATTCTCTATATCCCCATTATTCCTAGTTATTGGCGAGAGGTAGTTACTCCTTATAGTAGTTATGGGGGTGCCTGCTTGGTAGCTTCCTGCTGCTGGGGCTACAAGCCCCTTGATCGTTCTTCCACCTATTCTCAGAGGTATCTCTAGGAAGCATGGGAACTTAGCTATTTTGCCAAGCCTATCGCTTATAGATATGCTTGGGTGTTCATGCCCATATATCATGATCCCCACACCCTCTACTAGCATATCCCCGCCAGCCTCTTCAATGCTTTGGTGACCATGGATCACCAATATATCTCCTAGTCTATAGTGGGGTGTTGGCTCAACACCATATCTAGATGTTACTATCGATGCATAGTTGTCGTGATTACCCCTCACAAATACTACCTCGACCCCCTTTCTCTTGAAAAGATTCATTAGCTCCTCGATCTCCCTCCTCTCCTGAGACCCGAGCCTATCGAACCTATGCTTAAGATCACCAGCTATGATGACCCTCTCAACCTTCAGAGTGTTGAATGCCAGCTCAATATCCTGTAGAAGCTGCTTTAGCTGCCCCCTAGGTAGGAAGAGCCCTGCCTCAGCCATAGCCTCTTCAAAGCCTAAGTGGGCGTCGGCTATGATAAGGGCTCTGTATCTCCTTAGATAGATATAGGGGGTATCCACCACAAGCTCTACTCCAGGATATACCTCTAGCAACGTCTCTCAAATTATAGATGCTAGAAAAGATATTACCTTTGTCCCTGTATTACCGCTCAACACTTAACTCTATATATCTTGACACATCTAGTGAAGCTCTCATCGGCCCTCCTAAGAGCTTCTAGAGCTGCTGGAACAATCTTCTTAAAGAGATGAATCCTCGCGACAGCATCCCTATATTCCTTGAAACTATATTCCTCTGAATAGCCATCTATAAAGATCCTAAGATAGCTGGGACCAATCACAACCCCAGTACTCCCCCTCATAACCATGAACTCCCCGCCTCTAAGCGATATCGCAATATCGCTCCCAACCTTTGAGATAGATATAATATCTCCAGCCCTGACAATCACCCATCTACCCTCACATATATAGCCAGCACTCCTAACCTCCTTAGAGGATGAGAGACAGAGACCCTTCTCAAGAACCCTCTCACCATGCCCAATAATCTCCTTTATAGAGCCGATCAAAGATAGCTCATGGATCTTCACACCCCTCTTACCAGCCTCAATACTGGCATCCAGATTCTTAAGAGCAGTCCTCAAAACCTCGATATGTCGCTGAGACAAGCAACCCCCTATAGAGCTTACATGCACAGCCTATAAGCATATAGAGGAGAGAGATCAGACCTGCGCGGGCACCGCACCTCTACGGCCCTTTCGAGCCTCATCATCCCATATACCAGTACCCTCAAACATTAATATATACCAGCTGTAACTAGCATAAAACCCAAAGAGTTGTTACATCGATAGGCCAGTCTAATGGTAATTAGAGAATATCTATACACCCTCAGCGAAGATCCAGCATTAAATCGGCAACTTAGCTTTGCTTCTCTTCAAGAATCTCATAAGGACTTTGAGTAGGCCATGCAGGTAGCAGTGGAACAAACATTATTCCGGCTACTGCTACATATTTCAACACACTATTCCCAGTATTAATTATCCTATGGGGCATGTTTTCCTTAATATAAACGGCATCACCCGGCATAACGTTATATCTTTTGTCACCGATCTCCAACAAGCCCTCTCCCTCAAGTATATAATAGACTTCTTCACAATTATGCTTATGCAATGGCGTAGAATTCTTAGGCTCAACCTCAACTACTCCTAAAACCAAGGATTTCACTGGAAACCCGGTTTCAGGATATATTACCTTCCAGTCTCTAACTCCTT
>JAVVGE010000218.1:0-3268 GCA_032249255.1 Desulfurococcales archaeon | reverse complement strand
GTCTTCTGGCCTCATCCTCGCCTATATCGCTGCCAGGCGGTATTATGACCACAGGAGGCTTCCATCTAGAGGAGTTTTCGATAACCCCTATGAATCCTCCGAGGGATATTACTAGGAGCTCTGCTACATAGCCTGAGAAGCCCCCTACCCTTATCTCGGCCCCATATACTCCGATGCCCTTCATGAACTTCTTCAACAGCCTCACATGGTCTCTTCCATCGCTGCTCAGCATCCTCCTAACATATTCCGTGTGGAAAGGTGTTCTGTCAGCAGCCGTGATTGCCTCCGAGGCCCTCGAGATCCTTATAGCCGGGACTATGTCGGCCTCTATAGAATCGATCCTGGCCCTTAGATATGGGTGCTCAGCATACCTCTCCTCAAGAGGTATATCTCTGAGAGCTTCCCTTGCCTTCTCAACGAAGCTCCTCTTTATCCAATCCCTACCATATTCCCTTGGGACTAGGACGAATATATCTAGATCCAGATCCCCGGAGATAGCTGTCCCCTTAGCTATAGATCCGTAGAGCTCTATCGAGAATAGATCGCCTGGAAAGGCTCTCCCAAGCCTCTCCCTCAAGAGCCCATAGACCCTGAAGGCCTCCCTAATCTCCTCCTCCCTGGGCCTGAGCCTCTCTAGAAACCCCTCCGCCACCCTCCAAGCCTCTCCCAATCGATCCAAGGAGGACCCTCCTAACATCACTATATATAGGCCCTCTAGGCGTGAGAACACTCCTCTTAAGAACAACCCTAGTCACACTCGAGAACCCAAGATCCATCTCAGAGTTCTCCTCAACATACCTAGCAAGCCTATCCAAACCAGACCTCCCCCTCACCCTGGCAATAGTTATGTGCGGGGTAAAACCATGCTCATCCTCAAACACCCTGAGACCCCTCAAACCCCTATCAATAACACCCCTCATAGACCTCAGAACCTCGGAACCCTCCCCAACACCTACCCACACAACCCTAGGACTCCTAAGATCCGGAAAGACTCCGAGACCCCTAACCCTCATCCTAAAAGGCTGGAAACCCGAGAGAGGCTCCAAAACCCTCTCAATACTCGGTACCATGGAATCCTCAACATCCCCGAGAAACCTAAGGGTTAGATGTATATTTTCATCCTCAACAGGCTTGAGATCAGCACCGAGACCAAGAATCCTATCCCTAACCCCTATAATTCTTGACAAAACATCCCTATCCTCGATCTCAACAGCTATGAAGAGCCTAACCAAGGGCTAGCCCTCCCCAGCTCCCGGAACAGACCTCTCCTCAAGATCGATCATCCTGATAAGATAATAAGTATTCACACCCCAAACACCCAGCATAGCCACAAGAATCAAAACAACATAAACTATATTTATCTCCCTAATAAAGACAAAGATAACACCAAAAAGCCCAGACATAACAAGAGTAGTTAGAATAAGCCCCATCACATAGACCCTGATCCTCCTCACATCCATAGCACAGCCCATAAAAACTACACATAGAGACCTAATAGCCTTTTCCACTCATCCCTCAAGAGTCATTGATCGATGCTAATAATCTTTTGTTATGGCGTTGCTGTGCTTCTTGATCCACAGGATACAAAACCCTGCGCTCATCCGGGGGCTTCCCCTACTCCACATCCCAGGCTATGTGCCCTGGAAGGCTTCTTCGAAGGGCTGTCGAGCCCAGCGGCACTGTGCTCATATTTACCCTCGGATCCCGAGGCTTTACTGGGATACAGGCCTCATATAGGGCTTCGAGGGCCTTAAGATAAATGTTGATCAATGCCAACCTCTTTATGCTATCTCTCGTCTCCCTTGCTATGGATCCCTATCTTATCCTCTCCATACTCTATTGCTGCCCTGTGTATTGGACATGTCTTCGAGGTGTTCTTTGGATCTACCATCAATACCGGCACTCTCTACTTCTTTGCCTTATCTATTATCGCATCCAGCTCTCCCTTCAATGCACTCTGATATATCCTGCGCCTTAGTTGTTGATTCTTATACCTAGCGATCATGACCTTTATATTATCTCGTGAGATATTCTCTCAATAACTATTGCTCCTCTCATCCTCATGGCTTCCCTTACTATCAGGTTTTCTGTCTTCATCCTATAGTCCCTCTTCTTTTTTCTCTCCTTAAGCTTTTCCATAGCCTTCCTAGTCTCTCTCTATCGGATCCATTTCTCCTCTGGATACTCTCCTTCCTATAGCTATAGCCCAGTGTCGTCTCTGCAAGATCTGTTTCTGGATTATTGAGAATGCCTCGTATAGAGTTGCTACAGAGTTCTCATTAACATCGACAGGCTTAATATTCTCTGGCTTGTAGATCTCGACCTCCTTCTCAAGGGATAGGTAGAATATCGCCCTTCTATTCCTTCTATCAAGCTCGATCTTTGCATGGGATGTTGGCTTAAAACCTCTAGCCAATAGCTTGTAGAACTCCTTAGAAGGCTCTAGATCGAGGTGTACCCAGCCCCTATGGGTATTGATAGCGATGCTTGTGAAGATAGTGTTCTCAACATCGTTGATCCTGATCCTAGTGGTATCTACCGAACCCCATACGTGTCATCAACTAGCCATATGCTAACTCTGTTGATCCTTGGTATAAGTATTCCTTGTCATCATCTCAAGATCGACGTGATCCCAGTTATCTCCCAAGATCTCTTCCAGAGATATCTCACGGGCCACCTACCCCTAAGATCCTTGGCCTAGATACTTAACAAGCTTTTTGAAGATCTCTCCAGAGTATTTCCCAGTCTTATTCTTCCAGAGAGAAGGATACCCTTGTGGTTGCGTCCTGACAAACTCCATGTATGTAGTGGGATGGGATTTTAGGATAGAATAGATCTTCCTTAGCTCTTGATACTACTCATTCTTAAGCCTATAGTGATTCTCATAGTATTTCTAGAAGCGTGGAGAGCATGTCTCCAACTACCTTGCTATATATTCATGATCTTTTTAATACTCTGAACCCCTCCTAGACAACAGCTTTGATAACAAAACACCGTTCTACTGACAATAATCCTATCTCCTGGCTTGACAACCCATCTATACTCCTCATTGCTCTTCTTTCTCCTAGCCATTACCCTAGACCCTGTTTGTCCCTACACTTTTATTCCAATCGTTTATTGATAACAAACTAATATACAAGCATGCCTATTAATGTAATAAAGGACATAACCCGACCTTCTTGCATGCCTTCGGATCATTGTTGCTCTTAATCCCTTCTAGACCTCTAGGCTTCTCATATTCTCTATCTCTTCGGGGCTATACCTGACC
>JAVVGE010000217.1:0-3279 GCA_032249255.1 Desulfurococcales archaeon | reverse complement strand
AGAGAGAGGGTAGGAAGGGAAGAAGGGTTGATGTAGAAAGAACAGAATCTATAGTGCTTCCCATCCATGAAAGAGATCTAGTGATTCTCAGCGAAGGGTTAAAGAGCCTAGATATGTGGAAGTCGCTAGAACCGGAGGTTCTCATACTCAATCCTAAAAACGATCTTCTAAAGCTATATGACCATAAGCTGGGGTTCAGATCTTTAGAATATGATGAGTTTGAGTTCATTGGAGTAGATAGGAATTATATAGATAATAAAATAAATATGGAGTTTTATGAGACGCTCAAACAATATGTGGGTATCCCCATATATCTACATGACCCCTTAAAGAATGAATATGAATTCGAGAGAGAATGTAGCCTTAGGGAATATATTGAGGAGTATCAGCCAGGTTCAATAGATATTCAGACACAACCATCGCTGATCGTCTCTACCCATGATGCCAGGAATAGAGAGCCTGCTATCTTAAAGGTGGTGCCTAATGCAACATTATCAGACCAATATGTAGGATCATCAATTTATCTTGGGCCTAAGGAGTGGAGAACGCCACCATCTATTAAAAACGCTATATTAGAATATGAGAGAGTATGTAGAGGATGGGGGCAAAAACCAGATCTTTTAAGCGATATTAAGAGGAGAAAGCTATGGAGCGAAGTTTACACAACTCTATCATTTAGTGGATTAGGTGGATTTAAGCTTGTAAAGGAATACCCTATATTAGTTAGATGGTACCTAGAGTCTAGGGATAAAAGGAGGAAAGTATTGGATAGTGGAGAGGTTATAGATATATACGATATAAAGGTAATAAATGTATTTCATAATCCAAAGGTTAGATATCCGCATGAATTCTTCACATATGTATACGCTAGCGATCTAGATCCAAGCGATATGAACTTGGAAAAAATAGTTAGAGGAATGGGATTTCTCATTGCTATTCTTAGACATAAATACGGTCTTCCGATAGATACCATTGGCTATTCCTTCGAATTTTTCTCAAAACTATTAAAGATCTGGGAATGGGAGCCAATCGGCCTTCTTAAATCTCTAAGAAATGAGGGTATATTCCAAATTGACGAGGACAGTTCGATTAAATGTGAGGAGCTAATTAAGGATGTGAAGACATATCAAATAGATGAAAAGCTCAAACTCCTGTTAAGATATATAGATAGATATAGCTTCTCTGAGGATGTATTGGCAGATTCAAAAATATTAAGTGAGATAAGAAGAGATGCAGAGCGCATGGTACACTATCTATGCAACACAGTCGATATAAAACTTAAGGGGGAGATAAAGCTAGTATTCAGGACACCTAAAGAAAGCATCCTGATTCTTGATAGCGCCTTTGACAAGATATCCATATCTCTGGCAGCGCCAGAGCTGGGTATAAATATCCTAGAGGTCATGAATAATGAGGAGAAAAACATCGCTGGGAAGATCATAGGGGCTCTATCTATGCATCCAGATGTTAGATACATCGTACATTATGGCTTAGAAGATTATATCAGAAAAATGATCCCAGCCATACTATATGATAAAGTAATTAATTTAGCAGAAAAAATATTATCAGAATATCAGACGCCGATAAGCCTTGGAAAAATCAGAGCTGAGCTAACAGGAAAAGAAGATCTTATAGAACTCCAGAACGAAATATCTAGCAGGCACCTTCTCAGGGAGAGGGGTTTAGATGAAGATATATATAGAAAATTCTTCAGGTTAAGAGCAGAGACGATAGTTATACTCTACAATCTATCCATGAGATATATAGTCCAATGAATATCATATATTATCTTTAATCATAATAGCATTTACTATAAATAGCTCTTGTCAATAATACTCCAATGGATTTCGTGGGCATAGAGATAGAGCCATTCTCTATAGCCAGTTACTCTATTCACTCTATATGGTTCAGCATCTGCGAACTCCAGAACGAGCTTAGCAATAAGAAGAGTCAGCTGTTATCCAGAGAGAAACTAACATTCAAAGAGAATGGAGCATTTCCAGTTATGATGATAGTGATCACAGTTCTTGGATTCTTATTAATAGAAGAGGGCTTTAATGAGATTCTCAACCCGAGAAGAGCTAATAAATAATGCCCTTCTAGAAGTGAAGGGATTAAGAGTTGTCTATAGGATCGGTTCGGTACAGATATGTTAAAACTCTTCGGGCATAGATCTAGAGGTTAGGAAAGGAGAGATTCTCAGTTAGTGAGTGAGAGCGGCTCGGGAAAATCCGCGCTGGGGCTATCAATAATGGGGATCTTACCTCAAAATGCTAGAATCACCTCGGGAGCGATCATATTTGAAGGCATCAACCTTCTTAAATGTAGCAAGAAAGAGATATGAAGCATAAGAGGGAGAAAAATATCCATGGTTTTTTCAGGATCCTTTCTCAAGTCTTAATCCGGTAGAGAGGATCATAGATCACTTCATAGAACTATTTATATCGCATATAGCGACCATCTCAAAAGAGGAAATTGTGAGAAAATCACGAGAACCGATAAGATCGGTAGGTGTTCTGCCAGATTTGATGCATATCCACATCAGCTCTCGGGTAGCCAGAAACAGAGGGTTGTAATAGCGCTTGCAATAGCTTTAGAACCTGTGTTTGTGATAGCTGACGAGCCTACATCAGCTCTCGACGCTCTCGTAGAATCCAGATAATGATCTGTTTAGAGAGCTTAAAGAAACGAAAAGATATCCAGATCTTCATAACATATAATATGGCCTTATGTCTGAGATAGCTGACAACAGGGCGAGCCTCGCTCTTCAGGGCAGGGTAGCATTTGTATTTTTAAGTTTTCTTAAGGAACTACCTATGGTTATGATGAGGTGTATTAGCTTTGAGGGCTTGGGGTTGATGTCTCGGATGGGCATCCCTTTAGTGTGCCCCGATGTCCCTAGGGGGGAGACCCCGAAGTGTACCCCCAACCCGATGATCGTGGGGGTAGAAGCATTAATCCCCCACCAGAGGGCTGACACCCGAGACCCCAGCATGGATAAGATGATCTTCTATAGAGTTGAAAGAAAGATAGAATTGAAAGGTTAAAGGGTATTAGCTGGAATGAAGAGGATAAAGCTGAGATTCATAGAAAATATAGAGGTTGGGTTCACAGATAGGGAGCAGGCTTTAAAGAGGGTGGGGGAATGGGCTGAGAGGGGCATGGTCAATGTGCAAGTTGTATATGGACCAGAGGGGTGTGGAAAAACAGCTTGGCTTATGCAAGGTGCTGAGCTATTGAAAGAACATGGATTCGATGTTATATATATAAATCCTATTG
>JAVVGE010000216.1:0-3280 GCA_032249255.1 Desulfurococcales archaeon | reverse complement strand
GAATTGCTTAACGACTGGAATATATATCCTGAACATGGAACCTGTTATATTTTACTTATATTTTACGTGTCGCGAAGCAGAGAAGATCCTAGAATGAGGGATCAATGAAATAATCATGAAACTCCAGCTCTAATTATAATGGATAGAGTGATAATCTCTCTATAGAGTGGGCCCGAGCTCTTGAGTCGGGTCTATCCACTAGTGTGGAAAGGTCTCGAACATTTTCTCGGCTTAAAGCCTAGTCCTTAGTTTATGTTTATATTGCTAGATATGTAGAGAAGCTCTGAGAGTATTTTTCTCAGGGCCTTTCTTATATGAATGCTTATAGTGACCTTGGATATATTAAGCTCCTCCCCTATATCAGCCTGTCTCCTATCCTTCGGATAGTTAAAATATCCTCTGTAGTAAGCGGTTTTGAGAACCTTCAGCTCTTGCTCGGTAAGCTTGTCCATTAATATGCTTAAAACAGAGTTTCTCAGCGTGTAGTAGACCAGCTCAGAGGCTTCTAGCCTATCGTTCCAAATCCAATCAACTATGTTGTCCCCATAGTATTTCTTAATAGCCTCGAGGTATTTATTCAGACGTTCATAGCTGCCAACAACGCTATAACTCCTAACGCCGTTATGGAATGTATATGGTATAAGTAACGAGACACCACATTCCTCAACCAATTTATAGAACTCGCATATGGATTTAAGCCCGTGAATAACGTATGTGTCGTTTAGGGATAAATACTCGATTCTAACGATCTTGCTTCTCCTAAGAATATGGTCCCGCCTAATAATGTTATCCACATGTTCACCGATCCTAGAATCTGAAGATAGTGCCAAGACGTAGTAGTAGCTGGGATCGACTATTCTATAAGTATATATAACGATCCTAGATCTAGAGAGCTCGCTCAACCTCCCAAAGAAGCTATTAAACGAACTCCTAATCCTGATACTAAGCATAGCAAGCCCATCATAGCTGATACCACGAACCATACCGGGTACCCATATTGAGTACCCCTGGGATTTAATTAATTATTTAAAAGATCGGATCTCAGCCGGGCTGTATCCTTTTTCATGGTAGTAGGAATGCTTTTATATTCGTTTGTTGTCTGGGCTTAAGCATATAAGCATCCAATCCCTGAATCATATTTGATGATGAGGCTATATTCAGATGTGCTGGATATATGGATATCCTCGGAGAGCGATGATACTTGAGCTCTCCTCAGATAGGAGCCCCATGGTGTTAAGGGTGATCTACTATAGAATTGAAAGTATATAGATATTAAATATGATCCCGGAATACTGAGAAATAGGAACATGAGAGCAATAACCAATAACAACTAGGCTATAAGACCTCATTATTGGTTTATAGTTAACTGTTCTGTTTTAGGATATCGATCGATCCGAGTATTCCAAGATCAACCGCTTGTAAATTATAAATAATATTATCTATCTTTGTTGACCCATAAATCTATGGGTCTATTTATAAGCTCTGGGACAGTATATGGCCATTGGATCTTAACACAAGGAGCCGGGCTCTATTTAGAAAAGCTTAGAATTTTAAATATTAATGAGAACCTCTTTCAGCCAGATTGACCGTGATCTATGGACTCGTGGGGGAACAAGCGGTTTCCAGAGATCTGGTGAGTTTCTTGATGACCGCAGAAAAATCATGGGAGGTTTGTGGGTCAGAAAACAAACATAGTAGATGGATGAAAGATATTAACAACTATTGAGGATAGGCAGGTGTGGACGATGAAACGAAGATCTTGTAATCTGATCTGTAGCTTTATTATTGGTTGATCCATAAGCATATATTCTCATATTATATAATATCAATGGGGGTATTCTTGGGTCTCGCTTTATTGAGCAGCTCCTTAGGGGCACAGAGGCTCCGCATCTATATTAACGATATGTGGGGTGCGGCAATATCTAAATTCTATCTGAGACTCTCGGAGAAGCTGGGCAGTGTTTTTACAGCTCTATTAGCCCTCGATGAGGGATCTGAGGTTTATGAGAGTAATGTTCTTGTTATTGTTAGGAGTAAGGATCTTGAGACTGTGAGGGAGATTCTGAGGATTAAGAGGGAGGTTGAGAGGGAGTATGGTGATAGGGTTGTTATTAGTCCTTATATAGCTAGGGAGGATGAGGAGGACGTTATCAAGACGTTCCAGAGAGCTTCTCAGGCAGAGGATACCGATCCTGGCATGTTGAGAGAGGCTCTCAAGACATTCTCAGAGAGATTGAGAGGAGCTGGCTATGCGAAGGATATCCTGATCCCCGGATCTGAGGTTTATGAGAGTAATGTTCTTGTTATTGTTAGGAGTAAGGATCTTGAGACTGTGAGGGAGATTCTGAGGATTAAGAGGGAGGTTGAGAGGGAGTATGGTGATAGGGTTGTTATTAGTCCTTATATAGCTAGGGAGGATGAGGAGGACGTTATCAAGACGTTCCAGAGAGCTTCTCAGGCAGGCGATTAAGGATCTCGAGGTTGGATGCTATGATAAGGCTGTCTCAGCAGCGTATTTCGCTGTTAGAAGGGCTGCTGAGGATCTTCTTAAGAGGTTGGGCGAACATATACCAAGGAGGGATGATAAGCTGGCTAATGCTATCGAAAACAAGGGTCTTACCGAGGTAGCCGTCATTCTTAGAATATTATATAGCTATAGAAAAGACGCCGACTATGGAGAAGGAGTAACAGAAGAAATAGCTTTGAGGTGCGTAAGAGATGCGGAAAAAGCGCTGAACATGATAGCAAAAATGATTGAAACCTTATAGGAGCCCCACATAAACCCCTCTAGCCCTGAAGGGGTTCGGGTTTCATTGGGCTTGTTCAAGCCCTTTTCCCTTGGCTTCATCGCCCTCAGGATCCCTTTTCATCGGGATCCATATCACAGGGTTCCGCCCGCTCAAGGCGACCCAACCCACAGCTCCGCCCACATAGTTTCCTCCAGCTCATAGCTGTGGGGTATCCCGCCTCCTGGCTCTCCTCTTCCTCCCTTCCAGGTATCTCCTCCTAATGTTTATAGATGCTACCTTATGCCTATTCATTTTTAATCCACTTCTGGGGCATTCTCTAGATGTGTTCCTCGGATCCACAGAAGCTGTTAATCCACCTCTGACATCCTCCTATGAATCCTCCTCCACGGTGTTCTAGCATTCCTCTTCCTCCTATTCTTAGCCCTTCTCCTACTAACAAGATCCTCGAAAACATAAATAGTGTTTGGGAATAGCATTCTCAAGCCTGCTGAGAGCTTGTTTATAAAGTCCTTCTCCCTATTCCTCTCCCT
>JAVVGE010000215.1:0-3283 GCA_032249255.1 Desulfurococcales archaeon | reverse complement strand
AGGGCTAACACCCGAGACCCCAGCATAGAAACCCCTGGAGAGGGGAGGGGTCATAGCAAATGGTAGAGAGATCTGGAATCGGAACTACCACTATGTTCTAGTAAGGAAGAGATACACACTTGAAGAAATAGCTGAAAGAATTAGAAACAACATATATAGGCTATAGAGACTTACACCTGGGACCAGGCAATAGGAAACCACTCCCCTCAGGACAGGGTGAAGGTCATAGCTGGCGAGAGCGATTCTTGTAAGCTGTCCCAAGGAATCCATGATCTTCACACCTATGCCTTTCATTTATAGAGGTAACCATTTTTCTTTCTATTTCCAATCCTCTCCTAGCTGGTTTCGCCATAGGTCTTCTACTCATACATCTTATAATCCCTCTAGCGTATTGGCTAGTAGCCCGTTTATGTAGTCTATGTCTGCTCTCTGTGCTCCTAGGACACTGAGTATGAACTCATCAAGTTTACGTCTATGGGGGTTACCTATCTGTAGTGGTAGCGGGGGTAGCCCAGTGCTGGAAATTTCTTTGACCAGGTTCTCTGCTTCTTCTCCATATTCTCTGCATATGCTTGGGTTTGGGGTGGGGAGTTTTAGGTAGTCGTCTTCGAGGAATCTAGTCCAGGACTCGCTTATCATCCGCCCAGTATGGAGGAGTAATATTATGAAGAGGCTGCTATTAAACCATAGAGTTAGGAGTGGAGAGCATGGCTTATCGAGCACAAGGTAGAAGTTCTTGGTAGCTGAGGCCAGGGCTTCTGTTGCCACAGCGAAGACTCCTCTACTCCTGAATCTCGCATCAACCTTATCTGGGAGGAAGAGGGTTGCAAAAGGCTTCTTACTAGCCACCTGCCTGTACACATGGCTATACCATCCCCTGCCGAAAGCCCTAACAGCTATGCTAGCAGCACCACTCTTCAGCCCCCACTCCACATACCTCCTCACATCGTCTGGGAGCTCTCCCAAGCCAAGTGGGGGTATTCTGACTAGGTAATGATCCGGTTTCACAAGGATGTTATCCCTGTACAGTCCAGGCTTCCTAAGGGCTGGGATCAGGTATTCCCTAGGCAGCTCCAGGGCCTTATCCCCTCTACCCACCACCACGAAATCCTCTCCTACATCGAGCACCCTCCAAAACCTATTTGGTATGAGGAAGAAATCGGGCCCGTACATCTCAACACCTCTAACTATGCTCTTCTCCCCAAAAGCATCGGCGAAGGTGAGTAGCATTCTAGTCGAGAGCGAGGTGGAGAGCATATCTATAAACGATTTTAGAGCCCCTATCTTGAATAGGGCGAGCCAGTTGAAGTCCAGCATAGCTGGTATACTGCGTAAGTCTACATAGTGAGTTCCCGGAGCTCTCACCCTACCTAGAGAGTATTCTAGTTTACTGGCCTCTACACCGCTGTCTAGGGTTATGAGTGCTGTCTCACCCCCTCTCCTTGACTTTGAGGCTACGAGGATGATCTCCTTGAAACCGCTGCCCACCGAGAAAGACGACTTTCCCCTCTTCTGTATCAGAGCCAGGACGTCATAGTTCTCCCTTAGAAGCTTCTTAACACCCTCTCCATATATTGTGTAGAATGTCGAAGCGGGGAGCACCGACGCTAGCAGGCCTCCCTCCATTAGCATGTAATCTGCTAGGAATATGGATAGTGTTTGGAGGTTTAACTGCCCCCTCGTTATGTACCTTGAGTAGCGTGAGCCTGTGAACTTACCCCACAGGAACCTCCTATACCCTGCGTCTAGGAGCTCCCATCTGGTAAACGGTGGATTTGTCAGAATTAGGCAGGCGTATGAACCATAGCTCTTAACAGCGCCTGTGAGGGCTGGCTGGATCTGGACGATCTTGAATGTGTCGCCGCATCTAACCTCAACCCTATCTAACCCACATAGCCTTAGGAGTTGAGCGTACCCTAGTATGCATGCAAGAGGATCCTTCTCAAAGCCGATAACCCTCCTAACATTCTCGCATCCAAACTCCTTAATAAACCCAGCTAGCAGAGCCCCAGAGCCCATGAAAGGATCTACTACAACGATATCCTCAAAGCCCGACTCCAACAGGTAAGCCTTAGCGAGAGTAGATACAACTCTGACCCCGATATGATCCGTGTAGTAAGCAGCTAGAACCTTCCTCCTAGATTCCTCCATGAAGTTGGGAATATCATAGAGCCTATGGACCAGGCTACCTCTCCGAGGAGCCCTCGCATCCTTCAGGGCCTTATCTAGGTCAAATAACACCCTAACACCTATCTCCTCAAATACGCTTGTATCCCCGCCAACCTCAAGCACAGCAGATAAGGACTCTACAAACAAGCTATAAGCCTCACCTGGAGAAACATACTTAGTAAAATCAAGTACGCAACGATCCTCACTCTGATCCTTAACATAACCTTCTCTAAACCTCAACCCGCTCTTAAACATGCCTGCCTCACCAACATGATCCAGATAATCAAAGCTCTTACCAACCCTATCCGCTTGTCCTCCAATGATCATTGATTATCGCTGATATTAAGTTATTTTGGATTGCTTTGCCTCTTGATCCACAGGGTTTTTAGCCCTGTGGTCATCGGGGGGACCCCCACCTCCCCCACAGAGATCTTGGGATCTCTATGGGCTCACTGGTGGCTGTTGAGCCCAGCGGAAAGAGGCTCCCATCTAGGCTTAAAAACCCCGAAGCCCTTCTGGGCAGAGCCCTCATACAAGGCTTCGAGGGCCTTAAGATAAATATTTAATAATGCTACTACCTCTCTATGCCGCTTCTCACCACCTTTGCTGCAAACACCTATCCTATCCTCCCCATATTCTATCAAGGCATTGTGTATTGGGCAGATCTTAGATGTATTCCTGGGATCAACCATGAGCACCGGCACATCATATTCCCTTGCCTTATCTATTATTGTGTTGGGCTCTCCTTTCAATGCACTCTGATACATTCTGTGCTTCAACTGCTTATTCTTATACCTAGCGATCATAATCTTTATATTGTCTCCCGAGATCCTCTCAATAACTATAACGCCCCTAGTCCTAAGGGCGTCCCTTACTACTAGGTTTGCTGTCTTCATTCTATGGTCCTTTTTCTTTTTTCCTTCTCTAAGCTTTTTCATAGCCTACCTAGCCTCTCTGCTACCGGATCCATTTCTCCTCTGAATACTCTCCTTCCTATAGCTATAGCCCAGTGTCGTCTCTGCAAGATCTGTTTCTAGGATTATTGCTAATGCCTCGTATAGAGTTGCTACAGAGTTCTCATTAACATCAACAGGCTTAACAATATCCTCAGGCC
>JAVVGE010000214.1:0-3291 GCA_032249255.1 Desulfurococcales archaeon | reverse complement strand
TATCACCTGCAATGCTAACCAATAGTATACGGATCCATCGTCTTTAACTATGTCAACAGTCCTCAGCCGATCGATGTCCTGCACGATCTTGTGAACTCTTCCTCCCTGAGGTGTTGGAGGGCTTTTCTAACGACATCGCCTGGGATCTTTCTTTCGCTCTTTAGATACCTGTGGAGATGGAGAGATGAGTCTGAGATGCTTAGTGCCTCATAGGCTCTTGTGTACCCTGGCCTGTCCCTCAGCCTCTCAAGGATCATTATCCTGGTCTTTTCATCTAGAGAGGAGGCGTTGATTCTGTAGAGCTACATACTGAGAACGTATGTACATGCAGATATTTATGCACATATTTACACACCCATTCTTTTCAAAAGATCCTCGGGATCGGAAGGTCCCGAGGATCAGGGGATCGATTTAAATGGATCGGAAGATGATCCTCGGGATCTTGGGTTTATAAATGAGGATCAATAGATGTGGCGCCGGGGGCGGGATTCGAACCCGCGCGGGGTTTTCCCCACCGGCTTTCTAGGCCGCTCTCAAGGCCGGCCCCTTAGGCCGCTCGGGCACCCCGGCACCGTCTCTGATATATGTTCACCGTTAGTTGGGATATATTTTTTCTTTTGGGGGTGGATGCTTTTTATACTTATAAGGTGTGTGAGTAACCATATGTGGGTGGACTATAGGTATGTCAAGCCAGAAGCCCCATCTGAATCTAGTAATAATAGGGCATGTAGACCATGGTAAGAGTACTCTCGTAGGGCATCTACTGGTTCTTTTGAAGCAGATCGATGAGAAGCAGCAGAAAGAGGTTGAGGAAGAGGCTAAGAAGAGGGGTAAAGAGACAGAGAAATTTGCATGGCTTTTGGATAGGATGAAGGAGGAGAGGGAGAGAGGAGTAACTATAGCACCTAGCTTCGTTAAGTTCGAGACTAATAAGTACTACTTCACGATTATAGATGCTCCAGGTCATAGGGACTTCGTAAAGAACATGATCACGGGGGCTAGCCAGGCTGATGCAGCACTTCTAGTAGTGTCGGCTAAGAAGGGTGAGTATGAGGCTGGGGTGAGCCCTGAGGGGCAGACTAGGGAGCATATAACTCTTGCCAAGACTATGGGTATAGACCAGGTTGTGGTTGCTGTAAACAAGATAGATCTCACAGAGCCTCCCTTCTCGGAGCAGAGGTATAAGGAGGTGGTTGAGGGCGTTAAGAAGATCATGAGGGGTCTCGGGTATAGGGTTGATGAGATACCCTTTGTACCGGTATCTGCGTGGCTTGGCGATAATCTGGTAGCTAGGAGTGAGAATATGAAGTGGTATAAGGGGCCAACGCTGCTAGAGGCTCTAGACATGTTCAAGCTACCTCCTAAGCCTATTGACAAGCCCTTGAGAATACCTATTTCAGAGGCGCTCTCAATAAGCGGTGTCGGTACGGTCCTAATAGGCAGGGTGGAGACAGGGGTTCTCAAGGTGGGTGATAACGTAGTTATTATGCCAATAAACAAGGGAGGGGATGTAAGGAGCATCGAGATGCACCACACACCGTTGCAGAAGGCCGAGCCGGGTGATAACATAGGTTTTAACGTGAGGGGGATATCGAAGCAGGATGTGAAGAGGGGGGATGTTGTTGGGCACACGACTAATAGACCAACAGTTGCCGACGAGTTCACAGCAAGGGTTTTCATTCTCTGGCATCCATCAGCTATAGCTGTGGGCTATACACCAGTTATACATGCCCACACGGCATCGGTTGCTTGCAGGATCACAGAGATAATCGGCAAGGTAGATCCTAGAACAGGCCAGATAGTGGAGAAGAACCCGCAGTTTATAAAGGCAGGAGATATAGCTATAGTTAAGTTCAAGCCGATAAAGCCCATGGTGGTTGAGAAATACTCGGAGATACCGCAGCTAGGAAGATTCGCTATGAGAGATATGGGCAAGACCATTGGTATAGGAACTGTAATAGATGTGAAACCAGCAGAGGTTAAATAGGTAGATAGAATCATAGCTATTGAGCCCAGGGCTGATCGGCTTTGAAAGTCAGAATAAGGATATGGGGCACAAGCGCCTCAAACGTGGACTACGTAGCAAGCCAGATAGTGGAGATAGCAAAGAAGGCAGGTATAGAAGTGAGAGGGCCTGTGCCAATGCCGACAAAGAGATTAATAGTACCTGTACTACGTCTACCACATGGAGAGGGTACCAAGGTATATGAGAAGTGGGAGATGAGGATTCACAAGAGACTTGTTGATGTTACGGCTGATGAGAGGGTTATGAGGCAGATAATGAGGATTAGAGTGCCACAAGATGTATACATCGAGGCTGAAATACTGAGAGGAAAATAAGGATCTATTCTGATCTTTCAAATAGCTAGGAATTATTTTAAATTAAATAAGGGTGCTTGTCACCTTGTCTATATTCTATATATAGACCCTTATACTTAGATATTCTCTCGAGATCTTCCAGCCTCGCTTTCCTCCTTAGATCAGCTTCTTCCCATACTTCAACCTCTTCAGGGGTTAGCAGTGCGTAGGGTCTGAGTTCCCTGGGTTTTCCGCTCTCATCTACTTTCACAAATGTGAAGTAGGATCTTGTTTTGAGATCCCTCTTATTAATACTAGATCTTACTTCCACCTCGATCTCCATGGATGTTCTCCAGGTTCTCGTGAGAGAAGCCGTTATTTCTAGGATGTCCCCGACCCTTATTGGGCTGCTAAAAATCATCTGATCCACAGATGCTGTGACTACAGGGGATTCAGCGTACGAGTGGGCTACTATAGAGGATATCTCGTCCAGCATTAGCATTAGTCTACCAGCATACATTATGTTTGATGTCATCGTATCTTCGGTACTTACCCTTCTAAGGGTTCTAGCTTGGTGCCTCAAGATCCTCTCCTTCTCGTACTTTCTGGCCTCCTTAGCCTTCCTAATAACCTCGAGAGACTTCTCATGCCATGATTCCATATACTCTATAAGCCTCTTACCCCAGCTGCTACTCGCTTCGATACACATATTATGAGATGCTGGTTTTCCATCTTGATCTATATTGACATATACAGATTTAGCTGAAGCGACCATGACAAAGCCTCTATCGATTGAGCTATACCCTATGATCTCTGTGTATATATCTAGAGAGCTTTTTCCCGCACGAGCGAGCCAGGATCTATAGATCAACATGCTCCCAACCTTAACCGGGTTTATGAAGTAAACGTTATCTATATAACCTAGCACAGGCTCCTTACCTATCGACTTTATAATGCTAGTCATACTAGAATCTATTATCCAGTGCAACATAT
>JAVVGE010000213.1:0-3309 GCA_032249255.1 Desulfurococcales archaeon | reverse complement strand
ATCCAAGATGCTCTTCTGAAGATCATGCTATCCATAGCTATATACTGTGTGGATGCAATGATGCCGGGGATCTTGAGATGCTTCTGGAGCCCTCTAAGGCTATTAATTACCAAGCCCTTAAGACTTGTGTAGTTCCAACAAAATACTAGAGGGATCCTGTGGGATCGCATCCCTAGAGCTGGGATAGTATATATCTGGGGGCTTTTAAGCCTTCTAACCTCTAGAAGATCCATGACCCTCTTGCTAAGAACCTGGTAACCCATAAGAGGACCTCCGAAGAGCTCAAGCTCGACAGGATCTCTCCCTAGATCGAGAACCCCCACCCCTAAACCTGTAAGCTCTGCCTCGAGACGTCTCGGCATTCCCCAGGATATAAGATAGATACTGTGACCTGCCTTAGCTAAGGCTTTGGAAAGCTCATAGGTAAAAGTAGCTATCCCTGACGAGGAGCTCCTATAACCAGCTATCACTAGCTCAAGACTCTCTCCAGGCATAGATGAGGGAATAGCCTCCCTCTATTGTAGAAGCTGGCACAGGGTGTTTCTTAAAACCAGAAGCTATATAGCTGATCACTGCTCTGGAAGCGGCGAAGCCAGTGCTACATTCTGCTCGTATGAAGTCTTTCACCCCCTTCAGGATCCTAAGTATTGTGATGGTGTAGGAGAACCTCCACACAGCAAGGGAGAATCCCTTCTTCAGGAGGATACTCCTTACACGCTCCAGGATATGCCTGCCATGAGTTTCTAGCATGAGGACGCGGAGGTTCTCGAGATAATCCCCATCCAGGGCATGGATCTCCGAGCCCTCGATATCTATCTTCATAGCATCCACCCCTCGGGCTGATAGACCTAGATCCTTGAGAAGTTTATCAACGGTCGTTACTTCAACAGCGTGTCCCGATCCTCTCAGGGAAAGGTGCGCTGAAAGCCCTTTCCCTGAGATATAGCCTGTGCCATGGTAGTTTGAGAGAGCTTTTCTAATAGGCAATACATTTTTTGCCCTGTTCAGCTCTATATTATACTTTAGATAACTGAAATTCTCTGGATCGGGCTCTACAGCTATGATAAGCTCGGCTATTCTGGATGCTAGGAGTGTGAAGATCCCTATATTTGCTCCAGCATCTAAAACTTATATCGCCCCTTCTCAGGCTCTTGAGCAGCGGGTCGTATTCACCAACAAATAATATTCCATAGTAGGGCCAGAATGCTTCCGTCTCAGCTGGCACTGCGAATCTAAACCCCTTATAAACTAGCTCCACAGCCTTCATAGATGCCTTGGGCTTTGCACAAGCTTTACCCTCTCTCCCTATACCTCTATTCCTCCACAACCTTTCTGAGGATCTCTAGGTATCACTCCAAGAACTTTTCCTAGCTGTGTAGATCTGCATATCTGTGAGCTTTATTCCCCAGCTTCTCCTTCAAGTTACTATCCTAGAGAAACGTGGTTATAGCCCTTGCCAAAGCCTCCATATCCCCTGGGGCACTAATATGCTTGTCCCCCATATCCCTTCTGAGTCTCTTAGCCCTGCTACGCTGTAGGCTACTGCTGGTGTTCTACACGATGCTGCCTCTTTTATCTAGACCCCCAGCCCCACAATAATGCTTGTTGGTTTTACTATCCTTGCTCTTTGCATCCATCCTATCTATACATCATAGGAGGTTTTCCCAGCTCAGGAATGTTGCTCTTATTAGCCATAGCTTTGTTTATAGATCTCTGGCCTACCTCTCTATCCCCTGAGCCTATTGGGATAAGCTTTGGCCTGGAATTTCCTCCTCAACATTTTTAAAGATCTTGAGGAGGTGGTCTAATCTTTTGTACCTCTTTGTATTCCCGCCCAGAGTGCTGCCTGCTCTGGGTTCTTGTGCCGTGGCCTGAACCTCTCAAGATCTATGCTATTGGGGATTACACATATGCTGCTCTGGTGTTTATTAAGGCTCTCCACAAGATCGCTCTTCATGGAATGTGAAACTGTTATGAACTGCTCATAGATCCTCTCCATAGTCTCTCGACAATACTGGCAAGCTCCGCTATAGGTCTCCGTAGTTCTTGGGAGACAGCTTCCTAGTGTGGATGATGGATCTGGACGACCGCAGGCTCCCAAGTGGAGAGGAGAGAACAGGGGGCGGCGTGGGCCATATTATCCATAACCACGTTATAATCCTAGCCGTGGTTAGCCGCATAGAGAGGGGCTATCAAAATGCACTGAGATCCTGCCCCAGCCTTATAAATCTGATCCTGTCCTGGGCCTCTTTGCCAGTGAGACGTTGGATCTTTCACAGAACATGGATCTCGTGGGCCATTCTCTCAACTTTTTCGATATCTCAAGGGGCTAGCTTCAGCTTCCTCTGCCTCAGGTTGGCCGGAATCCTATGGTCTACCCACAGGATCCTCATTCACTCCTCAGGATAGTGGCTGTCAAGGTCTCTAGAAAAGCAGCAAGGATCCAGCCCAAGAGGCCTAGCGAGGGCATGGCGAGGAATTTCACTAGGAGAGAGATCGCCTCGGAAGCAAGGATCCCGGCTAACCCTATAATTTTGAAGAGAAGGGCAGCCCTTATCCCGAGGCTAACAAAGATCGAGTGAATCCCTATTATAGGGGAAACCAGATTAGCGGCAAACGCCCCCAAGGAGGCGGCGAACACCACCTTTAGAACCACATGCCCCGAGACCTCCTCCAATTCGACTAAGTACTCCAGGATCCAGAATGGCCTGAACTTGCTCTCCCCCGAGACCCTGGAGGACTGCTCGATCTCAACCTCCCCAACATCCTTTCTATCAACTTTAGCGAGAACCGGGAGGAAGGGCTTTATATACCAATCCCTAATCCTAGCCCCCTCGATAACCTCTCTCTTAGCTAAGAGGAGCTCGCTAGTAGGATCCCTCAGCCCCCTAACACCGGGTATCACAAGTTTAGAGAGAAGCCTAGCCCCCCCCGATATAACCCTCCTCAGAAAAGGTCTCCTATCACTCCTCCTATACCCAACAACAACCTTGTAGCCCTCAGTTATAGCAAGATCCATCATCCTCCTAACAGCCTCAGGAGGCCACTCAAGATCAGCATCTAGAAAAGCAACATAAACCCCCCTAGAAGCCTTAAAACCATCGAGCAAAGCCGATACCTTACCCCTCACCCCTCTCCTCTGCAAAACCATTAGAGGATAACCCCTAGATACCGCAAGACCCTTAGCAATTTCGGAAGTGCCGTCCGGGCTCCCATCATCAACGATCACAATCTCATAACTGATCCCCTGGAGAGCTCTATGAACCCTTTCCAAGAGCCTGGGAATGTTCTCCGCCTCGTTATATGCTG
>JAVVGE010000212.1:0-3359 GCA_032249255.1 Desulfurococcales archaeon | reverse complement strand
CTTGCCACCTACCAGCCTCATATACTATTTCAAGTCTTCTCTGCTTACCCTCCCATCTAATCCTGCCAACATACTTTATTTTAAGATCGAAGTCTTCAAGTACTATGTATCCCCCGTTCTTGCTAATAGGCTCAAGATGATATCTATATCAATATATGTATCCTCTTCTCCCCGTATCCCTGTCCTTCCAATAGCCTAGTGGAGATAGCTTCTTAATGAATGGTGGTAGTTTACACTGTTTCCTAAGCTTTAAGAGCTCGAAGAACGCATTCCAAGCCTAATCACTCTTATTAATAATCTGATCAGCATTAACACCTAGAACCTCTTTATATCTGTGATAGTATTTCTTGTTAACTCATAGTACTTCTTAGGTGTTAGCTCTCTACTGAAGAATGCCTGCCTCTTCTCATAGTTAATCTCGTTCCATAGCCTAGCAAATGCCAAGCCAATATCGAATAGCACCTCTCCCTCATATCTATCTGCTTTTTGAATGCTTCCAAGGGGTCGGGGTCTTCAGCGGGCACGCCTCGGGATTCTCCTGCTGGACATTCTACCAGCACTCTTGCCCGCCAAGACCGACTCCCAATATATGGTGGAAGCCTTAAAAACCCCGCCATGAAGGGCGAGGCTTGCCCTGTTGTCAAACACCCTCATGTGAGGGTATAGCGCGTAATTCTGGAAAACCATTGAAACGTTTCTCTCCCTAGGAGGAAGATCTGTGACATCAATATCATCAATGTAAACTCTGCCGCTATCTGGCCTCTTAAGCCCAGATTCTTAATGTAGCAGACTTACTGCATCCTGAAGGACCTGGGACCTGGTAAGACTAAAAATTCTCTCTTCTTGATCACGAGGTCTACTCCGTTAACAGCCCCGACCTTTCCAAATCTTTTAGTAATATTGAGTAGCCTGACCTCCGAGATAATGCTTCCCTCGGCTGTTTATTTAGCTACCATACGCTTTTCTAACTTCCTCTCTAAATCTTGATGCATATTCACTTATTATTTTATCTGGATCCTCTTTCTTTATAACTACTCGCTGTATCATCTCATTCCATATGAAGCCCTCTCTAAACAGTTCTGAAGGGGTTGTTCTCTCTCCAAGTGGAAATGCTGCTGTCTCATGATATTTAATTTTCTCAACTGCTATAGCAGGATCCTCGCCTAGTGCTGGCCACTTCCCCTGCTTCCATGCATCGCTTATCTTTTTAACTTGTGACTTAAATATGGGCATTGAGTATAGTGCTCCAGACTCGCAGAACCCTACTCTATAGTCATCCTTATCCTTAAACAGATAGTATACAAGATCTTTAGCCAGATCAGGATATTTGGTAGCCTTAAATATGAAAACACTCTCATCCCCAAGATCAACACTCACAGGTGGGAGGAAAAGCTTGGTTTTAGCCGCTAGCTCGGGTTTCTCATTTATAAGGGCGTAGTAAATGCTTAGAGGGTTAAGAGTCATTGCTATCCTTCCCTGGATATATGCAAGGTTATTAGATATATCAACCCACTCGGTACTATCTGGAGGTGTTAGTTTCTCGTCTAGAAACTTTGCTATGTAAGCAAAGGCTTTCTTAAGACCGTCTCGATATGGGGGTCTATCCATGATCACACCTGCAGAGGATCTATTCTCTAGCATGCCACCACCATAATAAGCCCATAGATGCTCGAACATCCACCATGTGTCGAAGCCGTTTAGTCCATAGCTCCATCCAATCCCGTATACACCTGGTTCTGTATTGTTAGGGATTTTTTGCCAGAGAATATAGATCTTCAAAACTCTTAGGAGGTAAATATGAAGACGCATTAGCTTTCTGAACAATGTTCATCCTAACATGGAGCCATGTTATTTCGAAATGCATTGGTATGCAATACATCTTACCCATGAATATGCATGTCCTTAACTTGTCCTTAACTTGATCTCATATATATCATCTCTTCCAAGCTTATCAACTATATCATCAAGAGGCACTAAGAGACCTTTTTCAGCAAATACAGCGACAGGATGGCCATTTATAACTACATAAGGGGGAGAACCTGCCTCAACAGCTGCTAACAATTTTCTCCCAATCTCAGCCACAGATATCCATGTGATCTCTACATCAACCCCCTTCTCAGAAGCCCATTTCCTAACCTTTTGCTCTACCCAATATAGTTGTGGAGGTACAAATGTAGCCCTCCCCCATATAACTAGCATAGGTTTCCCTCCGGGCTGTCCTATACCCATAGTGGTGACGAACAGGTATGTGGCTATTCCTATTGCAATGATAGCTATTATAATCCCTGCAAGTATGGTTCTTGAGAGTCCCTTGATCATAACCCACTCGTATATCTACAGCTAATATGTCCCTAATATATTCCTATATATTTTAGATATAACTTGTTAATTTCACTTTATAAATTTATGAAGATGCTCACAATGCATAGAGGCATGTTAGGTATGAGAATTAGGAGGGGATTAGATGCTCAATACTTATATATTGCCTGTCTTAATTGTTTTGATCTTTATATTAATAATTCCTATGATATATAATATCTGGTTAAGCTTTTATGAAAAGAGGGTTGGCGGAGAAGCTGTATTCATATATTTTGATAACTACATTAGATTACTGAGCTCGCCTATAACGATAACATCTCTGATTAATACCTTCATATATGCATTTACATCTGTAACGTTAAAATTATTAATAGGACTAGGAGCTGCATTGCTTCTTACCTCAAGATTTAGAGGGAGAAGTATTGTTAGGGCTCTATCTGTATTCCCATGGGCCGTGCCCTCCTACGTGGCTGCCGTTATGTTCTGGTTCAACTTTGCGCGGGAGGGTGCTTTTAACAAGGTTATAGCTCTTGGAGGCTTCGCTCCAATTCATTGGCTAGGCTATGACTATGCCATGCTATCGGTCATTATACTTAGTGTGTTGCATGGATGGCCTTTCTTTATGATGGGGCTGTTGGCGGGGCTGCAGGCGATTCCTCAGGATCTCTACGAAGCATCGGAGATCGATGGGGCCAGAGGATATCAGAAATTTTTCTATATAACGCTCCCTCTTCTTAAGCCTGTTATGCTTACAGTTGCTTTACTAAGCTTGATCTGGACTATGGGCGAGTTTGCACAGATATATCTGACGACTGCTGGAGGGCCGATAGATAGGACCCTCACGATCCCGGTAGCCGCATATAGGCTTGCCTTTATGGGTGAGGCTAACATCTCTCTAGCCGCTGCCTATAGCGTGCTTGTTCTCCCACTATACCTAGCCCTGATATTTGTTACATTGAGATATATGAGGGTGTAGCCTATGGGTATCCTTATTTTTAAAATTATTAGAGGGATTGTTATATGGATATCTATATTCTTAT
>JAVVGE010000211.1:0-3379 GCA_032249255.1 Desulfurococcales archaeon | reverse complement strand
AACACCCGAGACCCCAGCATAGAAACCCCGCCCCTTAAGGGCGGGGAGGGGTCATTAATGAAGGATGCTGAGTCTCTAGATGAAGAATGGAGAACCTCATCCCTCTAGATCTAGGAGGAGGTCTATTCCTTGCTTGCGGAAACTATGAATAATTCGGAATTGAAAACTACGTCCATTGGTTATGCGGGTATTACTTTATATCCCTGAGCGCTTCTTCTGCCGTCTTTACCTGTGTGTATGTCAATATATAGTCCTGCTTCTTATGCCCCGTGATCTTTGCCACTATCGATGGGCTCATGTTGTTTCTCAGCATGTGGGTTATCCTAGCATATCTCAAGCTATGGGTGTTTATCCCCAGCACCTTCTTAGCATAGACCTTAACCCTGAGGGTAGTGTTACCCCTCGATAGTGTTTCTCTACACACAGCTATGTCCTGGATTTTGAGCTCCTCAGGCAATACCATCAGCCTCTCATAGCCGTCTCTCCTCTTCCTAACCCTAACATATACCTCGCTGACCCTCGACCCGTTCCTGAGCTGGATCAAAAAGACGCAGGCGTAGCAATAGGAGGCGAAGGCCCTTCTAGCAAGATGCTCTTTGATCTTAGAAAGCAATAGCCTGTAAACCTGCCTATAGTCCAAACCGAGATCCCACGATCCGGGCAATATCTAACCCTAAGTAAAAATTTGGAGGTAAGGTTACACAGGGATATATTTATATGTTGCTGGGGTGATTATCTTTTGATGGCTCATGGCTGAGCACATAGCCTCTATAGGTGTGGATGTCATAGCATCTATCCTTACAGAGTATGCTAAGAAGATCGTTGATAAGGTTGTCAGGGGTGAGAGGCTGAGCGACTGGGAGGTGGGGTTTCTATTGATGGAGGCTATTAGAAGGACTTTAGAGGCTAGAATGGATTCCATAGAGAAGAGAATGGCTAGCCTCGAGGAGAGCCTAAAAACAAGGGTGGAGGCGCTTGAGAAGAGCCTATCAGAGAGAATGTCATCTATAGAGAAGAGGATGGAATATGTTGAGAAGAGGATAGAGGCTCTTGAGAGGAGGGTCGAGAGCCTGGAAGCTGATGTGAAGCAGATGAGGACGAGCATGGATAGTCTGAGAGATCTGATCATAGCAAGGCTAGTAGAGACACTAGCTAGAAAGAGCTAGAGGTCGTAGTTCCTTTTGTTGCTTCCTATAGTCTCTATGACACCCTCACCGCCCTAAAGGGGCGGGTTTTCTATACTGGGGTCTAGGGTGTTAGCCCTCTGGAGAGGGATTAATGGCTTTACACCATTATGTGTTATATAGTAAATCTCAATCTTCCTCGATATCCTTACCCTGTGTCCCAGCCTTCCCGCTATGTTTAGCGCTACATTAATATCTGCATTGATCTTCTTCCCAGTCTTCCTACAAATATACAGCCCTCTATATACCCTTCCCTCCTTGTGTTTTACTCCACATATTGAGCATTCCTTGCTTGTGTAATCCTCAGGGACTATCTCCACGTCTATACCATACTCCATGAATATATCCACGATCCAAAGAACTATCTTCCTATACCTCCATATGTTCGTGTTATACTCATTGCCATTATCCTGTGAAAGCATATATGGATAGCCTATGTATAGCTTCCTAACACCTCTTCTATACAGCTCATCTGCTAAAAACCTGTAGCTGTTATGTATAGATGCCTAAACCTCTCATCCCTCTTATAAATAGCATCTAAGTATTTCTCGTGGTAGTAGATCCATGTCAATATACCTACAATCTCCCAATCTCCTCAGCACATCCCTTATAGATTGATATGTAGCTATCTCCCTCTTCCACCAGTAGTACTCGGATTTGATCTTTTCGCCTTTGACGAGCAAAGCTGATCCGTCCGAGATTACTACAGCGAATAGGTTATTAAGACCCATATCAATGAATGCCTCCTTATCCCCTATGGGATCCCTCTGCTTGATAGATCTAGAGTTTATAACCCTACCCTTTTATCCCTGTAGTTAGGCTTTACATAGCCCTTTGGATTTGATTTAGGTGGCTTAACACCAACCTCTATTGGTATGTGTGCTTGCCACCTACCAGCCTCTATATGATCTCAAGCCTCTCCTGCTTACCATCCCACCTAATCATACCAACATATTTTATTACTCTTAGGTCGAAGTCCTCGAGGACTAGATAGCCCCCCACCACCATTGGTAGGCTCAAGATAATATCTATCATTTCTGATCGTACGTGTACTCTCCTCTTCCCTGTATCTCTATCCTTCCAGTAGCCTGGTGGAGAAACCTTCCTAGTGTGAGGTGGTAGTTCACCTCGCTTCTTAAGCTTTAGGAGCTCGTAGAAAGCGTTCCAAGCCTCATCATTCTAATTAATAACCTGACCAGCATTAACACCAAGCATCTCCCTATACCTATTAATCTCATCCCTCTTCCCAGGCGATAGCTCTCTATTGAAGAATGCCCCCTCTTCTCATAATTAAGCTCGTTCCACAGACTAGCACATGCCAAGCCAATATCGAATAGCACCTCTTCCTCATATCTATTCGGGAATAGAGCTACTCTATTGGTTCTCCGCCTACTCCTTTTCCTCTTCTCTATCTGCTTTTTGAATGCTTCCAGGGGGTCTTCAGTGGGCACGCCTCGGGATCCCCCCGTCGGACATTCTACTAGCATATTTGCCTACTGAGACCCAACCCCTATGCACTATAAAGCATAGAAGCCTTAAAAACACCGCCCTGAAGGGCGAGGCTTGCCCTGTTGTCACAGGCTATGTGGGGCTCAGCCCTTTTCCGAGGCATCCTCATCAACCTCGATCTTTATCTTCTTCACGTGCTCCTCAATCTCTGGCGATATGAGTCTATGGAAACATATTAAAGTGGAGCTGTGGTCTGGGGTATCTGAATGGGTGGAGATCAAGGGCATAGTGGGGCTATGATGAAAAGTCGACCGGAGATCTAGGATGCTAGAGGTAGAGTTTTTAATACCAAGCCTTAAATCCCGAACCCCCATTGATATACGTGTGTTCTAAACGCAATGATGATTAGGGCTCTAAAGGTAAGGCCCCATATAAAGACGATCCATCATGAGACTATAAAAAGAATTGAAACCGATAGATATTATAGCTGAATAGAGGTCGTTATCTGACCTCCTCTCCCGCCTTCAGGTCGCCATCTTGATCGTCATTCCTTTCAGGCGGTTCATTGTTCCCCCATCTATTTGGGCTTATATCTGTCATTTGGAGGGCAGTGGGGGTGGCCAGAGCCTCCCCCATCTAAGAACAATATAACCAGAAAGCTAATAAGCATTAAAAAGCGAGGCTTTCAGTTGCCACCCCGACTGCCCCTCAGATGACAGATGTAAGGGGTTAGTTTATGGTTACAT
>JAVVGE010000210.1:0-3440 GCA_032249255.1 Desulfurococcales archaeon | reverse complement strand
ATCCCTATGGGTTCATAGGTGGCTGTTGAGCCCAGCGGCACCGGGCTCCCATCTAGGCTTGGAACCCCGAAGCCCTTCTGGGCATAGCCCTCATATAGGGCCTCGGTCTAGGGAGCTCTAAGCATCATAGCATCCCGAGGACTCTGCACACCATGATCTGGCAGAGATTATCACCTTATCATCCAAAATGCTAAGGATTGAATGATTATAAGCTTAAGCCAAGATAACAAACGAATATAAAACATCTCTATTAACATAAAACATAAAAAAGATGTAGCCCACTAACCCTGTTCTTGAGCCATGTTGGTTTCCAGGATATAACTAGGTACTCCCTGGTCTTAGTGCCATCTTTAATCTCTTTGTTGTTTTAGTCTTATAATCGATCCTCATGATTATGGTCTTGCACCTAGCAAACCTACTGCCCTTAGCTTATCCTTCTAGCTCTTCCTCTTAGATACCTCTTCCTTTGGATTTGATTATGAATATACTACCCTTATAACAGTGTCTACTTGGTATGTAGCGTAAGGGTTATCCTTCATAAGCTCACCCTTAAGGCGTTTCTTGAAAGCCCTATCTTCCGGAATTCACGGAATACGTACCTTTAAACCCATATTAGTGATCAGCTTTCCACCTCCTTCTAACAAGCTCTGGGAAGCGTATCTCCACTGTATATAATACTAGATCAGATCTTCAGATCTATAGCTTTCTGGAGATCATAAACAGCCATTTACAAGCTCCGATGCCCTCCCATCCCTAATAGGCACACTATATGCCCTCACAAGTTCAAGGATCTTCAATGAGCTTCTTTGCACATTTAACCATATTCTCATACTTATGAACCCTTATAAACTATACGAAACCCAAAAACAGTTTCAGAACGGCGGATGGGAGACCTCATGCTTAGAGAGTTCTTATATCCCAAGGAATATCTGGTTTTGGGTGCTTAGAGTCCTAAAATTTAAAATATCTCACCATAGAGGGCGACGTCTGCTATCTATCATTGTCAGGATCTACAGCATGTCTTTAAACGGCTTAGCTATATATACCATGGAAACCGGTGGTTAAGCTGACTGAGGAAGAGTTTAAGAGATATCTAGAAGCGGGGAGAATAGCTGTTAAGGTTAAGGAGGAGATTCCCAGGATCTCTGTGCCGGGAGCCAGGGTTCTAGATGTGGCAGAGAGGATAGAGAGTCTGATCAGATACTATGGGGGAGAGCCAGCATTCCCTGTAAACATATCCATAGGATCTGTAGCGGCTCACTATACACCGACTATAGAGGATAGAACAACCTTTCCTGAGGAGGGGCTCGCTAAGGTGGATTTCGGGGTTCATGTTGATGGGTATATAGTGGATACGGCTATAACAATAGATCTGGGTGGGAGCTATTCAGCTATACTTAATGCTGCGAGAGAAGCTCTGGAGAAGGCCCTCCAGAAGGTGGCTCCTGGCATCTCTTTCAGAGAGGTTGGGAGGGTTGTTGAGGAAACGGCTAAGAGGTATTCCCTCAAGCCTGTTAGAAATCTTAGTGGGCACAGAATCGATAGATATAGGATCCATGCTGGAGAATCGATACCTAATTATCCAGAGTCGCTTGTGCCATGGAAATTCAGGGATGGAGGTGTATATGCTATAGAGCCTTTCATAACAAATGGCGCAGGACTGGTTTCGGAAGAGAAGCTAGTCACTATATACTCGGTCAAGAAATCGAAGATCAAGGCTTCGGAGGATGAAGAGAGGGTGCTTAGAGAGGCTTCCACAAGGTTTAGGGGTCTGCCATTCTGCGCGAGATGGCTCTCAGATTCAGGGGAAAATATAGAAGAGATCCTCGAAAGGCTGAGAGGCAGAGGCGCCCTACACCCATACCCAGTATTAACGGAAATCAGTGGAGGACAAGTTGCCCAGTTTGAGGAAACAGTTGTGATATATAGAGGCACACCATACATGATCACTAAACGACTATAGACGCACACCTAAGACCCCTCGAGAGACTCGGGCACGTTTCCTACCCTACGATTACCTCAGCAGATCTGCTAAGCAGCGCTTAACTTTCAATTCTATCTTTCTTTCAATTCTATAGTAGATCATCTATTCTATACTGGGGTCTCTAGTATCACCTCTCTGGTAGGGGTCATTGTTTCCGCCTCAATGATCATCGGGTTGGGGTACGGCTCGGGGTCTCCCCCCTAGGGACATCGGGGGCACTCTGAGGGGTGTCCATCTGAGACATCAACCCCCAAGCCTTCAAAACTATATACCTCATCACAGCTATAGATATCTCCTTAGAAAGCTT
The DNA here is from genome assembly GCA_032249255.1 of Desulfurococcales archaeon. GTDB lineage: Archaea > Thermoproteota > Thermoprotei_A > Sulfolobales > AG1 > AG1. The sequence continues at coordinate 1,149 of JAVVGE010000210.1, read as the reverse complement.
AAAAATACAGACACTATCTTGCCCTAAAGAGCTAGGTTGCCTGGTTGTCGGGACCTTACTTAATGTGTAATAGTAAGTATATTATGTGTGGTTATGAAGATATATTTTCACTTGCCTCATTATATGGGGGTATCATGGCATCTGATCTGAAGGGATTTGTGTTTGGTGTAAAAGCCCTTGATTGGTGTGTTGAGCGTGTGGATCCTAGGTCTATGATTGCTATTGTGGGTCCTTCTGGTGGTGGGAAGAGTTTGCTGGTTAGAAATATAGCTTCCTATCATCTCGCTAAAGGTGGGTATGTGATCTACCTAGCCCTAGACGATGATCCTCTGCATGTCGTTACTTCTCTCTCGAGCCTTATTGGCGAGGATGCTGCTAGATCTTCTATATCTAGCGGGAGGCTAAGGATTATAGATGGCTTCTCATATAGAATGTCTCCTCTAAAACCTTCTTTAGACATCATAGCCAGATCTCTCCAGTCGCTCTCAATGGATGAGATACTCTCAGCAACTAGGGTTGAAGCATCATATGTTTCTGAGAAAGGAGGAAGGGGGGTCATGATTATAGACTCTTATAACGAGATCCTATCCTCAGGAGAGATAAGCGGCGCGACTGAACTTATTAAAAGGATTAGGGCTATAGTATCTAAGGGGTATGGGATAACATCGCTCGTGGTTGTTCACACAGATTCTGAAGAGATAGCTGGGTGGCTTAAGACCATCGAGAATACATTAGACGGCGTTGTGGTGGCTAATATAGAGATGGATATCATGAAGAAGAAGGTGTCTAGATATCTATATATAAAGAAAATGAGATTCGCGGCACACTGCATAGAGCCAATAGAGTATAAGGTTGAAAAGGGGAGAATCGTTGTGTGACCCTCTCTTCAAAGGACAGGCGTGATCAAGAGTATCTCTATAATTGCTACCAATACATAGCAGCAAAGAGAGAGATAGGATAGGGGTGTCATATGATATACATTATAGGTTCTGGGCCAGGTGACCCTGAGTTAATAACTATGAAGGGATATAGGATCTTGAGATCTTGTGACGTGATACTAGGATTAAGCAAACCTCGCCTTTTAAGGCGGGGTAGGGCTTTGGATCGTTATGCTTTTTAACCTTTGTATCGTGTTATATAGGGGTTGGG
>JAVVGE010000209.1:0-3460 GCA_032249255.1 Desulfurococcales archaeon | reverse complement strand
AATGTTTATAGATGCAACCTTATGCCTATTCATTTTCAACTTACACTTAGGGCATTTGAATATGTGCCCCTCTTGGGTCTCCACGACATACCCGCATCTGGGGCATTCCCTAGAGAAACGCTTGTGGCTGTGATTATGCCTATGCATTTCTATCATAGCCTCAGAGGCATAGGTTTAATAATGTATGCCTAGCATTTCCATCAAGTATCAATAGAGAGTGCCTCAAGGCTCACACGCATCATTACAAAAAACAGAAGATGTAGGGCTTATAAATCCTAATCCCTGCCCTGAAGGGTGAGGCTATTGGTATAACCTCAATCTGTATCTCTCATGATATTGTTGAGCTCTAGCAATAACATCACCAGAACCCTGTTCTTACCAGATGGATAGGTTATGCGATATTGTTCTACCAATCCCCGAAGCTTCCAGAGTTTTGTTAAATCCAACCTCTTCACTAACCCTTTAGAGAATATATCATTCATTGTTAGAGGGGCTAGACGCGTCAACATTGATGAACCACGGGGAAATTCATAACCGCCCTGGGAATCATATAATAGGTTCACGATCTCCCCCAAGGATTGTGAATTCCTATGTTGTTTAGCTGCGTTTGATCAGATTCACCAGGATCTGATCCTAGGTTCTTCGACCCTCCAGAACAAGGGGATCTAAATATGGGATGTTCACACTTGTTCATGTTTCGTTCACTCTGGGAAGATCCCTCTGTATGATTTAGTGAGGCAAGCCACAGATCCAGAAGAACACTTCCGGATCTTTCCTAGAGTGTTAAACTCTTATATCTAGGCTCACCCCCTCTATAATGTTTAATGTGAGCATGTTGGCGAAAGATCTAGGAGGATATAGATCTGCCGAGCCCCTATCAATAACAATAACCCGCACAAGGATCAATGATGGAGGAGGGGCTCTTCTAGCTAGGAATATGGATGCACCCAGAGATCATAGTATCATCATCGTAGGAGCCGGATCCTGTGGTAGAGCTATAGCCACAGTTATAAGGGATGTCATGGGTACTAGCTATTATTACTACGATATAGACCCCAGCAGATCCCTTGATGGTGGGAAAAGAGCCGGGGATCTGGGGGGGCTTTGATATCTACCACATATGCGTTCCAGAAGACAGGGTTGAGGATCTTGTCTCCAAAATACCCACAGGATCTTCGGTTATTATACACAGCACGATGCCTGTTGGGGCTATGAGGAGATTTGGAAGAGAAGATCTTGTATACATGCCCATGTTCTTTAGGGAGATGCATATAGAGGAGGACATAAGATCCCCCAGGAGGATTGTTATAGGAACAAGTAGTGGATCATGCCCCCAGGGGTATGTCTTAAGCCTTACAACAAGGTAGGCTAAAAGTATGGTGCAAAGATCTACTGCCTAAGCTATGAAGAGGCCGAGATAGTAAAACTAGGAACAAATGCCCTCAGAGCACTCGTCATATCCTTCTACAACGAGATCTATTATATATCCAAGAGATACGGAGCCGACCATAACAAGATCTTCGACATATTATCGCCAACAGAAATTCTGGACAACCTGGAGGGAGGACGCTGGGGCAGGAGGAAAGAGCTAGCAGGAAAACCATTTGATGGCAAGTGCCTGCCAAAGGATCTAGATCATATTGCTAGTGCCAGCACTTTCAGGAGCAGCATATTCAGGGCTATCAAATCCCTTAACAGGGAGATCGGGCTAGACAACCGCTGAGGAGCAACATACCTTAACTCATTATATGCCTCGAGAATACCTAGAGATCACCAGGCCATAATTATGGAAGCATCTAAGTATACTCTAATCAGGTAATCAATAACTGCATGCTCTTCAACTCTAGCCCTATATTTAAAGATTCTTTAGGCATTATCACAAGCCTCTCTATATTCTGCCTTCTCTGTACTGCTATCCTAATCGGTCATGATAATCCGCATTCTTGAAGGATCACTCATTAAATCCCAATAGGTCTTGACCCCAGCACTCCTATTAGTTCCTTTCCTTGAATTGTCAAATTTCTAGTTAATTATAGAATTGATGCAACAATTAAGTTTAAAAAATAAAATATATAAGCATCCTTCCCTTATATTCTTATGCAAAAAAGGTGTAGACAGTTTGCAATTATCGATGGTAGTTATTATAGTTATTATAGTGTGGATAATAAGTGCAGTCTCAATAATCTTTATTATGGCTGCTGGATATATAGTTAATGTTGGTAGAAGATCTCAAAGCCTATCAAAGGTGGATCTGTTGATTATACAAATTACAACTATTGGCAATACCACTACATATGATATTGCTAAGAGGGTTAAGGAAATGAACTCCAAGATGAATCTTCCTATCGAGATATGGGTGGTTATTGATGAGGGAACAGACTTTAAGGGATCTCTATATATTGATCGAATAATTACTGTTCCCAAAAGCTTTAGATCAAGAGCTAGGTATAAGGCTAGGGCTCTTGAATATGCTAGGCTATACAGGCTTGATCTTATTAGAAAAGGTCTGCTTAGCATTAGATATCGTGTCCTATATCTAGATGACGATTCTATCCCAACTGAGGGGTTTATCAATGATTGTTTTTATAGAGGCGACTTCGATATATTAGAGACAGTGATATACCCAAGGAATCGAGGATCTAGATTATATACTTTTCTGGATTATATGAGGACAAGTGCTTGTCTCACATGGTGCTCTCTATTCCAAACACTGAGCAAGCCTGTATGGATTCATGGAGAGGCCATGTGCGTGAACGCAGAAGTCGATGAGGCCATCTCCTGGGATTTTGATAGCAAAGCTGAAGATCTGGTCTATGGTCAGATAGCTGTTTCAAATGGTTTTAGGATGGGCTTCAGCTATAGTGGGGTTAATATAACCTCGCCCTTAACGGCTAGGGATTTTCTAAGGCAGAGAAGAAGATGGACATGGGGCATCATTGAATCTCTGCACATATTGCCCCATGGATCAAGAATAAGGACGTCTATAGCAACCATGTCTGGATTTCTAATATTCCCATCTTCAGCTTTGTTTGCTGTGCTAACAGCTCTAAACATTATATATCTAGATCCTCTGTATTATGTTATGGGAATCATAGCTATGATCTTATGGCTAATTCATTGGGGTGTTACGGGCTATATGGTTGGTAGAAACCTTAGGTACTTTATACTAGGTCTTCTCGCATCATACCCCAGCTCTTTCTGGACATTTATAACCTCATCCATAGCAATATTGAGGAGACCCCCTGAGAGGTTTGAAGTTATTAAGAAAAAAGTATAGAAACGATATATATGCCCAGCTATATTCCCACCATATTTCTTCAAAGATCCTATATAGAACACGGCTGAGAGAAAGATATATAAGCTTCCCGTTATATAATGTGCTGCGGTGAGCGGATATGGCGCAGCAGGCGTCGAATGTGGTTCTAATAGGTAAGAAGCCGGCTATAAACTATGTCCTAGC
>JAVVGE010000208.1:0-3481 GCA_032249255.1 Desulfurococcales archaeon | reverse complement strand
CCTCGTTCGCCCCTAAACCTCCACTCCAACCATTAATTGATAATGAAAGAATATAAAGCATTCCTACTACCGTGAAAAAGGATACAGCCCTCAGGTTCTCTCATTTCGAAACAGCTGTGCTCTCTGATCCACACGGCTTTTGCAATTTCCCTGCGATCATTAAGGAATAAGTCTTCGGCATTGCAAGAGATACAGTATAGAGTGACACATGAGACCGTTTCTCAGCAGGTGGTGGTTCATAGTCTTTCATGTTCGATGATTTCAAGACTCTCTACCACCTGCCTCTCAACGGTCTCCCCGAGCCCCCTCACCGCAGAGGCTCAGCCCCTGTCGCCAGGGGCTTCAAAGCCCTACGGGTCTCGGAAACCCGGGGTCACCGATAGGTATATATCTCTGAGGTTTATAAGCATCAGCATACCTCATAGCACTAAGAGGTCTCAGACATCAATGAAAATAAGTATTACAAATAATCATGAAAACTGAAACAGCCCGGCATAAGAAGCCGTTCCTTTAGAGCTTAGAGGAGGTTGATATTTTAAAATGCTAGGTTAAGTAGTGTATGGAGGTGTATAGTGCTGAAGATCGCTAGGGTATTTGCATTAGCCGTGATCCTTGCTATTGTCTTCTCGATATTGGCCATAGCCGCATTCAGTATAGTTGCCTTCGTAGATGTTGGTAGGATCGCTGTGTTAGTAGATCCTATTAGCGGCTCCATTTCCAAGGGACCCTCAGGACCCTCTTGGTTCGTTAAGGCTCCCTGGGTCGAGGTGGTTATGATCCCAATCGCTGTCCAAGGAATCTTGATGGCGCCCGGCTCTAAGGAAATGCCTATTGAGGTTCTCTCTAGGGATGGGCTCATGATCGAGGTTGATCTCAATGTGAGATATGTTATAAAGCCCGAAAAGGCTGTGGATCTCTATAGAAAATATCCCGACCTAGCGTGGGAGAGGCAGATAAGCCAGATCATTAGGGAGGCTGTTAGGAATGTCATAGCCAACTACACGGCTGTAGAGGTTATTGAGAAGAGGGGAGAGCTGGATCTACCTATAAGGGAGGCTATTCTTAGAAAGATTGGTACGGATGAATCTTTGGTTGGAGCCGTTGAGATAATAGGTATAGAGGTTCTCAGAATAGCACCTCCTCAGGGTTTCCTAAAGGCTATTGAGGAGAAGCTCACGGCACAGCAGAGGGCTATAGCAGCTGAGTACGAGAGACAGAGAACAATTATACAGGCTGACGCTGAGAGACAGGCACAGGTGTTGAGAGCCCAAGGAATTGCACAAGCAAGGATAATAGATGCGAACGCAACAAGAGACGCGTTACTCGTAGTACTCTCAGCCACAGGTAACGATACTGCCACGGCGCAGCTCTACCTATGGCTCCTAGGCATGAGGCAGATAGCCGAGAGCGGGGCGAACATCGTGATCCTCACAGGATCCGCACAGCCACTCATAACAATACCATACAGCATAACAAACACCACTAACACGACAAAGAGATGATCCAGTTGGAGAGGATTAGAAGATATAGGATCCCACTGATCGTCAAGATCCTCACAAGACCCTGGCTCCTATACCTCACCCTCCTCATAATAACCTTAGCCGTGATCATCCCCATAGCAATCCTATTTTGGGATGAGATCTCAACAGGATTCAGGTTCATAGCTAGATTAGCAATATTCGCCAGAGTACTAATAATACTCTCAGCAGCAGCCGCAGCAGCCCTCATATCATATATAATATATAAAAGATTCTCTAAAGACTAGCTCGCCCTGACCTCCTCGCCCCATCCCCCCTCAGACCGTGATTGTCATCCCTTTCAGGCGGATTACAGTTCCCCCATCTATTCGGATTTAACCTGTCATCTGGGCTGTATCCTTTTTCATGGTAGTGGGAATGCTTTTATATTCGTTTGTTGTCTGGGCTTAAGCTTATAAGCACCCAATCCATAATTGTATTGATGATGAGGCAATAATCTCTGCTAGACCTGGGCGTGGATATACTCGGGAAGCGATGATGCTCAGAGCTCCCGAGACCGAAGCCCTGTATGAGGGCTATGCCCAGAAGGGCTTCGGGGATCCAAGCCTAGATGGGAGCCCCATGCCGCTGGGCTCAACAGCCACCCATGAACCCATAGAGATCCCAAGATCTCTATGGGGGAGGTGGAAGTCCCCCGATGCCACAGGGCTAAAAACCCTGTGGATCAAGAAGCAAAGCAACACCAAACAAAAGAATATCAGCGATAATCAACAACCATCGAGGGACAAGCGGCAGTTGAGTGACCAGAGATCTTCCAAGAGCCCATCATCTTGGGCTCCAGGCTCTAAAGACCAAAATTAGAAAGCTTATAAGCCATAGCTATCCTAGCCCTGAAGAGCAAGGCTTACGTGTTGTAATTAGTAATAAGAGTTTAGTACCTTTTAATAGGGTTTGCATCTATATCGATTAGGGATTAATGCCTAGATGAGCGATCAAGGATTCCCTATGATCTATCTACCTAGAAAGATTATAGAGGAGGCTATAAAGAGAGGCTATGATTATGATATAGAATCTCTCGTCATAGATTCTATTATTGAGAAACTCAGGATGTCATTAAAGGAGTCCACCTACAATTGAGAATCTAGTAGTAGAGACAAAGAAGATCATTAAGGACAAAGCGACTTCCCCATGAGCTATTCCAGATTTCATGTTGATTTATAAGGAATGCGGGGTTTCCCCACAGCTACGAACCAGAGGCTCCTATGATAGTGAAGCTATGGTGTTGGAATTTCCATCAGCGGGCAGAGCCCAGTGATATGGATCCCGATGAAAAGGGATCCCGAGGGTGATGAAACCAAGGGAAGAAGGCTTGGCAAACAACAAGCCCAATGAAACCAGAACCCTGATAGTACTATCCAGGTAATAATAGGTGGAACCGATGCTATAAACCTAGTTTCTTAATTATAGAAACCAGAACGATCTCTAGCTATTGTTAGGGGTAGAAAGTGAGGGCTTTACAGGCTCTTGAGGAGTTTAGAATCTAAGATCCGCGATCTCTACTCCATGAGGGCTGGGTTTTCAAGTTTCTCTATACTGCCATATTCTCTCGGTAAATACATAGATCGATGGATATTAAGGTAGTACTTGAATGTTTGTGTGATATTAATCTTAAGCAGTATTTACTAAGAATAAGCAGAGTTTCATGATCTATTATAAAGCAGAAAATTAAATGATCTATAGAGCTTCTTTCTTCTGAGCATATAATATGGATCAAAAAGCTATATATCTTTATTATAATGTGGGAAGTCTAGAAATCTGTAAGATCCTTAATATTAATATTTAATCCTTTAGATTTGCTTGAGATTAATTTTAACTAATATTGTGCACTTAAATATTTTTAAGCTATAAAAGAAAAGAGGAAATAGGTGCCTTAATGCCTTCAATACCCCCTTATGAGAGTGAGTTCTGGGATAAAGGCCTTGAGTGTATGAAGCCTGCTGATA
>JAVVGE010000207.1:0-3535 GCA_032249255.1 Desulfurococcales archaeon | reverse complement strand
TACTTTTCATTCTTAAGCCTGTAGTAGCTCTCGATAATATTCCTAGATGCGTGGGTTAGCATATCTCCAAAGCATCCTGTTATATATGTTGAGGATCTCTTCCAATGCCCTGAACTCCTTCCTAGATAACTGCTTTGAGGGTATAACAGCAGCCCTACTCACAAAGATCCTGTCGCCCGGCTTTGCAACCCACATCCACTTCTTATCCCTCTTTTTCATCCTCCTAGCCATTATCCCTGGACCTCTCTTTGTTCCTAACCTCCACCCAACCTTAATTGATAATGAAAGAATATAAAAAGATCTCTACTATCATGAAAAAGGCTACAGCCCTAATATTTCCACTATTATTTATAGATTCCCCCATGATCTAATTCGAGGAACCACCTCTCAGCAGAATCTCTAGATCATAGAATTGCTAGAAATGGCGACAGCTCTAACAAAGCCCCCAGCTTATCCAAACCAAGCACTGCCGTTCTGAGGCTGTTTTGGTTTCATATTAATTTACAAGGTTTGGTAGAAAAATTCTCTGTTAAGCCCACGGTACATGTGAAGAGTAGAGACCCAAGTAGGGCTCATGTGGATATCGAGAGGCATAGAGAGCCGGGAGGCGGGGGTTTCCCCACAGCAATGAACCGGTGGTCTCTATGAAGGAAGAGCTGTGGGTTGGGGTCACCCCGAGCGGGAGGAGCCCAGTGATATAGATCTTGATGAAAAGGGTCCTGAGGACTTTGAAACCAAGGGAAGAGGGCTTGATCAGAGATATCAAGCCCAGCAAAACTTAGAGCTTCCGAGGCCGAAGCCATGTATGAGGGCAATGCTCTGAAGGGCTTCGGGGTTTCAAGTTTAGAGGGGGAGCACAGGCCGCTGGGCTCAACAGCCATCCCGAGAAGCCTCCCAGGGCATATAGCCCGGGAGGTGGAGTGGGGAGTCCCCCGATGCCACAGGGTTTTTTGAATCCTGTGGATCAGGAAACACAGCAATCTCAAAACAAAAGAATCTTAGCAACAATCAATGAGTATCAGGGGACAAGCGGGATGGCGTAGAGGGTTATTGCTATTATTGATGCTATGTAGAATAGTATCCATGTGCTTATTACTAGCTCTGTTTCTCCTATTCCTTTGCTTGTTGTTGCTGTTGCTAGGTGGGCTATTGTTATTGGTGCTTTTGGATCTTTGTTGGCCCTGATCATGCCCTTTTCAACTAATACTGGTCTTATCTTTATCGCGCTCTTCTCTCTTAGGCCGCCTATGCTTGTTATTATTGAGAAGCCGTTTATTATCATTGGGAATAGGGCTAGTATTAGGAGGAACTCTGATCTTCCGTATATTCCTAGGAAGGCTATCCAGGATCCTATGATGAGGGATCCCACGTTCCCCACGAATATCTTTGCTGGGTAGATGTTGAGTATGAGGAAGCCTGCTAGGGATCCTGTGATGGATGATATGATTAGTGCTGAGGTATCCTGGTTAAGGGATCTGGATATTATTATTGGTGATAGGGTTGCTATGGTTATCAATATAGACCCCCCGAGGATCCCGTTATGGGTGTCCATCATGTTAGCCGCGTTGAGGGCCACGGCATATGCGGCTGGGATTAGGAATATATATAGGATCCTCGCGCTAATCTCTCCAAGAAGAGGTATGTATAGCCTGGGCTCGTAGACACCTAGTAGGAGGTGTATAAGCCCCGGGATCACTGTTATCAGCACCTTCCTAACAGCTGGAAAGGATCTGAGATCATCTATAAGCCCTATCAATCCAGATACGAGGCTCACAAGGAGAAGGGCTAGAGTATCCTTAGACGGGGCGGTAGCGAAGGACACCAGCGGGGCTACTACAAGAGCAGCCCCGCCTATCCTAACAGCATAGCTCTCCCAGCTCTTATGCACATCCCTACCAACTATCCCTAGCCTGGTGCCTAGCCTATATATGATCCATGAAAGGGCTAGGGATAATGCTAGGGATATGAGAAGAGCTATGATCGCTAGGGCTATATTCAATATAATTTACCATTGATGATTAGCATCATAAGGTTATAAGCTATTAACCCCCCAGCAATGCAGCACTAGGATACTAGATGCTGAAAAGACTCCGCGGATGCCTAGACAGGCTGGGAGCGATTCTAGTAGATCTCGATGGGGTTGTCTGGATAGGTTCAAGACCCCTCGAGGATAATCTGAGAGCCTTGAAAAGGCTTATGGAGAGGGGTGTCGAGATCCTATTCCTAACAAATAACTCGACGAGGAGTAGGGAATCCTATGCAGAAGCCATCAGAAGACTAGGGGTAGAAGCGTCGCGCGAGACAGTAATTACCAGCGGTTTCCTGGCATCCGAGTGGCTACGCCTCAGAGAGGGAAGGGTGGAGGTATATGCTATAGGGGAGGAGGGGCTTATCGAGGAGCTCATCCTAGCAGGCCACAGGATCCTCACACTAGGCGATCACCAGAGAGCTAGAGCACTAGTGGTGGGGCTCGACAGAAACCTTAACTACGCAAAGCTAAGAGCAGCTGTCAGAACCCTCCTAGGAGGAGCCCTCTTCATAGCAACAAACACAGACCACCTAATCCCCGTAGAAGACGGGCTAGACCCTGGAGCCGGAGCAATAATAGCAGCCCTCGAGAAAGCCAGCGGTAGAAAAGTTGACTATGTAGCTGGGAAACCCAACCCCTGGATAGTTGAGTACATTATCAATAGATATAGAGTCCCTAGGGAAGAGCTCGTAGTAGTTGGAGACAGGCTTGACACCGATATGAGGCTAGCTATAGACTCAGGAGTTAGAGGTATACTAGTACTCACAGGATTCACAGGAGAAGAGGAAATAAAAAATATGGAAGCCATGGGAAATAGATATGAGGGAGAGATCTATATTGCTAAAACCCTCATGGATCTAGTAGAGGGATGCTAATATAGTGGATATGATTAAACCGCTTGTCCCCCGATGATCATTGATTATCACTGATATTTATTTGTTTTGGATTTCTGTGCTTCTCGATCCACAGGGTTTTTAGCCCTGTGGCATTGGGGGGCTTCCACCTCCCTCACAGGGATCTTGGGATCTCTATGGGTTCATGGGTTGGATTTTAAGTCCAGCGGCACCGGGCTCCCATCTAGACTTAAAACCCCGAAGCCCTTCTGGGCGTTGCCCTCATAAAGGGTTTCGATGCCCCTTAAATAAATATTTAATAATGCTACTACCTCTCTGTGTAACCTCTCGCTTCCCTTGCTACAAGCACCTATCCTCTCCTTACTCTATCAAGGCAGTGTGTATTGGGCATGTTTTAGATGTGTTTCTAGGATCTACCATCAATACCGGCACACCGTACTCCCTTGCCTTATCTATTATTGTATTAAGCTCTCTTTTCAGAGCACTCTGATATATCCTGTGCCTCAATTGCTTGTTCCTATACCTAGCGATCATAACCCTTATATTATCTCCCGAGATCCTCTCAATAACTATCACTCCTCTCATCCTCAGTGCGTCCCTTACTATCATGTTTGCTGTCTTCATCCTATAGTCCCTCTTCTTCCCCTCCTTA
>JAVVGE010000206.1:0-3538 GCA_032249255.1 Desulfurococcales archaeon | reverse complement strand
GCTTTTCCACCTATCCCTAGAGAAGGAGGTCGAGATCTACAGGCCAGAGAATATTATTAAGCCTGTTGATGTTAATGAGAACTCTGTAGCAACTCTCTACGGGGCATTCGCAGTAATCCTCGAGACAGACCTTGCAAAGACGACATTGGGCTATAGCTATAGGAAGGAGAGCATTCAGAGGAGAAATGGATCTGGTAGCAGGGAGGCTAGGAAGGCTATGAAAAAGCTTAAGGAGAGAAAGAAAAAGAGGGATTATAGATAGAAGATAGCAAACCTAATAGTAAGGGACGCCATGAGGATGAGAGGGGTGATAGTTATTGAGAGAATCTCGGGGGAAGATATAAGGGTTATGATCGCTAGGTATAGGAATAAGCAATTAAGGCATAGGATATATCAGAGCGCGTTGAAGGGTGAGCTGAACGTGATAATAGATAAGGCTAGGGAATACGGAGTACCGGTTTTAATGGTTAATCCTAAGAACACCTCGAAGACATGCCCAATACATAAGGCACCGATAGAATATGGGGAGGGTAGAATAGGGATCTGCAGCAAGGGAGGTGAGAAATGGCATAGAGAGGTAGTTGCATTGATAAATATCTATCTAAAAGCCCTCGAAGCCCTTTATGAGGGCAATGCCCAGAAGGGCTTCAGGGTTTCAAGTCTAGCCCTAGATGGGAGCCCAGTGCCGCTGGACTTCACAGCCACCGGTGAGCCCATAGAGATCCCAAGGTCTCTTTGGGGGAGGTGGGGGTTCCTTGATGTCACGGGGAAACCATAGAAACCCTGTGGATCAAAAAACACAGCAATCTCAAAACAAAAGAATATCGGTGATGATCAATGACTATCGGGGGACAAGCGGCTTAATGGAATAGAATCCATTAATGGAGATAAGAGAACTTTCCACACTGTACGTGAACAATGATGGTTTAGAATCCATTCAATGGAATTGAAAGTTAGAGTAGCAGTATTTCGGTCTCTTTCAGCCTACCAGTTGTAGGATCCACCTCAAGACCTAGAGCTTCTAAGGTTAGCACACCTATCAACACTACATCTATCTCATCTGATACCAGTATCTGTGAACCTGCTCTCCTCCCCATAATCTCGATAACACCAAAGCATTCACTAAGCTCCGTAGCACCCTTAGCAGTCTTAACGCTCTTCCTGCCGATAACAGGGAGCTCTAGCTCCTCGAAGACTCTACGAGGGATGACAGTGTAGGTAGCTCCAGTATCAACAAGAGATCTAACCCTAACGCTTTTACCTGTAATAGGATTCCCGATCAACGCCTCAACCCAAACATGGCCCATGTGGAACACCCTCTAACACATGGTAGCACTTAACTTTAAATAAGGATATTTTTAACCTACAGCTAGGAAAACCCTTTACAACCGAAAACCTTGCCCTTCAGGGCGGGGAGGAGGTCAGCCTCTTAGCTTTATATTCGTAGATATCGTGCTCCAATGTTCAAGGGTTAATCAATAGCTGCTATCCTAAAGGCATATCTAGGTAGGGTGTATACGATCTCATAATATTTTTGTCGAAACCTCATAGTTTAATAGGGATCCTTAATAGGGGTTTCCATGGGCGGTTCATCGGTCCCACCTATCTATTCGGGTTCTCATCTGTCATTTGGGGGGTCAGAGATCCCCCTGATATTCTTAGGGTTTTCAAAGCCCTCTTCCTAATGTTGAGTTTTCCGGCAACGTCTCTATCTGTTTCGAAATTGCATCTAGGGCATCTAAGCCTTCTATAGCCTGCCTCCTCCAAGTCCTTGGAGCCGCATTTTGGGCATTCCGATTATGTCCCGTTCGGGTTTACTATGGCAAGTGGAACCCCGTATTTCTCTGCCTGCCAGTCTATCCACCTCCCAAGCCTTGAATACCCCATTATGATCAGCTTTGTCCTATGATCCTTGCTCTTGATCCTTCTCAGCGTGTTTATCAGTCCTGTGAGATCTTCTCTAGCTACTGCGTATCCAAGCTTCTTAGCCATCATCACGACCTCAAGAGATGTTTTCCTAGCCCAGTCCTCAAGAATGTTCCTAGCCTTTCTGTGATAGGATCTTATTCTATTTAGTATAGCTTTTCTCCTCCTCCATGCAGGATACCTTGGAGAGGAATACTTTTTCTGGAGATTCTCGGCAAGCTTCTTCCATCTATGGGCTTCATCGATCTCGGTGTCCCTCTCCTTGTTTATCTTATCATCTCCATACACGATCTTCTTCTCATTGATATCCACAGCTATAGCATCCCTAGGCTGGTAAGGCTTTAACTTAGGCACCTTCTTAGATATCCACAGAATCATCTTATTATCTCTATAGACTAGCCTTGCCTCTCCATTCTCATAGCCATCATATCTCCTATCCCAGCCGATGATCTTAAGCCTTATCCCTCCTGCAATTTCTACGTAGCCGTCTCTGATCCAGTAGCTCTGCCCTGGATACAGCCACATGCTTAGCTTCCTAACCCTAGGCTTTCTCTCCTTCTTAGGATTGTTCCTCCAGGCATTGGCATTTGTAAGGGCATCCCTATAGCAGTCAATAGCAACCCTTGATGGGAGGTCGAACCATTCCCTCAGCTCTCTATATAGAGCATTATGAACACTCTCAATGCTCCTCAGATCTAGGCTCAGAATCCTGTTTATAGCGTAGTTGAGAGCTACATTATATCTCTTGAGGAGCTCTACAGCCCCTGGCTCGGGACTAACCATCATCTTATCCTATCTAGATGGTTAGTAAACCCTCAACACCTGAGGCCATAGAGCCCTTCCGAAAATGATCAAAGCCCTAAAAGGCTTATAAGTATTAGCCATCCCCGCCCTAAAGGACGAGGCTTTCATGTTGTAAGAGTAGAGACCAAACCCATATGCCATAGCAGGTGGGGTGAAGATTAAAATAGAAGGAGGCCAGAAAAATATATTGAAGATTTCATGTGAGACCTGATATACTAGGTCTGGGTTTTGATATAAACTTGATCTTTAACGACATAAGCACTAATAGAGATGTTATAGCTAGGTTTATATAGATCCATGCCCCATACCCTAAGAGTCTAGATAGTCCAGGGGCTATTAGAAAAATCAGAGGAGGCCCTGCACAGCATCCAGAAGTCGATAACATGGATAGGGCTATGACTCCTATTCCGAGCTCCCAAGCTCTCAGATGATATGATGTTATGAGTATTGATGCTATATTAATGATTACTAGGAGATTTATCACTACCGCCAGCTTAATAATAAATAGAACGAGTATCGGTTGAACTAGCATGTATATCGTTGGGATAGGGATAAACCCTATGTATATGTCAAACCCTAGATCGTATGTTGGTATTATTATTGATCTCGAAAGGGCTGTATATATCGTGACAACGATAGAAGCATTAAACCCCCACCAAAGGGCTAACACCCGAGACCCCAGCATAGAAACCCCTGGAGAGGGGAGGGGTCATAGCCGCTATTAATACTATTGATTTAGATCTACTGAGCCTAAAATCCTCGGCCTTAGAAAGCTCGTGCATCCTCATAGTTTCAACGCTTTCTCTAT
>JAVVGE010000205.1:0-3569 GCA_032249255.1 Desulfurococcales archaeon | reverse complement strand
TCCACATAATATTTAAAAGAGTCGATGCCCCGCAAATCTAGCCAAGAACATAATGCAATCCCGCATGTTTAGATCTAAGATATATCTAGAGCTAAAACACAGTCTCATCCTCCATCCGATCTCATCTTGGTCGCGGGAGATATTCTCTATGATAGATCCCAGTCGGATGAAAACCGAAGAAGCCTGGAGGAGAAATTCTTTGAAATAGGGGAATCGGATCAATATATGTACTAACTTTTAAAAACTCTATATATTGCCGAGCTTGTGAAAACAAAGGTTGGATCCGGAGTTCCAATGATAAAGCTTACAATAAAGGATCTAAGAGATATTGTTTCTAAATGGCTTGAATTCTATAGGGTATATGGTAAACACTGGAAACCCTCTCTAGTAATCCAATTCTCAACATACGACCCTAATAACAGATCATCTATACTCGCCTTTGGAGCCTCTATAGTATATGATCCAGAGATCTTTACATCCCCTATAGCTAACACAGAGGTTCATAGGCTATCACTAAGAGAATTTCCATTAGTAAAGAGGTTTGAGACTAGGAATCAAAATAATAATGGGGTCTCCTTTGCCTCATGTAATATAACCCTACAGGGTCTCCCACCGTTGTGTGCAAGTCCGTCCGTATGGCTGTAGATGTTACATGTCAGACGAGAGCTCTCCATATTTCACGAGATCGCTCTTGGAGAGAAGATATTCGACTCGAGCGACCCATCAATCCCAGAGGCTTTAAAAGATAAGGTGCCTCTAGCAATCCCTTATTTAGATCCTAACGCTCAGACGCAAGCTTTCGGCATTACATATAAAGCTCAAAACATCAATAAGCGGATCTTTAGAATGACTATATTCGACAGATCCTCTAACACCACCATATGGGGCGATGCTAGTGGAAAGTTAACAACATCTGTGGGCTCTCTAACTAAGGTCGATATGTCACATCGCATAGGTATGATCTTTTGGTCTGGATCGTTTAAGCTATATAAGACCTATAGCTATACATCCGTTATCAAAGGCTATGCACCGGTCAGGGTGATATTGCGTTCACATGTGATCCCAATGGATTCCCAGCTCTTCTAATGGTAGTAACATATGTGAATCCAGCATTCACTTCGAGAGTGTTCACATTGGGTGAGGCTCCTCTAGATATATTTTATTTCAGATCCTAGCTTGTGTTCTCCCACTACTATGTGCCCGCATGCTCTTATGTATCGATCCAAAGGGATCCTTATGAGCTGAGGATCAATGTTGTTAATATTATAATGGCCATAATACTTAGTAGGTTAAACATACCCTGAGGTTTGGGTTTCATTGGGCTTGGTTTTTTCAAGCCCTCTTCCCTTGGCTTCAAAGCCCTCAGGAACCCTTTTCATCGGGATCCATATCACAGGGCTCCAGCTCGGGGTGACCTCTACCCACAGCTCCACCTTCATTGTTTCCTCTGGTTCATTGCTGTGGGGATACCTCTGCATCCTGGCTCTCCTATTGCCTTCTAGAAGAATAAGGCTCAGAGACTCCCTCCTAGGCGTGCCTGGAGAGATAAACAATATAGTTTCAATCGTTATTAGATCCCTTAAAGTGGGTGACATTGAGAAATCTATAAAAGAAGTGCAACCAAAGCGAGATGCTGTTATGAGGGCCTCGGCAGAGTTGAACAAGATCCTGGCAAGAAGGCCTAACCTCTCCATAGACGATCTACAGGAGATCTATAGATCCTTCCAAGATTGGCTAAATATAGATGAAATCGGGATGCTAAGAGCTCTCCTAAAATCAGGCAGAAAGGATCTTGCAGAGCTGTGGAGAGAAGCTGTTCTAAGAAAGAGATAGAGATCTAGATAATTGGGTTGTATTTTTCTTATGCTAATAGGAATATTTTTATATTAGTTTGTTATCTAGGCTTAAGCTTATAGGCATCTAATCCTTAATCATATTTGATGATGAGGTGATATTCAGATGTGCTGGATATATGGATATCCTCGGGATGCTATGATGCTTAGAGCTCCCGAGACCAAAGCCCTGGATGGGGCTCTGCCTAGAAGGGCTTCGGGCTTTGAGTCTATATAGGAGCCCCTTTCCGCTGGACTCAACAGCCACCGGTGAGCCCATAGAGATCCTTAGGCCTTTGTAGAGGAGGTGGAAATCCCTCTATGGCCATAGAGATGTAATAACATCCTTGTGGATCAAGAAGCACAGCAACACCAAACAAGAGAAAGCCAGCAACCATCGAGAGGGCAAGCGGAGGAAGATAATCCTTTCTCCATTGCTGGCAGCTAAATTTTACTTGAAAGGATCTCTCCTGTTACCGCTTCTCAGGAATAGCAGTTCATTGTCTCTCCCCACTATCTACTTCTCAGTGGTCTCTCCAGGCCGCTCACCGCAGTAGCTCAGCCTCTATCGCTAGGGCTTCAAAGCCCTAAG
The DNA here is from genome assembly GCA_032249255.1 of Desulfurococcales archaeon. Lineage (GTDB taxonomy): Archaea > Thermoproteota > Thermoprotei_A > Sulfolobales > AG1 > AG1. Next base: position 1,145 of record JAVVGE010000205.1, on the reverse strand, counting down.
GATCTCGGGAGCCAAGGGTCACTCGAGGATAGGCCCATACACGTTGTAAGGGTATCTGAGAAGGGCTCTTCAAGCGTGGATCCATTTTCTAGGAAGAGGATTGATGGCTACAGCCCTCTTGTGATCCGCACTGCGGTGAGGGGGAATAACGGTAGATACAAGGTTATGAAGATAGTGTTGAGGATAGCATATGTTGATGGCAGGGTTGTTGAGAGAGACGTTGTGGGGGCTATAAACATCGGCTTGGAGTATTTATCCTCAGATGGGGGCCCGTGGCGTTTGACTCGACGGGCACCCATGCGGCTCTGGCGAAGCCAGTGAACCCGGGCCTAGGCCCAACCCCGCTAACGGAGATACAAGTATTCGGAAACACCATCAAACACTGTTAGCGGGGAAACGCGGAGTTATAGGACGAGTATAGGAACTAATGATGGGTCTGTATATGCCGTTTGAGATGAGGTACAGGGTTTACTGGTCTGAGACAGATGCTGCGGGAATAGCGCATTTCTCAAGTATTCTGAGGATCGTTGAAAGGGCTGAGGAGGATCTATATAGGTCTGTTGGTCTACATGATATACATCAACATCTCCCAAGAATAGAGGTATATGCTAGATTTAGAAGCCCTCTTAGATGGGGGGATGAAATCTCTGTGAGGCTTGAGCTTGAAGAGGCTAGAACTAGAGGGCTTAGATATAGATTCGAGATCTTCAATATAACAATGAATAGCCTCGCTGCTGAAGGCTATATAGCGTTTGCATGCATAGAACGTGGAGAAGGATCTTTACGAGCCGTGCCATGCTCAAGAAAACTAATCGAAGCATGGGAATCCACAAAAGAAAGAAGCCTCGCACACTCTTAGGGCAGAACAGAGATTTATAGCCTAGCTTCCATTTAATTCCAAAGAGTTGGAGCCCAGTAAGATCCCTTTTAATCATAAATAGTTAAACACGAATACATGTGCTTATACCTAGATCAGCTATCGAGATCACTACAGATATTATCCCTTATTCCTTTAAGGGGACACTTTCAGCTCCTGAGAGTCTCTGACTCATCTACGTATCTTAAAACTGACCTCCTCCCTGCCCTGAAGGGGCGAGGCTTTCAGTTATAACCTATTAACACAAGAATCACTATCTGGATCAGTG
>JAVVGE010000204.1:0-3594 GCA_032249255.1 Desulfurococcales archaeon | reverse complement strand
ATACTTAAGATATAAAAGCGTTTGAGATTAATGTATTTATTTGATCTAAGTGAGGTTATTAGGCGCTGAAGAATCTTCCAGATGTTTTAACTAGCCAAGGAGAACCCTTATATAAAAGTCCTTGAGTAGATATTGAACGGTGGATATGGTTGAGAATTAAAAGTATTGAGAGTGTGATACTCAGGCTTTCTGATGAGATCTATGAGAGGGATGCCCTAGCCATTAAGGGAGGAGCCGAGCACCCGATGGAGGTGCTACTTGTGAGGGTCGAGGCGAGCAATGGGTTAGTAGGATATGGGGAATCGATTTCGTATGGAGGCCTCTACGCTGTCTATACGGCTGTTGAGAAAGTATTGGCTCCTATGCTCAGGGGTTCAGAGATTGATGGGATAATCTCTATGTGGGATAGAATGTATAAGGCGAGTTTCAGGCTGGGAAGAAGAGGAGTCATGATCTCAGCAATAAGCGGGATAGACATAGCTCTTTGGGATCTACTGGGGAAAGAACTGGGAGCCCCAATATATAAGCTCCTCGGGGGCTCCCCAAAAAGGATTAAGGGGTATATAACTGGAGGTTACTATAGGGAAGGTAAGGGGATTAGGGAGCTCGTTGAAGAGGTGAGAGGATATATTAGACAGGGTTTTAGAACCGTTAAGATCAAAGTCGGTGGGCTCGAGCTCAGAGAGGATCTTAAGAGGCTGAAAACTCTAAGAGACGAGTTCGGAGAAGATCTGGGGATAGCTGTTGACGCAAACAATGTCTACAGCTTTAATGAAGCCCTAAAGGCTGGAAGGGAATTCGAGAAACTAGGGGTGATATTCTTTGAGGAGCCTATATTGACGGATCACCCAGATCTTAGTGCTGAGCTAGCCAGAGCTCTGGATATCCCCATAGCAGGATATGAAACAGCGTATACACTCTACGAATTCAGGGATCTGATAGAAAAAAGGGCTGTTGACATAGTCCAGGCAGACGCTGCATGGAACGGAGGTATAACTGAGATGTATAGGATAGGAGTTCTCGCCAGGGCCCATGGTCTCCCTCTGATCCCCCACTACTCAGCAGGAGGCGTGGGCTTCGTGGCAAGCCTGCACGTAGCCCTTGCTACAGACTCTCCTATGATAGAATATCACCTCAGGCCTAACAGACTCAGGGAAGGGCTTGCAGGAGATGCTATAAAATACGAGGGCGGAGAGTTCCTGCCACCCCCTGGACCCGGCCTCGGTATAAAGCCTTCAGAAAAAATCATAGAAGAGTATAGGATAACGCCATCCCCGCCTTAGAAAAGCTATGTTTCCTAATGCTTGGTCTAAGGTTAGCCCTCTGGACAGAGGTTATTGATTCTACCTACATGATCATGGGATAGGAATTGCTTCAGGGTCTCCCCCAGAAACATCAAAGCATGTCAGCAAGATGCCCAACTTAGATATCAACCTCCAAGCCCTCAAAGCTCTATCCATACTCATAATATTTATATATTCATAAATATTTATAAATATCCCTAAAGAATAAGGCCTGTATCCTCGCTAAGGAAAAAAGCGCTTAATATGAATAATAGGTCAAACCTCACCCTTCAGACTAGGAGGAGGTCATGTTCTTAAGGCTTAGAATGCCTTAGTAAATTTTCAGTATAGATATAGGAATTACTGCCATAAATTTTGTCACCTCCCCAGAGAAGTCTTCAGTTCTTCAGTTGAAGAGATTGAATACGGTATTGCATGTCCTATCTAGGAATATAGAAATAAAATTATTTATGTAAGATAGTTGAAAAATCTGAATTAGTGAAACAAACAAAAAGATCATTAAGGCATGATGTCCTTGCAACGATCTTCTAAGATCTGGTATTCCTTAATGGGGTTAAGGGTTTTATTCCATACTTTGATGCTAATTTATTAAGCTCCTTAAGGGTTCTATCATCGATTGGTATACCCTCCACAAGCCTCTTCCTCATATTCTCTTCCTCTATCTCGTTGGGAATTAAGACTCTGATACCTTCTGCTGTTGGTGTTGCCTTGATATTCTCTATATATTCTTTCAAGTCTCTGAGATATTCATCGTAGCTTCTCATAAGATCAGCTCTAATTGCCATTACGAGAAACCCGCCCTGTGAGAACCAGGATCTTTGCATCTTGAGTCCATAGACCCCTCCAAGTACTATACCACATAGAATATCTACAGCCATTGCTAATCCAAAGCCCTTATAACCCCCTATTGGGAGGAGCATTCCCTCAATAGCCGCCACAGGATCTGTGGTCTCTTCCCCATCCTTGCTGAGGGCCCATCCCTTCGGTATCTTCTCACCTTTCTCAGCTGCTACAAGGATCTTACCCCTGGCCACAACGCTCAAAGCCATGTCAAGAAGTATTGGTGCTGAGTCTGTTGGGAATCCAATGGCTATTGGGTTTGTCCCCACCACAGGTTTCTTAAAGCCTGGGAGCCCTATATTTGGTGAGACATTAGCCATCGCAACTCCAATCATCCTCTCCCTAACTATACTCAAAACATAGCTAGCAAGCATCCCAACATGCCAGATATTTATCGCACCAACAAAGCCGATGCCCTCCTTTCTAGCCTTTGAAATGGCAATATCAGTAGCCATCTTAGCCGGTATATGCCCCAAAGCTTTATCACCATCAACCAAAGCGTAGAAGCTACCCTCTCTCAAGATCTTCACAACGGGCCTTGGAATGATCTTACCACTCTCAACACCCTCTGCATAGTATGGGATCCTAACCACACCATGAGAATCAACACCCCTCAAATTAGCCAATACAAGATTGCCAGCCACGATATTCGCATGCTCCTCAGAGAACCCTAACTTCATAAAAATTGCTCTAGTAAATTTCTCAAGCTCCACATGATCTATATAGTATATCAAGACAATCCTATGAAAGCTCATCCAGACTAGAATATATCTTTAACGTGAGCTATCATGCTAATAATTTAAAGCCTAGCTGAGAGTATGTGAAGGATAAAAAGTATTGATTAATAAATAATTACTTTATCTATTTAAGGATCAAAATATAAATATCCTAATATAGATTATATTATTGAGGGTGAAGTTGTGACTGTAACGGAGCTAGAGTATAGAAAATATTTAGAAGCAACTCCTAAGCCCCCAGCCTTTAACCTAAGATGACTCTGGACCGTAGCTGGCCCTGGAGCTATAATAGCCTCGCTGACCATAGGGAGCGGTGAGCTTGTCTGAACCCCTAGAGATGCTGCAGCCTTTGGCTATGTGATGGTCTGGGCCTTTCTCTACGGTATCTGGATCAAAGGTATTATACAGTGGCTTGCCAATAGATGGCATGTACTTACCGGGATTCCTGTTTCTGTGGCTACTGGTAAGGTGATAGGCAGGTGGTTCAATATATTCCTTGCAGTCACAATACCTGCTGTAATGCCTATATGGTGGAATATTTTAAGTTCCCTCTCAGCCCAGGTAATATGGGTTGCTACTGGTAGGTCTGCCGCTTGTCCCTCGATGGTTATTGATTGTCATTGATATTAATTTGTTTTGGATTGTTTTGCTTCTTGATCCACAGGGATGTTATAGCATCCCTGTGGTCATCGAGGGACTTCCACCTTCCCCAT
>JAVVGE010000203.1:0-3715 GCA_032249255.1 Desulfurococcales archaeon | reverse complement strand
GAAACCTCCAGCCTATCTAGAGGTTTTAAAACCCCCTTCTCATAGCGTACACGTATGACTTTACCCACACAACCCCACCCATTTACTATGTCTAGCTTTAAGAAGCTAAAAGCTAAAATATGATTCCTCAACCTAATTCCACTTATATAACGAGCTCGGATTTCACCTAGGTCTATACACCTTATACAAGCGTCTAGAGCTTTATAGCTTAACAACAATAAACTGACCTCCTCTCCTGCCTTCAGGTCGTCACCTTGATCGTCATTTCTTTCAGGCGGATCATTGGTTCCCTCAATCTATTCGGGTTTACATCTGTCATTTGGAGGGCAGACGGGGTGGTCAGAGATCCCCAGAAAATTTTATACCTAATTTTCTTAATCCTTTTTTCCTTACATTTAGCTTTCCAATCACATCTCTATTAGCCTCAAAGCCGCATCTCGGACATCTCAGCCTTCTATAGCCGACCTCTTCTAACCCCTTATAATCGCATATAGGGCACTCCGAGGATGTTCCGTTTGGATCGATCTTCACATATGGCACAACGTGTTTCTCAGCCTGCCAGTCGATCCATCTCTCAATCCTCGAATAGCCCATTATGATAAGCTTAGTCTTATGATCCTTGGGAAGTTTTCTCAGAGATTTTATTAGGTTGTTGAGATCTTCTCTTGATACAGCATATCTAAGCTCTTTAGCCAGTCTAACTATCTCTAGAGATATCTTTCTCCTCCAGTCGTTTAATATGTTTCTAGCTTTCTCATGATAAGATCTTATTCTTCTCAATATTCCTCCTTCTTCTCCACGCAAGATATCTTGACGAAGAATATTTTCTCTGAAGATCCTCAGCAAGTCTGATGTATTTGTATGCTATATCTATGGCTGTATCTTTCTCAATATTAATGAATTCGTCTCCATAAACGATCTTCTTCTCATTGATATCTACACCAATGACATCTATAGGAGTATATTTTTAGGCTTAGATATCTTCTTAGAGATCCATAGGATCATTTTATCTCTCTTATATACTAGTCTTGCCTCTCTATTCTCATAGTTATCATATCTTCTGTCCTAACTAATTATTCTAAGCCTAAACCCGCCGATAATCTCTATGTAGCCGTCTTTGATTCTATATCCTGATCCTGGATATAGAAGCATTGATGATTTCTTAACCATAGGTCTTTTTCCTCTCTTAGGATTTCTTCCCCATGCTTTTGCATTTGTAAGAGCATCTCTATAACAGTCAATAGCTATTCTAGAGGGTAGATTAAATCTCTCAACAAGATCTCTATATAGAAAATTATGAACCTGTTTTAACGTCTTTAGATTGCTATCTAATATCTTGTTTATGACATAGTTTAGAGCATCTCTATATCTTTGGAGAAGCTCTAAGGCGACAGGCTCAGGACTAACCCTAACACCAATAGAAAGGGTTAGAACCCCCTCATCACCAGCCGCCATAGAGCTTCCCCGAAAAAGATCAGGATAAACAAAACCTATAAATCTCTCTATTCATCCCCGCCCTGAAGGGGCGAGGCTTTCAGTTGTAAACGAGGTCTAGGGATAATGGCTGGGAGGAGGAAAAAGAGGTATAAGAAGTGGATGTGGGTTGCAAAGCCGGGCGACAGGATCTTTGTCAGTAGAACCGCTGTTCCACCCTCAAAGAAGTTATCTAAGAGAGAATTCAGGGCATTGGAAGAGATCGTGAACATATATATCAAAGATGCTTGGAGAAGTGCTTCCCCACGCATCTAGGAATATTACCGAATCGAATTCCGAGGAATGAGAAATACCAAGAGCTAAGGAATAGTATCCTAAAATCCTATCTCACTACATACATGGCTTATGCCAGGATGCTGTTGAAAGGGTATCCTCTCTAAGGAGGAATAGGGCTAGGCAATACTCTTGGGAGATCTTCGACGAGCTCGTTAAGCATCTAGGTCTAGGGAAAAAGGATCTTAGGAGTAGGAGGCTCTTGAGACATCTATGGAGGAGATCTTGGGAGATCGCTCGGCACCAGGTAGATCTTGAGATGATGGAGGGCAAACTAGTGCCTAGGATCAATAGTGTTAGCCTATGGCTAGTCGATGACCACGTATGGAAACCGATAAACCCAACTAAGATCAATATAAATGGTGTTGAGAACACTTTCCTCACAAGCGTTGCTATTAACACCCATAGGGGGTTGGGTATATCTCGATCTAGAGCCTTCTAAGGAGTTCTACAAGCTATTGGCTAGAGGCTTCAAACTAACATCCCACGCAAAGATCAAGCTTGATAGGAAGAATAGGAGGGTGATATTCCACCTATCCCTTGAGAAGGAGGTCGAGATCTATAGGCCAGATAATGCTGTTAAGCCTGTTGATGTTAATGAGAGTTCTTTAGCAACTCTATACGAGGCATTCGCAGCAATCCTAGAAACAGATCTTGCAGAGACAACTCTGGGCTATAGCTATAGAAAGGAAAGCATCCAAAAGAATGGATCCGATGGCAAAGAGGCTAGGAAGGCTATGGAGAAGCTTAGGGAGGGGAAGAAGAAAAAGGACTATAGGATGAAGACGGCAAACATTATAGTCAGGGATGCACTGAGGACTAAGGGGTGTTATAGTTATTGAGAGGATCTCGGGGGAAGATATAAGGGTTATGATCGCTAGGTATAGGGATAGGCAGTTGAGGCACAGGATATATCAGAGTGCTTTGAAGGGAGAACTCAACGCATTAATAGATAAGGCAAAGGAGTACGGTGTACCAGTGCTTATGGTGGATCCCAGGAATACATCTAAGATCTGCCTAATACACAATGCCTTAATAGAGTATGGAGAGGATAGGGATCTGTAGCAAAGGAGGTGAGAGATGGCATAGAGAGGTAGCAGCATTTGATAAATATCTATTTAAAAGCCCTCAAAGCCCTTTATGAGGGCAATGCCCAGAAGGGCTTCGGAGTTCCTATCCTAGAGGAGAGTCCAGTGTTGCTGGGCTCGATAGCCACTGGTGAGCCCACAGAGATCCCAAGGTCTCTTTGGGGGAGGTGGAAGCCCCCGATGCCACAGGGCTAAAAACCCTGTGGATCAAAAAACATAGCAATCCGAACCAAATGAATACCAGCGACAATCAATGATCATCGAGGGACAAGCGGTTTATGGTTTGAGAGATAGCGATATTGATCTAACAGATGTCTTGAGATGTTTGGAAGACATCGACTTATGGAATAGGTATCCAATGCTCAGAAAGATCGCGAGCAAGAAAAGGCTTTCGAGATCCTAGCCTCCTCCTAGACAAGTGGGTGAGTTTTTAATTGTAAATATTAGTTAGCAAGCTTTTTTGTTCCAAAATTTCTTCCTGGGTTCCTCTAGCATCATTCCATCGAGTCCATTCCATTTCTGAATATCTCTACTCCTAGTTCCTATTTAATAGTTGAGAGGCTAGGAGTATTACCAGATCTTTTACAATCGAAAGCCTCGCTATTCAGGAAGGGGAGGGGATCGGTCTTTTATTAACGCTTAAGTACTATCTAGCCCTTTTTCATACTAATCTCTAAAGGTTCTAAATATGTTCTAGATTGCTCCTCTCTCTTTTTAAATTTGCTTCTGTAGAGAATTAGCCCTTTTAATGATGATAGCTATGTTGAATCTGATGATCCTTCAAAATCTCTTAATACTCCTCTTCAGCCTCTATCCTTGATCTCTTTAATTATAAACAATCTCTTTGAGACAGCTATATT
>JAVVGE010000202.1:0-3724 GCA_032249255.1 Desulfurococcales archaeon | reverse complement strand
GGGTTAAGCTCGAAACCCTTGATGCCATTGTGAAGAAGCATAAGCTTATGCCTCCATACTTAATAAAGATAGATGTACAAGGTCATGAATTCTATGTACTTAAGGGAGCTTATGAAACGCTTAAGAGGCCGTGCACCGTAATCATGGAGCTATGGCCCTACGGGATCTACAAGTCAGGAAAATCTCCAGAACATGTATTGCTCTTTATGAAAAAGATGGGCTTTAAAGTCTACAATACCTGTGGAAGAGCTATCCCCTACGAAAAGCTCTTAGATCTCATGGGTCAGGGGCAAAATAACCCGCGCCTAAGCTGTGACCTGGTCTTCAAGAAGGGCGTGGACTAATGATCTCTTTATCAAAACACACTTAATTGGCAAAAATCCTGTTTAACTATAGTGAGGAGATATAAATGTACGATGTGGGCTTTTTGAAAAATATCTTCATAGTTCTGGTGACCCATGCTACAGAAATTTACGGTCCTCTACACGCCTTAGAAAACTATTTAAAGAATGTAGGAAGCAGTTTCCTTATTATAGCTCACCCCCTTTACGAGTCTTCACTTAGATACTCGGTTTCCAGGCATTATGTTAGAGGGAGGGTTGTGAGAGAGAAAAAATTTATGGCGCTGAGATCCTCAGAGCCCTTGTTATACCTTCAAAGCCTAGTTCTCACTATATATTTAGTCCTGCGTCTTAGAAGGAGAATAGACATCTACATAGGTGCAGGTAACTTAGACGCATTAGTTGGCATCGTGCTCAGAGCATTTGGTTTAGTTGGTAAGAGCGTCTTCTATGTTATAGACTACACACCGACAAGGTTTAAGAACAGAGTTATTAACAAGATCTATAACCTTCTAAACCTGGTCTGTGTGAAGCATGTTGATAGAGTGTGGAGCGTTTCGGAACGCATAGCATATATATGGAGAAATATAGGCTTAGAGGATCTTAGGAACTATGTAGTACCTATAGGCATAGAGGTTGAGGAAATACCCAGAGCTTTTGATTTGAGCAAGAGGAGGAGAAACGTACTAGCCTTCGCAGGACACCTAACAAGAGAAAAAGGAGTACAGTTGGTGATCGAGGCCATGGAGGATCTAGTTAAGAGATTCCCTGAAATAAGGCTTGAGATCATAGGTACAGGGCCCTTTGAGAAAGAGCTGAGGGAGATGGTAAGGAAGAAGGGCCTAGAAAAATGGATCTCTTTCCTTGGTAGGATGGATCATGAGAGACTAATGCAGCACCTCACTACATGCGGTATATGCCTCGCAACATATGAGCCTAGTAATGACAACATAGCTTATTATGCAGATCCTACAAAGCCTAAAGAGTATTTAGCCTGCGGCTGCCCCGTTATAATAACTAGGGTTCCTTGGATAGCCAAAGAGATCGAGAGAAGGCAGATGGGCATAGCTATAAACTACGATAAGCATGAGCTGGTAGAAGCGGTAGCTAGGCTTATAACGGATCACGAGCTGTATGAGAGATGTCAGAGGAATGCTCTGGAGTTTGTGTCCAATCTTAGCTGGGAAACCATATTTAGTGAGGCTTTTAAGAAGATCTATAAGATCTAAGATGCAAACTGATCTCAACATTTTGAGCTATTATATGAGGATCCTGAAAAAGACATTAAGGTGTGCCTTTACCTATGAGTGGAGCTCCTTGCTTGATGTGGGATGCGGTGACGGATTATTTTTAAAAATACTGTCTTCAATTTACAGGGCAGGATTCTTAGTAGGGCTTGATATTTACTTCAACCCTCGATGGATAAAGATAAAGAAACATGCCGCGCTAACCGTCGATTTTGTGGTGGGAGACGCACTACATCTTCCTTTTAGGGATGAAGCCTTCGATATAGCCTTTGAGAAAGACGCTCTGCACCATGTAGAAGATCCCCTGAAAGCTCTGAAGGAAATGAAGCGGGTTGTTAAATGTGGAGGAAAGACCTGGATTGTGGAGGCTAATAGGTATAATCCCATTATGTATATACACATGACACTAATTAGGGGGCACCAGCACTTTAGTCATAATAAGTTCAGAGAGCTAGTAGGCGAACTCTTCAAAAGAGACGTATGTATAGTTTCCACGGAAAGTCACGTATTGCCCTTTCTTAAGAATAGCGTGTTTGCATTAAGGATTCTTTACACATTAGAAGATCTGCTAGAGAATGTGAGACTTTTCAATATGTTACTTTCTTATAATATAGCAGTGGGTAAAAAGCCAGAGTGCAAAGACACATAATGACGCTATATGTGCTAAACTGATTACCATGTGGAAAGAAAGATCTCGTATAACATGATCTGCGACTTAAGGCAGTAAGTCCTCCCTTATATCGGAAAGCTTTCTCCCGATAAATGGCATATGCTGAATAGCATGAGCTGTCATCCATAAAACCGTATAGTAGTTAGTAGTATATATAAGTAATCCGACTATAATATAATTTGGAGTTATTTTATGGAGAGGATCCTGATCACGGGAGGAGCCGGACTTGTCGGCTCAGAATGCGCGAAGTTCTTTTCCCTGAAGGGATGGCATGTGATTACTGTGGACAATTACATGAGGGGCAGGATCCTAGGAAGCGAGGGAGATACAAGTATTGTGATGAGAAAGCTCTTAAGAGAATATAACATAGAACATCACGAGCTTGACATAAGGGACGATAAGATCTGCGAGTTACTTAGGAGGGCGGATGCTGTGATCCATACTGCAGCACAGTCCTCACACCCCCAGATCGATAGAGATACCTCTCGAGAACTTCAGTATAAACGCCTATGGAACCCTCTTTATCCTTGAGATGCTGAGAAGATATAATAAAGAAGCGATCTTCATATATACTTCAACTAATAAGGTCTATGGGGATGCTCCCAACTACTTCTCATACAGGATCATAGGTAAGAGGTACGAGCCTGTAGATCCACTGCTATGGGACGGGTTCGACGAGTCTCTCAGAATAGACAAAGTTCTTCATACACCATTTGGAGTCTCTAAGACCGCAGCTGACCTCTACACCCAGGAATACGCAAGACTCTATGGCCTTAAGACAGGGGTATTTAGAATGGGCTGTATAACTGGAGGGGCTGCTATGGCCGTTGAAAAGCACAATTGGGAACCTTACTTCGTGAGAAAAGCATTGAAGAATGAGGAAGTAACTATCTATGGTTATGGTGGCTACCAAGTAAGGGATGTGATTCACGCTCACGATCTGGCTAAGTTATTTTATGAGTTCATCAAGAACCCTAGGCCAGGCGAGGTTTATAATGTTGGAGGAGGTAGAGAGAGCTCCATCTCACTCCTCGAGGCGATCGACTTAATCGAAGAGATCACTGGAAAGAGACTAAGATACAAACACGGGCAACCTCGGGAAGGAGATCACATATGGTGGATAACTAATATGAGAAAATTAAAGAATCATTACCCAGGCTGGAATATTACGTATAATTTAAGGCAGATCTTCAAGGAGATCTATGAGGCTCAACTAGAACTCATGGATCTAAGGCCTATGAATGATAGACATAGCCGGCACATATCATAGATCATATCATAGACATGGATTATAGCTTCTAGGCTAACTATCCAAAGTCACCATAAATGAGTACTGTTATTAATAAATATAATTCATAGCCGGTATTAAAGTAGGGCCCAAGTATTGGACAGGCTGAAAACCATTTTAAGTCAGATCGGGGTTTTGAAGCTTTATAGTGACACGAGTCTCTTGCTTGGATTACCGT
>JAVVGE010000201.1:0-3773 GCA_032249255.1 Desulfurococcales archaeon | reverse complement strand
ATACAGTATCAACTCCAACAGATTTAAGAATCTTAACTATATTAGTGGCAAGATCTACCATAGAGCATCACTCTTCTCATCATTCCTTAATAGCTTGGCGAATATATATTTTACCATTACCATATCTTATCTCTCTCGGTTGATATATACTCATCCAATCTTGAGGTTTTCATTAACTATAAATAAAGGGAATAGCTACATTGACAATGATCTTTCATATAAGTAAAATCTCAAGTCAGTGACCTCCGGCAAGAGGTTGGCAGCATATATCATGATTATTAGAGTAAACGCTCTTTGAGATTCTAAGATCATCGGCTTCTATATATTGCTTAACTACTAATTTAACCCGATCCTCAAGGTGTATCTGATCTAGACATATTAGTTTCTTTATGACTTATAGCTTAAGTAGTTCCGTTTCCAATGACCATGCTTAATCTATCACTTTGCAACGTTTTTCCCTATACCGCGTGATCCTTAATTCTACTAGGTAGTAATTATCAATAGCTATATCTATAGGGCTACTAGCAAAGATCCGAAATACTAGATTCATAGCATGATTAGCAATCCTTTCACTTCGGAGCACACCACCATAACTTAGCTATAAAGCCCAAATCGCTTGTTCCTCATTAGTTATTGATCATCGCTGATATTCATTTGCTTTGGATTGCTTTGCTTCTTGATCCACAGGGTTTTTAGCCCTGTGGCATCGGGGGACTTCCACCTCCCCCACAGGGTTTTGGATACCCCTGTGGTTTCATAGGTGGTTGTGGAGCCCAGCGGCATGGTGCTCCCATCTAGGCTTGGAACCCCGAGGCCCTTCTGGGCATAGCCCTCATAAAGGGCTTCGGTCTAGGGAGCTCTAAGCATCACAGCATCCTGAGGTTTTTGCACATCCAGATCTAGCAGAGATATCACCTCATCATCAAAATAGCTAGGGATTAAATGACTATAAGCTTAAGACCAGATAAAAATGAACATAAAACATTCTTATTAACGTAAAAAAGATATAGGTCTTTTCCCAGATATTTGATGCAGTACTATTATCGTTTACCATCTAACCTTCTCTTTTTCTTCTGAGATAGCTTAGTATGAGGAGCATTACAATTATGGCTGCTAGTGTAAGTGTGATTGGCAGCAACATGTCTCCTGATCCCTGTGGAGTAGCTATTGCTAGTGTTATCGTTTTGTACTCTGTTCCTGCTGGGACCATTATGTAGTTTGTTGTTGTAACTGTATATGCATATGTAGCTATTGTAGTCATATCTCTGCTGGTGGCTGTGACTGTATATGTTATGACCTCACATCTCGGGCTGGTGGCTGTGACTGTAAGGGTATATGTTGATACTTCCTTTATAACTGTGGGAACGCCGCTACCAAAGCCCCTCATAAGATCTTCTTCTGTAACTATTGATATAGATACATTCGAGCTCTTGAGACCCTCGAGAGCTATTATCCATGGACCTGCCTCAATGTTCTCTTTGATTGTTGACTTAACAAGATCTGATCTACTCATGTGTTCATGCCTATCTATCATCTCTATCTCTTTATTATAGAAAAACAGGATAGTAGGCGCATCTGCTAGGGAATATGTTGTTGCAGAAACCCATCTAGAACTGGGTATGTTGATCTTTATTATCTTTAACTGATAATCGAAATCAAAACCGTGGATCCTGTGATAAGGTGTTGAGGCCTTCTCACTCTCATCCCCATCTTGCAATGTAGAGACCCTAAGATTTCTTCCAGGGGCTAGAGATAGGGCTACGAAGAAGGACGTGCCTGTAGCGCTAGAAGCAATATCTTTCCCAGCTCTTAGCATGAGGAATACTGGTTGATATTTAGAGCTGCTGAAATATTTACTGTTTAGAGATTCGTCAAATACCCAGAAGAAGCTTTCCGCACCACTGTTTAGAGGCGCTATAAGTTGAGCTAAATACCTAGGCGATCTCAGGGCTATCGCAATCATTATTATATCCCCGGGGAACCTGAAGCTCAGATCTGAGTAATCAGGCGTCCGTATATTATAGTCAGCATATTCCTTAACTCTGTAATGGAGCAGTATCCATCCTTCGAGACTCTGAACCCTGATATAATAGGGTCCCCTGACCTTACTGGTTGATCCCACCATGTACACTGGGGTCTGAGAGCTACTCTCCATCTCAACCCCGTCTTGGGATATTAGGCTTATTCTATAATACTGATTCATTTGAGATATGGCCACAGCTAAAGCCGGTCTATCCCCCGAGAATCTAAGGTATATCGAGGATCCAGGACCTTTGAAGCTTATGTTGAGACTAACCCCTTCTAAACCCCCCATATCGATTGCTGCGTTGCTATCACAGAACTTCAGAGCTATTATGGGGTATCCTATCCCCCTTACTATGACTAGATATCTACCATGTTTATTGATATTAACGATCTTATTTATTAACGAATATCTTTCTAAATAACCTTGGAACACATTAGAGATGTTAGGATCGTACACTAAGATCCTACCCCAACCCCTCTCAGAAATGAGGGTTGCATCAACACTTAGCCAAGAAGCGTTATTACTTACATCAAGCCAGAAGATCTCCACGTCGGATTCTAGGGAGAAGTTAATATATATCCCCTCGTTCAACCTGAGAATATACTCAATAGAGCCTGGTTTAGCAACAGTAATTAATATATCAGTATGCCCACTATTAACAATGCCTAGAACATATTCACCAGGCTCTATATCCAAGCCTCCTAGCAAGAGGCGCTCAGCCTCATCCGTGCCTAACAAGCTAGTCTCAAGCGTCCTTAGAGAGATTAGGAGGAAATAGGCGCTCGAGCCAGCCTTTCTAGAGCCATAGATATATACCCATTCACCACTTGAAATAGAGATCCTTAGGTACTTGGCCTGTCCCGCCGCAAGATATAGATACTCCTTCTCTATAGTATCGACATAACTAGCCCCCATGCTTGGCGACGTTATCTGTAGCCATGCCGTGGTATTGCCTGGATTAATTGTGGATATATATATGGTATAGATACCCTTAGGAGGCTTTTCTATCAATAGGTGAAAGGGTTTATTAGCTAGTGTCTCAAATTCCCAAGTAGATCCGTTGGGGATCGATATTCTATATCTAACCCCTATCACTAGGCTCTGAGAAGCCCCATCAATCAGCATAAAAGCATCGCTATCATTGTAGCTAACATTTACAACCCTAGAAGGCGTCTCAAGATCTAGAGAGATCATATCAGCAAATATGGAGGGGCTGATAGGAACAGCCCTTTGCCCCCTAGCTGCTAACCCTTTGTAAGGGTCTACAGAGATATTAGCTAGATCGTATCTAGGCTCCCTAACAACGGGGAGCCTGGTCTGGGCATCTATTTTATAGATCCCTATATTACTAGATAGAGACATTATGATTACTATTAGAAGCGGTACTGCAGATATGTACCTAGATATATAGCGCTTAACATACCTCATGGCTATGCCCAGCATAGATATGCACAGAAGATTAATAAAATTCTCTCAACTTTCATATATATTAATATTATAGAGTATAGTATCCCCTAGATGTTAGTAATTAAAAGACGACTCTCTAGGAAGAGGGATCTTTCATAGATAACTGAAAACCCTATCATCTAAGACAGAGATCTTATAGATCTGGATTTAGTAAAGACAACGATATGTCTTAGCAAATCGCACAGAAAAACACTACAATAATAGGGTTAATAAGATATTAGTTATAATGTCTCATATAGATTTTACTTAGAGAGCCTTGGAAGAACTGCTTAGAGAGCTT
>JAVVGE010000200.1:0-3804 GCA_032249255.1 Desulfurococcales archaeon | reverse complement strand
GAAACCCCATACTATTATAATTAACCCACACAATACCCACAGGAGGATACACAAGTATCCCAAAAATATTAACAGGATAGCTCTAAATATGTAATAAGTTAATCTAGGCACTCCTGAATAAACAGAAGGTTGTGTAAGGTTTAAGACTACCTAATATTCTCACACTATATAAAGGCGAAGAAAATGCCAATTTTATTTAGAAAATATACAATCATAAAGGAAGTTTCTATAGCCGATGGGAATAGTGATGCTTCTACCATTTGCTAATAAAGTAGAGATAAATAAAAACTAGATGCGTATATTTATAGCTAAATACAGGCCTGCTAATTACTTTTTAAAGCATGTAAGGGTTCCGTGTCTCTCTAGTCCTATTTCTAATACCCCGGGGTGATGGGCCCAGACTCTACACCTATATCCCAGCTTATCTAGCTTATCCAGTAATCTCTCCACAGTATAGCCTATTAGATCTCCACTATATTCTACTTTAATTATATCGAATATATTTAGTATATCCTCCTCGTTATTTATCACATAATACTCACACCCTTTACAATCCATCTTAAGGATTTTACATCTAAACTCTTCATGACCGATTCCATATTCTGTTCTGACACGTTCAAGGAGATCTCTTAGCGTATAGGATCTTATAGTCGCTTTAGATCTTTTAGCAACATATATAGAAGCCCCTCCATCTACATATCCCCCCTCATTATAACTTATCTCGGTATTTCCAGTCTTTTCAGCAATAGCCACGTTAAGCGGTATAATCATCCTCTCCACACCTGGATTTAGATCGATATTACTAATCAACGCCTTATAGTTGGTAGGAACCGGCTCAATAGCTATCACTCTTGCCCCTCTTCTAGCATAGTATATAGCTGTGTCTCCAACAAAAGCGCCTATATCGACAACCAAGCACCCACTAAGGTCAAAATCTATGAAATGTATATCGAAAAAGAATGTCTCAGCAAATATAGGAGGATCTACATATCTCCCGAGAAAAGTGCTTCCATCAGGCATTATTGCCACTAACTCACCATTATTAATAGCTAATCTAACACAGTAAGAACAACTATCTTCACTCAAAACGATCTTATAGTCATTACTCATTCTAACCAGGCCAGGCGCCTCTATAAGCTTCCTAGCTACCTCTGCACTACGAACCCTTATACGGCCCTCCCTATATGATTCAGCAAACAGCACTAGGATCTTCACTCGCTCTAGATCATCTATAGGTATAGCTAGCTCCTCAACTTTAAACCACGTGCTCCCCCTAAAGATTAACCATAAAACTGATAAGACCCCACGTAGCCCTAGAACCCTATATAACTTAGCTAGCCAGAAGAAAAAAGCCTATGTCTCGGCATTAAAGAACCCTCGAATAACTATTCTAGAATACTTATATATAATGCCCTCATTAAAGCTATATATTTAAACTCCTATCCGAGGTTTAAAATCGTATCAATGATCTTAACTTCTTATATATATAAGTAATTTTCACACATTTCTTTTAACTGCTGGTTAATTTCCAACTTAATCTCTCTATTCTAAGTAGATTATATAGGGACGCTGTCTCCCTTCTTATCATACCTTAATGGATTTGAGAGATATTTTGTACAGCAGTGCTTTGATCCTAGAATAATATATGATCTACGATTACAGAGTTGGAAATAAGGTGGGGTTTGGGTTTCATTGGGCTTGATATTGTTTGGTATCAAGCCCTTTTCCCTTGGCTTCATCGCATCGGGCAGGACTTTCATTGCCCCACCACATCATCTGCATCCACCCGCTCGGGGTGACCTCTACCCACAGCTCCACCTTCATAGCTTCCTCAGGTTCATTGCTGTGGGGGAA
This sequence comes from Desulfurococcales archaeon, assembly GCA_032249255.1. GTDB lineage: Archaea > Thermoproteota > Thermoprotei_A > Sulfolobales > AG1 > AG1. Next base: position 1,950 of record JAVVGE010000200.1, on the reverse strand, counting down.
CACCCGCATACTGGTTTATGGATTGCATGTGAGCCCCTCTTGGGTCTCTATCCACACTCGCATCTGGGGCTCCACATAGAAATATAGCTACAAACCTTATAAGCCAATATGAAACCCAAAACGGTTTCTTGAGGCTTGGAGCAAGAAGCTCTTATAACAGCCTTACGCTCTATAGTCTCTGTTTACTGAGATCCTGTAGCCTCTCAACGTATGAGCAATCGCCTGAAATGAATCTTAGTTTAAGGAGTATTAAGAAGAACTCCATTCCTCCAAAGCCCCTTATCTTCTCAGCTATCTCGGTAATTTTATTAACTATATCTTCTCGATCTAGACATAAAAATGGGATCACCCCTCCGCTTCTATGGATCTCATCAGCGATCTTCACCCTCGTAATAACTTCTCTCTTGTCAAGCCTAACCATATACCTATACTTAGCCCAAACATAGAGCCGTTCGAAGACATTGGGGCATAATAATAAGGGGGTTTGATCAGGACATGTGTTTGTCTCATGATTCTTAAGCTTCTTAGCTAGACTATTAAGCATTACTAGAAGAATTTCTGAGAGCCTTTGATATAAAGAGAATAATACTTGAGGAGGGAGTATAGATGGCAGTAGAGGTGATATCTTAGCAAGGATCCTCTTAATAATCCTCTTCCCTCCTGGAAAGTGATATAATAGGAGGTATCTGGGAACTGCTGGATGTTCGAAACTCTCTATTGTTAGATATCTCCTCAGCCTCTTCTTAAAAACATCTTCTATACTGAGATCTTCTACTGAAAGCTTGTGGATCAGGAAATACTTTTGATCATCGAGAAAACATATCTTTCCCTCTGCATGGGCTTCAGAGGTGTGAATTATACCGTTGAATGAGACCTTTTCAGGTCTGAAGATCCTTGGATGATAGTACTCATGAACGATATGGGGATAACCCTCCACATGGATCAACGATTTTAGTATGTAGGTATCGCAATACCCCACTATATCCCTGATATCCCTAAGTAGATGTTCTGAGAGCTCCTCATCAACGTCTATCCTCACTACATAACTACATCCAAGGTCCAAGGCTTTTTGGGTTCCGTAATGGAGTAAGGGTTCTATATGACCTGGAGAAAAAGCTCTATAAATCTTGATCTTTTGCTCTAACATCTTGGGTGATTGATCTGGAGGTCTCGATGAGCTATCTATTATTACCGCTAGATCGAAGGAATCGCTATATCTTATAGCCTTATTTACGGCATCCCTGAAGTTGTCTCTGGTGAACATGATGAGGCATAGTTTATTACTATTTTTTCCTTCCCCTATTTTGGTAGTCACCTCGGAAATATTTCCAAGCCATGCCTATAAAAATATTTACAACTGAAAGCCCCGCCCTTTAAGGCGGGGATGGTTTTAATAGCTTCCAGGTGTTTGTTTTTGGAGGAGCTCTATGGTTTCTGGTGGTGAGGGTTTGCTAACCCTTTCAACTGGAATGAGGGTTAGTCCCGAGCCAGAAGCCATAGAGCTCCTCAGGAGATATAATGTATCTCTCAACTATGCCATAAACAGGATTCTGAGCCTAGATCTGAGGAGCATTGGGAGTGTTCACAACGCTCTATATAGAGAGCTGATGGAATGGTTTGGACTTCCATCCAGGACTGCTGTTGACTGCTATAGAGATGCCCTTGCAAATGCAAAGGCTTGGAGGAACAATCCTAGGAAAGGGAGGAGGCCTAGGGTTAGGAAGCTATCAATGCTCCTACATCCAGGATCGGGATATAGGGTTAAAGAAGGATATGTGGAGATCATAGGAGGGATCAGGCTTAAGATCATCGGCTGGGATAGGAGGTATGACCAGTATGAAAATGGAGAGGCAAGGCTAGTGCATAGAGGCGATAAGATGATGCTTTGGATCTCTAAGAGGATCCCCAAGCCACAGCCTTACAAGCCTAGGGATGCTATAGCCGTAGATA
>JAVVGE010000199.1:0-3816 GCA_032249255.1 Desulfurococcales archaeon | reverse complement strand
AGATCCCTAGAGACATATAGTAAAGATTCTCTAGCTACATTAAGATAGCTAATAGCTCTTCCCACTACATCCCCTGCCTTGGATAAGCCCTTGATAATCAACCTAGTATCTCACCCTCGGGTCAAGTGTTGCGTTAACTATATCAACAATTAAATTGGCTAGGATCACGGATATAGATATGAATATAAAGATCCCGAGCACAACTGGGTAGTCTCTGGCAATAGCAGATTCATATATAAGCCTACCCATCCCAGGCCACGCGAACACAGTCTCGGTGAGGGTGGCTCCAGCAAGCATAGTGCCTAGATTAAGACCTACTAGTGCTATTATAGATGGGCTTGCTACCCTAAACGCGTATCTCCAAAGTATGTGGGTCCTGTTAAGCCCCTTTGCTAGTGCTAGTAATACATAGTCTTTGCCTAGCTCGTCTACTAAAAGTGATCTCACGGATCTTATGTATATCCCGAGATAAACCGTTCCTAGAGTAATACCTGGGAGCACCAGGTGCCATAGCACATCGATAATGATCTCTGGGGTTATTTCTTTGGCCCCTATATTGCTTGGCGACACCATACCCTGCGTTGGTAACAGTCTGGAGAACGAGCCAAAGAGTATTATAAGGATGATCCCGAGCCAGAAGGTTGGGATCGAGACGCTTATAGTCGCTAGCATTGAGGCTAAATTATCTATTCTCCTGCCATAGTTTAGCGCTGCCTTAACTCCTATTATTATGCCAGCCATCGCGGCCCATGATATGGATACTAGCATGAGAAGCAATGTTGCTGGGATCCTCTCCATAATTACGTTAATAACCGGCTCTCTATATCTATAAGACTGCCCAAGATCAAACACCAACACCTTAGAAATATAGATCCAGTATTGCTCCCATAGAGGCCTGTCTAAGCCATATTCGCTTCTAAGCCTCTGCAAATACTCAGGGGACACATATTCGGTGCCCACTATATATGATAACGGGTCACCGGGTGCGATATGAACCAGGATAAAATTTATAGTGATAATGGCTATTATGAGGGGAAGGACAAAAACAGCTCTCCTTATGAAGTATCTAGCTAGGCTCATTCCTTATCTTCTCCTAGATATAATGAACAGGGCTATCGCGACCGCTATAACCGCGGCTATAATTCCGATTATTACTAAGGTGTTATCCTGCTGCCTAGAAGGTGCTGGAGTTGTCTGTTGCGTAATGGTCGTCATAGTGGGGGCTGTAGGAGCTTTGGTTGCCTTGGCTATCTGGTCTATAGCTTGTGAAGCTAGATCATAGGCTCTATCGTAATTGCCAGCTCTGTATGACTCATTAGCCTGGGATATTAAAGATCTTATTCTGATAACATCGTCTTGGGATAGCCTATCTAGTGACATCATAAGCCTCTGAGAAGCATTTGATATAGCAGATCTAGCCTCCCACGGGGATCTAGTACTCCCCTTAACCCACCAAATCCTCTCCATGTGATTAGCATACCAGTATGGTCCTGGAGGGAATCCCTGGAACTCTTCTCTATGGGCTGCGTATAGAACCCTCTCCTGGATAGGTATCACAGGTGCGTCATCCATAACTATCTTCTCAATCTCCCTGAAGATCTCGGCCCTCCTGTTTTGATCGACTATTGTCCTTGATAGATCCCATAGTCTGTTAACCTCGCTGTTATTATACCTGATATAGTTCCAATTGCCAGGCTGTATAGCAGAGCCGTGGTAGTATACATAGAGCCTATCGGGATCCGGCCCCGTGGCGTGCCCAAACCACACTAAGTCGAAATCGTACTTCACAGTTATCATCTCTCTGAGGGTGGGCCAGTCAAATGATTGTGGTATGATCTCAACACCTATCTTCTTCAGCTGCTCCTTAACAATCTCAGAAGCCCTCATCCTAGGCAGATCCCCTGCCGTGAAATAGAGCTTAAAGCTGAGCTTAGTACCGTTTGGTGTAACCCTTATACCATCTGGGCCCTTCTTAAATCCAAGCGAGTCTAGGATCTGGTTAGCCTTATCAGGATTATATTCATATCCAACGCTAGGGTTGTGGAAAGGCCCTAGCTCGGACGAGAATATCCCTGTCTGCGGTCTCCCGACACCACCAAGCGCTAGCTTTATTATCTCATCCTTATTAATAGCATAGTTAAGGGCTTGCCTCACCTCTTTAATACTTAAGGGGTACTTCTGGGTATTAATACCTATATATAGCACGAGGCCCAAGCCTGTGAATATCGGGAACAGCTTAACACCAGTCATTGACCTAACTTGATCCAAGTTGACCTCTGGAACGAGATTTATAGCCCCTATCTCCCCAGTTGCTAACGCATTGAGCATTGCCTCGGTATTTGGTAATACCTTGAATATAATTTTATCTAGACATGGCAGCCCTGCCTTGAAGTAGTTATCATTCCTCTCAAGCAATATATAGTCTCCCTTTTTCCACTCTACAAATTTGAAAGGCCCCGATCCTATGGGTCTCATGTTATACGGGTTAGTAGTTATGTTGGTACCCTCATATAGATGCCTAGGTATAATCATGTGATTCCTCCAGAAGGCTAGTGCCAGAGGTATGAAGGTCGGGGAAGGCTGTTTCAGCTTTATTATCACTGTATAGTTATCCGGTGTTTCAACGCTTTCGATGACCCTGAAGAATGATGCTTGAGGGAGAGGCTGTTTTAAGTATAGCTCTAGTGTGAACTTAACATCATTAGCTGTTAGCGGTGTGCCGTCGTGCCATGTCGCATTTCTAACAATCCTAAAGAATAGTGTTTTTCCATCCTGGGAGACGTTCCATTCTTCAGCTAGATCACCTTTATAACCAAGCTGACCATCTACAAAGGCTCTTTCAATCAGCGAGTTGAAGATCTGATTAGCAACCATGAATGAAGCATCATCTATAGTTAGGAGGGGGTTGAGCGTCGATGAATCATCGACTCTTCCAATAACGAGTGTCCCGCCATATCTAGGACATCTAGACTGTTCTTGAGCATACGAGGTGATATGTGTAGAGCCTACAAACATATATATTAATATAAGCGATATAATTATCATAGAAACCATAGTTAACTTCCTTCTCATTATAGCCATCCCCATAATATCCATATCTCTCCAGATTTTTATATTTTTATTAAGGCGGATATTTAAATAGTTATGTATAATTCTAATATAGATCATTGCTAAGTATCTTAAAATAATTCCCAGGTCCTACCGAGAATTCATAAATTGGGGCTGAGTAGGATCTTTAAATATTAACATTAAGTAGAACCAGAGCCGACTATTAAGAATTGAATAGCATGCATCTATAAACACTAATCTTCTTCCTGACCTTAAAGAGCTCAATTTCTATAAGTATAGAGGGATCCAGAGCTATACTAAATCAAATATCCTCAGCTATTCCAGCTACTTATAGCTTTATCATAACCACACCGAGTAATAATGCTCTCGGTTTATAACGATCTATAGCTTTGAAAAAAGTTTAAATTGTAACACGTTAGAGAAAGCTATATAGCCCTATCTCTGCATTATTATAAAAGTTTCTTTACTACTGGAGTCTTTGATACTGATCCTTTAGAAGTATTAATGAGCATATTATAATCATGAGGGCGACAGTAAATGTGTAAGGCGAATCGTTGAGAAGGTAATCTGAGGGACTAATACTGGTTCTCTGAGATATCTTATAGCATATCGGCACCGCACCTATATACCCGAGAATCTACTATATAGCAGAGGTGAAGCTTCCTTTGTCGTTAGGAATTAGGGGTTTTCTTGTGAGAAGATTGGTATTATATGTAGCTCTTTTCTTTAGCGTTATCGTAGTGACCT
>JAVVGE010000198.1:0-3825 GCA_032249255.1 Desulfurococcales archaeon | reverse complement strand
CTATATCCCAGCTCCAAAGCTCTCGGAATCAAAATCCTTTCAAATCCATCTAGAAAAGCCTTGAAATCGATGTTGGGGAGAGGTACATGAGCTAGTAGTGTCGAAACTATGTTGATAGTGCTGTTCCTCGCAGCGTATGCCAAGGTCTCTACTAGCCTTAGCTCGCTTTCAATATCGATCCCATAGCCTGTTTTGATCTCAACAGTTGTAACTCCGTTTTCAAGCATCTCGTCAAGTCTCTCTCTAAGAGATGATATTAAAATCTCTCTATCAGCGCTCGATGTATGCCTCATGGTTCTCAAGATCCCCCCTCCTCTACCAAGGATCTCTGTATAGGATATCCCGCCCAGGATCAGTTCTCTCTCATCCTCTCTAGAACCGCTATATAGAAGATGGGTGTGAGAATCTACAAGACCTGGCGTAGCTATATAGCCTGTAGCATCAATATACATCTTAGCCCTATATCTCCTCAAGATCTCATCCTCAGAGCCTATAGCAACAACTACACCGCGGGAAACAGCTATAGCTCCATCCTCTATAATCCCTAAAGATCCTCGATCGGCTTTCCTCCTAACAACCCTTGGAAGAGTAAGGATCTCTCTAGGCCCGCGGATGATCAGATCAACATCAACAGGCCCTTGAACCAAGTACACCTCCATATAGATAGACATAGAGGATATTACAGTTGAAGATCTAGCTCACAGTGGAAATAGGATGGGGCTAAATATTTTTTGGAATATTTTCAGATCTCGTTCAGAACCCATTTTTATTATCTTTTAAGCATAATGGGTATTTGGTGGTGATCTATTGGGGGTTCGTGGTAATGTTAAAAGCTATTGGGGAAATGTTGCTGCATCTGCAGCCGGCTGGGGTCTCGATTCCTATGATTGGATCTCATATATAGCTGTATCTACGATCCTAGCTGATGTATTTTTCAAACCCTTAGGACCATTCTATGGGCTTCTCTACTCTGCTTGTTTTCAGCATCTCCCTCGTTATAAGACCCCTCGGCGGTGCTCTCTTCGGCAGAATCGCTGATAAGTATGGGAGGAGATTTGTTCTCTATACAACTATGATCGGAGCTGGGCTCTCAACGTTTCTCATGGGCTTTCTACCGACATATGAACAGGCTGGTGTGCTCGGTCCTGCGGGCCTGGTTATCCTGCGAATAGCGATAGGCCTCTTTCTAGGCGGTGAGTACTCGGCATCTGGAATCCTAGCTGTCGAAAGCGTTGTGAGGAGAAAGGGTCTTGCAGGGGGCATTATGCAGGCAGGTTTCTCCCTAGGCGAGCTAGCTACCTTCGGGGTCTATGCCTTGGTCGCAACGCTCCTCACCAAGGATCAGCTGTACTCAATTGGGTAGAGGATCGTCTTCTGGAGTGGTATCATAACCACTTTAATAGGCCTTATCCTCAGGACAAGGCTTTTAAGAGAGTCGCCTGAGTGGGATGCTGCTAAGCCAATGGCTAGAGCTCCTGTCAGAGAGCTCTTTGCTGGAGATGTTAGGAGGTTCTTCACAATAATATTGATAGCTACTATGGGTTGGTTCTACTCGTACTACACATTGCTACAGCTAGCTCCAGTAGTGCTTAACAGGGTCCTTAACATAGATCCAGCAACATCTGGGCTGATATTAACAGCTATGGCGGTTGTAGACGCTATGGGCTCCTTAACAGGTGGGGCTCTAGTAGACTATGTTGGAAGTAGAAGAGCGCTCATGATATGGTCCATAATGATGATCTTAGGATCATACCCTGTAATATATACCCTCCTCTCTGGCAATCCCTGGATGATCCTGATGTGGGACTTCATAGTAGTTGGCCCTGTCGGCATGTTTCAAGTCTATATATATGATCTAATACCGCTGAGGGTAAGAGCAACAGCGGCTGGGCTTGGCTATAATGGCGGTCTATGGCTAGGAGCCTGGGCAGCACCGATAGCAACCATTCTATCTCCATCGATCTCCTGGCTATATGCTCTCTTAATAAATACGCTGATCGGTGGGATGTTAATTATATCGAGCTCCCTCCTAGCATCGAGGAATGCTAGGGCTGTTGAGGTTAGGAGGGTTTAGAAGCTATATATCAGTTCGCATAGATATAAAATATGGGATCCGTATGCTAGCTTCAAAACCTATTGGGAGGCTTATTGAGAAGGGCTACTATGACCCTTTGACGAGGAGTGTAAGAGCGATAAAGGGAAGGGATCTCCATGTAGATAGCAAGGATTGGCAGATAGAGGGAGCGCTTAGAATGCTCTTCCACGTCCTAGACCCCGACGTGGCTAAGGATCCAAAGAACCTAATTGTCTACGGGGGCACTGGAAAGGCCTGTAGAAACTGGGAGGCATTTGAGGATATAGTTAACACACTCCTAATCATGAAGAGCGATGACACACTTGTGATCCAGAGCGGCAAGCCCGTTGCTGTCTTCACAACACATAGACTCGCCCCAAGAATCGTTATGGCTAACGCACTCCTAGTCCCCAAATGGGCTGACTGGGATTACTTCCTGGAGCTCGAGAGAAGGGGTCTCACGATGTATGGTCAAATGACCGCTGGGTGTTGGGCATATATAGGGACACAAGGAATTCTCCAAGGCACCTACGAGACATTTGCATATGTTGCTGAAAAACACTTCGGAGGATCTCTCCAGGGGAGAATAGTCCTCACGGCAGGGCTTGGGGAGATGGGCGGCGCACAGCCCCTAGCTGCTAAGATGAACGGCGGTGTTGCGATTGTTGTTGAAGTTGATAAGAGGATGATTGAGAGGAGGATGAGGTTTGGATATCTAGACATATGGACCGATAGCATTGACAAGGCCATAGATATGGCGGATAGATATGCCAAGAGGGGTGAGGGATATTCTATAGGGCTTCTAGGCAATGCCGCAGATATCTATCCTGAGATGCTTAGACAAGGGGTTAGAATCTCGGTAGTCACAGATCAGACGCCCGCCCACGACCCCCTCAGCTATATCCCGTCAGGTCTGACCCTCGAAGAAGCTCAGGAGCTTAGATCTAGGGATCCAGAAAGGTATAGGAGGATGAGCCTGGAGAGCATGAAGAAGCAAGTAGAGGCTATGGTGGGCTTTATGAGAAAGGGAGCTGTGGTCTTCGAATATGGTAACAATATAAGGAGGATGGCTTATGAGGCAGGCTATAGAGAAGCTTTCTCATTCCCAGGCTTTGTACAGGCATATATAAGGCCTATGTTCGAAGAGGGGAGAGGGCCGTTTAGATGGGCATCCCTCACAGGAGATCCCAGAGATATAGAGATCCTTGATGACGAGGTTATAGAGATGTTTAAGCATAATAGAAGGCTTGTAAGATGGGTTGAAAATGCCAGGAGATATGTGAAGTTCCAGGGGCTCCCATCGAGGGTCGTTTGGCTTGGCTATGGAGAGAGATCCGCTTTTGGGCTGAGGATAAATGAGCTCGTTAGAAGGGGTGTAATAGGCCCTATATGGGTTGGTAGAGATCATCTAGACACGGGATCTGTGGCATCACCATATAGAGAGACGGAGGACATGTTAGACGGATCAGATGCCATAGCTGACTGGCCTATACTAAATGCTCTTCTAAACACAGCTGCTGGAGCTACATGGGTGTGTGTCCACCACGGTGGGGGGGTTGGGATTGGCTATAGCATCCATGCAGGTCTAGGGCTGGTGCTCGATGGCTCGAGAGAAAGCGATCTAAGGGTTGAGAGGGTATTAACTGTAGATCCTGGGATAGGGGTTGTGAGGCATGCTGACGCTGGTTATGAGACGTCTAGAAGAATTATAAAGGAGAAAGGTATATGGGCTCCATCCCTTAAATAGATCC
>JAVVGE010000197.1:0-3843 GCA_032249255.1 Desulfurococcales archaeon | reverse complement strand
CTATAGACATCCTCCCACCCCCTATTAGGATACTGCTCCAAAGGATTGATCCCAGAGGCGATCGGCTCAATAAACCTAAAAGCCAGAACCTCCTCAGACAGAACCAGCCTCGAGAAAAGAGCTGCTAGAGAGGCTGCAGAAGTTATCTTAAGGAAATCTCTCCTCGAGACCCTGAAAACCTCTTCTCTTTCACCCATAATATCCTACATTACATGGATTAATTTTAATATTAGAACCTAACCTAAATACTTAGTATAGGGTTTAAGAATTAGCTGTATAACTCCATAGACCTCTATACATAACAATAATCTACATAATATAATCCTATAACTTATTATAATAAACATAATCATTACATAGAATTGAATATGATTGTATATATTAATACAAAACTAGAACTACTGTTCAACCCACCTAAAATATATGACCCCCTTCCTAAAATTTAGAGCTCAGCTATAACATCGCCCTTTTATAGCCTTTACAGCCTTCAATTCAGTAGATCATTTTTCTATGCTGGAATCTAGAGCGTTTCCCTTTCAACCCTATAGTAGATCATCCACAACGCCATGAGGCTCCTATCCAGGGTCTCGGAAGCTTTAAGCATTATCACTTCCTGAGGATATCCATATGCTCAGCACATAGGGGATATCTCCTTATCATCAAATAAGAATTAGAAACTCATAAGCCTAAGCCCAGATAACAAACAAATATAAAACATTTATTAACATAGAAGGATACAACTCGTGGTGCTATTCTTAGTTTTACTAGGTCTTTGAGGATTTGATAATAAGCTATTTTGTGATAATTTTGGTTAGCTTGTAAGGATAGGTGATTAGTAACTTATGAGATAGGTAAGAGCCTATACTGATTAGATGTGCTATAGAGACCGAAAAGCGAGATATATACCTGTAGATGGAGAAATCCTTATGATGGTAGTAAACCTGGGTTCCATGAAGGATAGAGGCTAAGGATAAAGATACACGGGGAGGAGTGAAAACCTATATGAAATCTAGTGAAACTATAGAAGAAGCTTTCGCATCAAAAGCGTGAAGAATCTATAAAGCCCGAACCAATTAAAGGATAAAGGTTTTTCATAAATCTTTCATAAGAGGGATAGGTTTTCTAAAGGGCTCGCGGGATTTTCTATATGATACTTCAAAGGATCCAAGATGAATAAATTCTTATGCTATTGATCTTAAAATGTCAGTGTAATATTATATTGTTAAAACTTAAATATCTGAGTACTATTATACTAATAGGTGATATCATGGTGTTAGAGAAGAATTTAAAAGATTCTGAAATAAAATATCCAGATAAAGACATATTAAGGCATGTTATGGATAGAATTGCCAAGGGAGAAACTCAATTAATAGAAACTATAGGAAGGGCCGATATTAACCTACTCTGGACTGGAGGATTCATGGTTAGAGGGTTCTATAAAGCTCACAATTGGACGTTTGACATGCCTTCTATAGTTGGCGGTTCTGATAGAGGTCCGGGCCCAGGACCTACGCTTCTAGCTTCCTTAAGTGCCTGTTTAATTATTGGTGTGGTGTATAACGCGGCGATTAGAGATATAAAGATTTATAGGCTCTCTGTAAATGTTAGCGGTGTTAAGGGGGATCCCAGAATTTTCTATACTGGGTCTGGAGGGAACCCTGGATATGAGAATATTCATTTAGTATTCTATGTAGAGACAGAAGCTTCTGAGGAGGTGATGAGAGACCTTATTGAGCACTCTATAAAGACCTCTCCAGTTGCTTCTTCTCTTAGAGCTAGGATAACCTATGATCTTAAACTATCTATAAGAGGGCGAGGATAATGGATATTGTTAGAAAAGTTAAAGCTAAATCTGATCTTATAAAGGTTTCTATAGCTGCTAATATAGGAACAACAGTCGAGTGGTATGATTTCTTCATATATGGATATGCTTCTATAATAGTCTTTCCAAGGCTCTTCTTTAAATTCCTCGATCCATATGTATCTCAATTACTATCACTAGTAACATTTGCTTTGGGCTTCGTAGGAAGACCCCTCGGATCTCTGATCTTCGGTTTTCTGGGTGATAAACTCGGGAGAAAGTTCTCCCTTTCATATGATCTCATATTCATGGGCATAGGAACCTTAGCAATAGGTCTTCTCCCGGGCTATGAAGCACTAGGAATAATTGCACCAATATTATTAACGACGTTCAGACTCTTCCAAGGAATTGGGCTGGGAGGTGAATGGGGTAATGCTGTAACCTGGGTTGGAGAGCACGCATTTAAAGGATATAGGGGTTTTTGGATTTCATGGGTTCAGCAAGGTGTTCCTCTAGGCTTAATTGCAGCATCTAGTATCACGGGATTATTAATATCCCTAGGGATCTATGAAGATATCGGATGGAGGATCAGCTTTGTTATTGGAGGTATAGTAGCATTGGTTGGTATAGTATTAAGAATATTGTTAATGGAAAGCCCGATATTTAAGGAATATTTTGAGAGAGGTCAGATACTTAAAAATCCATTAACTCACGCCTTCAAAGCAAACTGGAAAGATCTATTATTAGGGATCGTTATATGGGGACCTAACGGTGCTACATTCTTCATATACTCAACATACTCTATTAGCTATATGGGCCTACTTGGAATAGGCAGAGAAATGGCCTTCACTAGCATAACCATTTCCGCTATCTTTATGAGCCTATCTATCACGCTATTTGGCATATTAAGTGATCATATTGGGAGAAGAAGGATCTTGATTACAGCATTAACAATAGGGATCCCCGCGGTAGTGATCTATCCCCTCCTAATAATTATGAAGGATTTCTGGACAATATTACTCGGACAGATCCTAATAGCATCTATCTTCTCAGTATACTACACAGCAATGGCCCCCTATCTCGTAGAACTTTTTGATACCAAAATAAGAGCTACAGCAACAGGATTTATATGCGGAACCGGATCTGTAATAGGAGGAGGTTTAGCACCAATTATCGCTACGATAATGTTAGCAGGCAACCCCCTCAAATGGTGGACAATACCTATTGTCCTATTTCTATACTATATACCAGCTCTAATAACCCTTAAAACGGTGTTCAAAGAGACATATTATAAATCGGAACTAAGCTAATAGATAAATTTCCTCAGAGAAAATCTATATAATATAATTCAGCATTATTGATAAATTATTCCTAAACAACAATATTATGCACAAATTACAACTGAAAGCCTTGCCTTTTAAGGCGGGGATGGTTTTAATAGCTCTCCAGATACTTGTTTTTGGAGGGCTCTATGGCCTCTGGCAGTAGGGGGTTGCTAACCATCTCGATAGGGGTGATGGTTAGTCCCGAGCCTGGGGCTATAGAGCTCCTCAGGAAATACAATGTAGCTCTCAACTATGCTATGAACAAGATTCTGAGGCTGAATTTGAGGAGCATTGGGAGGGTTCACAACGCTCTATATAGAGAGCTGATGGAATGGTTTGGACTCCCATCTAGGATTGCTGTTGACTGCTATAGGGATGCCCTTGCAAATGCAAAGTCTTGGAGGAACAATCCTAGGAAAGGGAGGAGACCTAGGGTTAGGAAGCTGAGCATGCTCCTGCACCAAGGCTCGGGATACAGGGTTAAAGAAGGATATGTGGAGATCATAGGCGGGGTTAGGCTGAGGATCATTGGCTGGGATAGGAGATACGATGACTATGAGAATGGAGAGGCTAGGCTAGTCTATAGAGAGGGTAAGATGATGCTTTGGATATCAAGGAAGATAGGCCAGAGCCTTACCAGCCTAGGGATGTTATTGCTGCTAATGTTAATGAGAGGAAGATAGTCTATGGAGATGATAAGATAAACAAGGAGATAGG
>JAVVGE010000196.1:0-3861 GCA_032249255.1 Desulfurococcales archaeon | reverse complement strand
GAGCCATATTCAGGTGTTTATCACCAATAAGAAATTCATGGAAAGATCTGACCTCTCCCCGCCCTGAAGGGCGAGGGTTCCCTTCGGGGCAGTTCATTGTTCCCCCCATCTATTCGGGTTTACATCTGTCATCTGAGGGGCAGACGGGGTGGTCAGAGATCCCCCAGGAATTACTTTGATCCTTAGCTTTTTCAATGCTCTCTTTCTTATGTTTAGCTTTCCGATGACATCCCTATCCTCTTCAAAGCCACATCTTGAGCATCTAAGCCTTCTATAATCAACCTCTTTTAATCCCTTGGAATCACATTTAGGACACTTAGACGATGTCCCATTTGGATTTACAATGGCTAGCGGAACCCCCTGTTTCTTAGCATTCCAATCAATCCACTTCCCCAGTCTTTTATAGCCCATTATTATGAGCTTTGTTCTGTGATCCTTGTTCTTTATCTTCCTCAGAGAATTTATCAGCCCAGTTAGATCCTCTCTAGCTACTGCGTATTGAAGCCTTAAAGCTAGCCCCACGATCCTCAGCGATGTTTTCCTAGCCCAGTCCTCCAATATATTCCTAGCCTTCCTATGATAGGATCTTATTCTATTTAGGATCCCTCTTCTCCTCCTCCATGCTAGATATTTAGTTGATGAGTATTTCTTCTGGAGATCCTCTGCAAGCTTCTTCCATCTATGGGCTTCATCGATCTCGGTGTCCCTCTCCTTGTTTATCTTATCATCTCCATACACGATCTTCTTCTCATTGATATCCACAGCTATAGCATCCCTAGGCTGGTAAGGCTTTAACTTAGGCACCTTCTTAGATATCCACAGAATCATCTTATTATCTCTATAGACTAGCCTTGCCTCTCCATTCTCATAGCCATCATATCTCCTATCCCAGCCGATGATCTTAAGCCTTATCCCTCCTGCAATTTCTACGTAGCCGTCTCTGATCCAGTAGCTCTGCCCTGGATACAGCCACATGCTTAGCTTCCTAACCCTAGGCTTTCTCTCCTTCTTAGGATTGTTCCTCCAGGCATTGGCATTTGTAAGGGCATCCCTATAGCAGTCAATAGCAACCCTTGATGGGAGGTCGAACCATTCCCTCAGCTCTCTATATAGAGCATTATGAACACTCTCAATGCTCCTCAGATCTAGGCTCAGAATCCTGTTCATAGCGTAGTTGAGAGCTACATTATATCTCTTGAGGAGCTCTATAGCCCCTGGCTCGGGACTAACCCTCATTCCAATTGAAAGGGTTAGCAACCCCTCACCGCCAGAGGCCATAGAGCCCCTCCAAAAACAAATATCTTGAGAGCTATTAAAACCATCCCCACCCTAAAGAGCGAGGCTTTCAGTTGTTAATATCCCTTTAGTGGATAAGCTTATAAAACCTCTAGAAACATCATCTATTTAGCGACTTGGGGCTTCCGAGATCTATGGGGCTGTATCCTTTTTCATGGTAGTGGGGATGCTTTTATATTCGTTTGTTCTCCAGCTTAGGTTTATAAGTATTCAACCTATAATCATTTTGATGATGAGGCGATATCTCTGCTAGATCTTGGGATACCTTGGGATGCTATGATGCTCAGAGCACCCGAGACCGAAGCCCTGGATGAGGGCTATGCCCAGAAGGGCTTCGGGGATCCAAGCATAGATGGGAGCCCCTTTCCTCTGGGCTCAACAGCCACCAGCGAGCCCATAGAGATCCCAAGATCTCTTTGGGGGAGGTGGAGGTCCCCCGATGCCACAGGGATATTATTACATCCCTGTGGATCAAGAAGCAAGGCAATCCAAAACATCAGCGATAATCAACAACCATCGAGGGACAAGCAGTTATCGAAAAGGTTGGACTTAAATACCGCCGCAGTAGTTGTAAATGAAGAGGCATTAGAGAGGATATTAGAGAGAATGTTTGAGGTAAAAATTTTGCGGGTCTCGTCTTCCAGAGCTGTGAGGGGTCATAGATCAGGGCGTGGAATATATTTTGTTTCGTTAGGTTGGTTCCTCTTCATAGCCTTCATATGCCTCCAATGCTAGTGAGCCTTTTAGCTTAACGCCTGCTGCCCTGAGGGTATTAATGATTTGTTTTGTATCTTCTGGGGGTCCTGAGACATATATGAATGGATCTCCAAGCCTATTGATCTCTGCCCTGATCTCCTCGGGTTCTGGTATTTTGGTTATGAAAGAAGCCTTTATATTGGGTTTTCTGCTGGCAAGCTCTTCTATTTCTTCTCTAAATAAGAATGATCCCTCGCTATCTATGTATACCAGCTTTGCTGGTGTTGTGAGGCATTTGTCGTGGATATATTTTAGCATAGATCTAATAGCGGTGATCCCAATACCACATGGTATGAAGAGAAGGCTCCCAACATTCTCTCTGAGAGCGAAGTGCTTGCTCCAGGGCCCTGTTATTTTCACAACACCTCCTCTCATCATCTCCAAGGCTTTCTTAAACCTAGAGCCTCTATGTATTGTTGCGATCATAAGTAGATCCTCTGTAGGGGATGATGCCAGAGAAAATACTCTGAAGCACTTCTTATCTCCACAATAGCTTGGATCTAGATATATATCGATGGAATTGCCGGGGCTGTATCTAAACTCCTCAAGAGGTCTTAACCTGGCAATTAAATACTTATCTATCTTCTTGATGCTCTCAACAACAGCATCTATATATCTCTCCTCCTCGGACATATATATCCCCTATAAAATGCACTAAAAATAATAAATAAAAAGATCGGCTTTAATGCCTATGTTCATGGATCATTCTCCACGTAAACGAGAAGCTATCGATCTTACTGACTATGAAAACAAAAGCTTCAGCACTCAAGATCCTTCCAGGATCTCTGTTTCGTTACAGAAACCTTCGAGCTTGAGAATGTTATAAATTAGCTGTTGAATTTATAGGCCTTTAAAGTCATATATGCTGCTCGTTAGTAAAGAATCGAAGCTTAACGATCTTTTCGTATCTATGTTTCCCACGCTAAGATCTTAGATAGATCAGCGATCCTGCCAGGCCTTATTGCATCAGCCTCTTAAGATCAACATAGCTATCATCAGGATCAGGAGTGTTATACTCCGACCCCTCGCCCTGAAGAACGAGGTAATCTGTTTATATAATTTCATAGGAATTTTAAGAAGCTCTTCAGAGATGAGCTTCTAAAGGAACGCCCATATGCCATCCACTAGGCTGACGCTGTTACAGGGACAGCATACTCATCAATGAATCTCAGAGGAAAAGGCATCTGAAGGGAAAAAGCTAGGAAAATCAAGCAAAAAATAAATCAGGAGATTCGCCAAATACAGGATCACACCCTCATGAAGATAAAAGGTTATGATGCCAAAATTATTAGAATGGGCCTCCCCCTTAGAGCTTCCTGCTTCGTACCCCGCCTTGCCCTTAGGCATTATCCTGGGATAAAGGATAAAGCTCCATAGGCCTTCTGAGTGGCTCCTGTCCTTCGTCCAAAGAGCATCGACAAAGAGTTAAAAAGCAAAGATCCATCCTCATCTCAGAGGGAGAGGTTTTCAAAATTTCTATATAACAATAACATTGCAGCTGAGTAAATATCTCTCCATATTGTGGAGAGGAGCATATTTGAATAGCAGGTTAGAGGCTGGAATATTGGAGAGGTTATCCTTAAGGATGGGGTATAATACTATTTAAGAGTTTCGAGGCGATCTAGGTTAGGAGTATTGAGTAGGATAACAACGAGAAGATCCTTATTGTTATGAGCCGAGCACGGGCTTTATACGTGTGATCTAAGGGCTCCTCAGAGCATAGAGATCATGTGCAAGAGAGAAAAGGCTATTGTACTGTAGGGGGTAAGAATTAAAAGTATGAGGCGAGGAATAGAAATAGGGTTAAGA
>JAVVGE010000195.1:0-3873 GCA_032249255.1 Desulfurococcales archaeon | reverse complement strand
AATATAGCTGTCTCAAAGAGATTGTTTATAATTAAAGAGATCAAGGATAGAGGCTAGAGAGGAGTATTAAGAGATTTTGAAGGGTCATCAGATTCAACGTAGCTATCATCATTAAAAGGGCTGATTCTCTTAACAGAAGCAAATTTAAAAAGAGATAGGAGCAATCTAGAACATATTTAGAACCTTTAAAGAGATATAGAAGGGCTAGATAGTACTTAAGTAGTGTTAGCAAAAGACCGACCCCCTCCCCTCCCTGAATAGCGAGGCTTTCAGTTGTAAAAGATCTGGTAATACTCCTAGTCTCTCAACTATTAAGCTAGAAACTAGGAGTAGAGATATTCAGAAATGGAATGGACTCGATGAAATAATGCTAGAGGAACCCAGGAAGAAATTTTAAAAAAGCTCGCTAACCAATATTTATAACACTAAAAACTCACCCACTTGTCTAGAAGGAGGCTAGGATCTCGAAAGCCTTTTCTGCTCGCGATCTTTCTGAGCATTGGATACCTACTTCAGAAGTCGATGTCTTCCAAACATCTCAAGACATCTGTTAGATCAATATCGCTATCTCTCAACCATAAACCCTCACGTATCCAGAGCCCACTAACATATGGAAAAAATTGTTTATAAGCTTCATCAGAGCTAGCCAAACATAGATGAATATAAAAACATTTCTATTAACATAAAAAGATACAGTTCATCAAGATATTAACGACATTCCGTTCTTTTAAATTTAAAGAAGATCTCTGTACTCCCGATCTATTCTTGCTTATTTATAGGATCCTGGGCATTTGCAGGGCTCAACGCCCTTTGCATCACAGCAATATCTCAAAATCTCTCTGAAAAATACTTGGTAATATTCTGTTCTGACATTAAATAAAAAGACACGTCATACTCTTCAGTGTGAGAAGATATTGATTAGGTTAAAAAGATCTTTTACCGATCCTTTTAGAATTAAGTCCTATTTAAGGGGCAACTTTCTCCTCTAGGTGAGGTGAAGGTCACAGTTTTCTGGGTAAGAGCCTCTCTACGTGCCTCCATACATCCTCTATAACCTCTTCCTTGGGCCTCATAGAGTTCACCAGAATCAGCTCGCCTCTTTTCACCATTTCGAGGTATATTTCTCTTGCTTTTCTGAGGATCTCTGGTTTTTCGTAGAAGGCCCATTTTCTAGCACTAGATCTTTTTAGACCTTCTTCAGGCTCTATATCGAGATATATCGCTAGATCAGGTTTCACGAAGACGCTGTTTAGGATTCTGAGCCACTCGATGTCGACACCCATAGCCCCTTGATATGCTATGGTGCTATAGAAGTATCTATCCATAACAACTATATACCCTCTCTCTAAATGCGGGATCACTATGGTCTCAACATGGTAGGCTCTGTCACATGTCATAGCTAGGGCATCTAGCAGAGGGCTTAGAGAAAGCTCAGACTTAACCTTGGAAAGTGCTTGAGCAAATGGGCTGTCAAAAGGCTCATAAGTATATAAAGCCCTATAGCCCATGCTAATTAGCATGTTAACTATTTCCAGAGCCACGGTCGTCTTCCCAGCACCATCAAGCCCCTCAAGAACCACCAGCAATCCTCCCAATAACATCTCCAGAGTAGATGTTGAATTAAGGAACGCTATATATAGCCTTCTAAATAAATATATTATCCCCTTTTAATCCTCATAACCTCATTTCAATTATATCCACTCTCAAATATATGTTAGCATTCTACGAGGCAGATAGCATGAGCCGCTGTCATGACGCCCCTCCCACCCTAAAGGGCTAGGCCTGCTCCTTTACATAGTCACTATTTTATTGATCGGCAGTAACTATTGTTCCCCTCTTTATATCGAGGATCTTTGCGATGGAGCCTGGAGATCCATATATCTCATATCCCTGAGCGTTTAGGTATTTCCTATAATAGTTGAGATCTAGAAACCCTTCTCTTATAAGGGTTTCGTGCCCTACCTCTGTGCTATCATATGTTGTTAAGTAATATATGTATGTGATCCCACCCTCCAAGAGGATCTCTTTCTTTTCTAGAGAAGCCCTGGATATAGCATTTATGAGATCCAGCATTTCGTAGTTAACCCCTGTCGCTTCAGCCCTTATAGCTCCCCTAGAGGCCTCAATCGCTAGCCTAATGAACTTAACATATTTAGCTATGTGTATCTCCAGATAATCCACGGTTTCTTTGAACTCGCAGCTCAGCCTCTTCCCACAGATCTTTTCGGCTATGTGTCTTATTGTTCTCAGATAGGATATGTATTTCCCATATAGGCTCCAGCAATACTTCTCAGCATAGTTCGAGACGTCCTGTTGAGATGCTTCAAAAACCTGGTTGCCGTAACAAGATGGGCATTCGATCGAGGTCCCTTCACCTGGATATGCAAATACGGTTCCGCATCTTAGGCATTTAAGGGGTTTTGTTTGTTTCGAGGTTGATAGTATATAGCCTCTGCACCTCTCTAGGCTTCGATCGTAATATAGTAACCTACCATCTATCTTATCAACGATGTCTCCCATAATACCCACCTGCCTCAGCTACTAATTTATCTAATCCTGGTTTCTGGATATATATTCCTAGTCAGGTACTTATCAGCTTGATCTGTTTAGATGCCCTCTTCTTAAGGTGCGGGGTGAGGATAGAATATATGCGATGGGCGATCAAATGGTCTCTAAACTATAAGCTCTATGTTTCTAAATATCTCACTTCTAGATCAATATGTAGAGGTTGTTGTTTAGAGTGTCCGAAGATTCGCTTGAATCAATGATATGCACCGAAGATCTTGTAAATACATGCAGATCGATATTGCGCTACATAGACAGAAGCGGGTTTAAGATAGCTATGTCAGCGCAAAACAGATTCGTGGAGGTTGGTAGGGGATTCTCGTCAAGAGTTTTCCTTGCATATAGAACCGACGGATCTATAGCTGCTCTGAAGATTAGAAAAGCCATGTCTAAGAGAGATACCCTGGCTATTGAGGGCTATATTCTCAAACTCCTCATGGGAAGCGAAATAGCTCCAAGAGTATATAGCTATGGTGATGACTACATACTAATGGAATATATATCGGGGATCAGCATCGGCAAGGCTCTAGAACTATATAGAAGAGGAATTATTGGGGAACTATATATTAGAAGAGCTATCACGAGCACTTTGAAGGCTCTATATAAACTAGACACCCTGGGCATTGATCACCTAGAGATAGGCGATCCAAGGAAACACATGATCCTCCAGCATGGTATACCAAACATGGTGAGAATAATCGATTTCGAATCAGCCACTCTGAAACCGAATCCAAACAATATTCCTAGGTTCTTTGGGGGATTTATAATGAGGAGGGCAAGGTGGATACTAAGTGATGCCATAAAGGAGGCTCTAGAATTAGTGAAAACCTATAAAAGATTGCATGGAATAAAGAATCAAATAGTATTGAGATTAATCGCTATCCTAGAGAGTAAGGAGCCCAAAGCAGTAATATAAAGCCTTTACTATAATTAAACACAAAGAAACGAGATCAAGGAAGCTGCAACAACAGTTAACAATTTAATACAAAGCTTAGAACCTCGCTCAATAAACAACCCTTACCGCTAATAATTAGGGTTTTATATAGATTTATGCGTAGTAATATTAATAGTCCACAATAGAACCAAGTTTCCCATAAGATCCATATAGATAGGGGATTTACCTTTACTAGGCCTCTAAATAGTTTAAAGTTGGAAAGACTCAGGGTCTTGAGAAGTTTCATAATTAAACGTTGTTAAACGAAGCTCTATGATTGCTAGATTAGCGCCTACATATCATCTGCTTATAATAAGATATATATAATAAGATTGGAAGTGTCCAATAGCTTCTGAAGAGCCTATTCCGGTGTC
>JAVVGE010000194.1:0-3920 GCA_032249255.1 Desulfurococcales archaeon | reverse complement strand
GGGTCGGGGTCACCCCGAGCGGGAGGAGCCCAGTGATATGGATCCCGATGAAAAGAGGTCCTGAGGGTCGTGAAGCCAAGGGAAGAGGGCTTGGCAAAAACCAAGCCCAATGAAACCCGAATCCCCCTTAGTAACGCGATTCATAATATATAATATTTTTACAACTGAAAGCCTCGCCCTTTCAGGGCGAGGAGGGGTCAGCTCTGCCTGTACACTACATCTCTGTCAATCTTTGCAAGTCTACCCCTCATAATGACCAGTCTAACACTCTCAGGGCCTCCCCTTTTTACAATAGCATATGCGGTATTCGCTATATATCCGAGATCTACCCATGGAGATCTTATACCCACTATATTGGCCTCAACACCTTCTTCTATGTAGTTCCTGTAGCCAAGGATCTCTGCTCCCTCTATCGTGGCCATCCTCACAATCCTCAGGGGATCTATATCCAGACCCTGTTGCCTAGCTATGAATAGTAGTACCTCTAAATCCCGCCATAGATCAGGTTTTACCCACCCCCCATTATCGCTTCCAATGCCTATTTTGATCCCCGAATCAATAGCTGCCCTAATATTAGGCGGTCTTGAGAACCACATATTGCTTCGAGGACATAAGGCCAGCCCCACCCCCTTAGATGAGAGCTCATGAAGTTCCTCCTCTCCCAGGTAGACGCCGTGCACCACCAGTCTCAGTCTCTCGAGATTTCTTATTATCTCATAATCACCCTCGGATCTTGTTTCCTCTGTCTCTGCAACGTGAGAGGCTATGAAGCCTCCTAATCTCCTCACAGCACTATCCAGAATCCTTAGCTTGTTCTCCCCGTAATAGTGTGGTGAAGAGATCCCTATCCACCTCGATATTCTCAGTAAACCTTCTACCTCTTTCTCTAGGGATTCAGAGTCTATGTTTAGGGGCATGGCCATGGGTATATATATTCCCTCGAAACCACTGCTACCCTCTATTCCATATGAGATCCCCTCCTCACCACCTTCCCTGAAATCAGCTACAAATCCTATGCCTGCTTCTCTCTGCATCTCAAGGAATCTAGATATATATATAGGGATCTCGCTTTTTCTAGCCCTCAGAGCAATATATTTCGCACCATAGGGCTCCCCAACTATGCTATCTATATCTAGATCGGATGCGAGCTCCATAAATCCTGAGTCTGCTGCGTGGGTATGGAGATTTACTAGTGTGGGAAGAGCTATGCCTTGTCTAAGATCTATGACGATATCTATTCCCTGGAAGGTCGCGTAGCCGTTATATATTCCCTCTATAATCCCTTCCTCTATATATATAGTTTTTCTATGCCATATCTCGGGCTCTCTACCCCCCACTATTGCGCCGGCCCATATTGCTATTCTCAACCTATCTCTCTACTTTTAAATATTAATTGAAATCTATATATTCGAACCTCCGCTACTATCTTTATGGGCTCGGCATGGGAGAGAAATTCTTCGATATAGTGGTAATTGGTGCTGGGGTGCTCGGCGCATCAACGGCTTTTCTGCTATCTGAGTATCTAGATGCCCGTATAGCGGTCGTTGATAGAGAGGAGGAGCCTGCTAGACATGCTAGTGGCAGAAATACAGGGGTTATACACAGGCCCTTTCACCTGGATCCAGGGAGGAGGAGGCTTTCAGCATGGGCCTCTAATGCTTCATATGTATTCTGGAAATCCTTTTCAAAGATCTATGGTCTCCCGTGGAACCAGGTCGGAACGCTGAAGGTCGCGATCGAGGACAAAGATCTTGAAGAGCTGGATAAATATCTCAAGTGGGGCGAAGAAAACGGGATGGAGAGAGGCGAGATGGAGCTCTTAGACTCCTCAGAAGTCTCTAGATTAGAGCCTGAGGTTAGATGCAGAGGCGCCCTTTTGATCCGTAGCGAGGCCTCAGTAGACTATGGGACATATACTAGGAAGCTTCTAGAGCTGAGCATCTCCAACGGCTCTATATTCATAGGTGGAGCCAAGGTAACCAGGATCTCTGAGGAGGATGGCGTAGCTCTCACAGCCCTTGAAAGGGGAAAACCTATTAGGATATACGGAAAACTCCTGATCAACGCTGCAGGAGGCGAATCCCTCAAGCTAGCAAAGCAGCTAGAGCTAGGTAAGCAATACTCAGTACTATACTTCAGAGGAGACTACTGGCGGGTAGACCCCTCATCAGGGCTCAGAATCAGGAGGAACATATATAGTGTTCCAAGGCATAGGGGCTTCCCATTTCTAGACCCCCACTATATAGTAAGGCATAATTGGCAAAGCGATGTAGGTCCCAACGCTGTACCAGTTCTAGGACCCTATGCATATAGAGGACTGGCATCCAGCCCCAAAGACGTTGCAAGCTTTCTACTTGGAAAACCCCTCACACCAAAGATCAAGCTCATATATAACAGCGAGTTCCTCTCACTAGCAATGAGTGAGTGGAGAAGCAGTATATCGAAAAAGGCCATGGCTAATAGGGTGACGAGGTTTATACCGAGGCTCAAACCATCTATGCTTATTGAGAAGATCCCAGGTGGGATAAGGAGCCAGGCTATAGATTCAAAGGGGTTGGTACCGGATCCCATAATCCTTCTAGGTAAAAGAAGCATACACATAGCCAACTATAACTCGCCAGGAGCCACAGGAGCCCCAGCATTTTCAACATACATATATAAAATAGCTGAGGAGAAGGGATATCTAGAAGGATTAAGAAAGAGAATCCCTAGACATATAAACCTTCTCAATCTATTGAGACCGGGTGATATTCCATTATAATAAGATGTAGCCAACTAAAATAGGTGATCCCAGCATATGAATAGATATTAACCCCTTATAATTTAGAAGTAGTAGGGGCGGCGCGGGCGGGAGAACCCCCGTGACCGGGGTTCGAATCCCCGCCCGGCTACCAATTTCTAACCTTCTGTTAAATACATATATGTGATCCCGTATTAGGCTTATAAAAGATCATCTGATCCATAGTAAGACCAATACTTAGAGCACATGACATTAAATAGAGGACAAGCCTCGCCCTTCAAGGCGCGAAGGGTCATAAACTTCAAAGAGACCTTGGAAGAGGAGGACGAGCGGCTAAGAGAGTAGATAGTGTTAAGTATTTATTAAGATGTAGTGGATTATCTCGTAAGGATATAGTGAGGCATGGCGAATGATATCGTTGGTAAGAAGATCTTGATAGGGCTTCTAAAGGATGGTAGATCGTCGGTAAGGAAGCTTTCCAGCTACGCTGGGATTTCACCTCAGCCTATTAGCTATAAAATTAGATCTTTTATGGGTAGAGGAATCATAGGAAGTTTCTCTGTGAGGGTTTTCCTAATTTATATGGTTATTACTATGGATTTGTGGCTATAGATAATAAAATAACTGATCCATCTAGAGTCTCTTCACGGGCTTCTTGTCTTAAAAAAAGATCTGGTTGAGATCTATCGAAGTCTTTAGAGGAACTCAGTAGAGATATCGAGTATCTGAGAGCAAAATCTATATTCTACTATATATGACTGCTTGTCCCCCGATGGTTGTTGATTATCGCTGATATTCCTTTGTATGGGATTACTTTGCTTATTGATCCACAGGGTTTCTAGCTCTGTGGCCATCGAGGGACTTCCACCCCCCAAAGAGATCTTGGGATCTCTATGGGTTCATGGTGGCTGTTGAGCCCGCGGAAAGGGGCTCCCATCTATCCTAGATCCTGAGGCTCTATTAGGGCAGAGCCCCATCTAGAGCCTCGGTCTCAGGTGCTCCAAAGGTCATCGCTTCCCGAGGTATCCCAAGATCTAGCAGAGATATCACCTAATCATAAAAACAATTATGGATTAGACGCTCATAAGCTTAAGCTGGAGAACAAACGAATATAAAAGCATTCCCACTACCATGAAAAGGATACAGTCCAAACTAGAGGTGCAAAGGCTCGGGCATGTGA
>JAVVGE010000193.1:0-3925 GCA_032249255.1 Desulfurococcales archaeon | reverse complement strand
CATGATCATCAACTAGCCATAGACTAACACTATTGATCCTAGGCACTAGTATGCCACCCATCATCTCAAGTTTAATCAGGTGCCGAGCGATCTCCCAAGATCTCCTCCAGAGATGTCTCCTGATCCTCCTACCCCTAAGATCCCTTTTCCCTTAGGTTTAAGTACTTAACGATCTCGTCGAAGATCTCTCTAGAGTATTGCCTAGCCCTGTTCCTCCTTTTCCTTAGCTCTCGATACCTCCCATTCTTAAGCCTATAGTAATTCTCAATAATATTCCTAGATGCGTGGGGTAGCACATCTCCAAGCATCCTGCTATATGTTCACGATCTCTTCTAATGCCCTGAATTCTCTCTTAGATAATTGCTTTGAGGGTATAACAGCAGTCCTACTAACAAAGATCCTGTCGCCCGGCTTAATAACCCACATCCACTTCTCATCGCTCTTTTTCTTTCCCCTAGCCATTAACCTTAGACTCTCTTTGTTCCTAAACCTCCACTCCAACCATTAATTAATAATGAAATAATATAAAAGCATTCCTACTATCATGAAAAAGGGTTCAGCCCAGACTTATAACCAGGCTAGCCAGGTTAAGGGCTATGCTCGCAGCATCTCCTTAATGGTTTTAACCAGCGTCTCCTTTTTAACCTCGAGTCTCTCACCCCTCGTAACGAGGTACGCTGTTATGCTTTCACTCTCAACCTCGGCCTTTCCTATATATAGTATTATTGGTACTGAGAGCTTCCTTCCATATTCCCTCTGCTTTTGATGTGATCTCCTCATCAGGTCCCATGAAGTGTTTATTCCATTGCTTCTAAGCTCTCTCACAATGTTGAGTGCATAGCCGAATATCTCTTTCTCCCTTTCCATTATCACTACATATACATCTGTATATGTTTTCCTAGATATGTTGAAGATCCCTAGCTCTATCCCGGCCTCTATTACCCTGTCAAGACCTATTGAGAAACCCGTTGCAGGTACTCTATCGCCTGTAAACATCTCTATCAAGTTATCATATCTACCTCCTCCGCCAATTGAGCCGATCTTTATGCCTTCAACCACAGCCTCGAATATGGGTCCTGTGTAGTAGTCTAGCCCCCTTACCAAGGACATATCGAAGACTATGTCTCTAGATCTCACGATTGTCGATATCTCTTCTAAATGCTTTGTACCCTCAATGATGTGTTGATTGGAGCTATATCTGATCTGGAGATCTCTTACGGCCTCCTCTAAGGGTGCTCTGAGGGATATTATGCTCTCTATCTTCCCTATAATATCCTCGCTAATCCCGAGGCTTCTCAGCTCCTTCTTAACGCCTTCAACACCTATCTTATCCAGCTTATCTATAGCTCTATAAACCTTCACCGGATCGCTGATCCCCAGCTCTTTTTCAAAGACCCCTCTAAGAATCCTCCGATCATTGATTAAGATCTTGACCCCCTCCATACCTAGCTCCCTATAGATGTCCTTAGCAAGCATGAGAATCTCTGCATCAGCCTCCGGATATGGGGAGCCCACTATATCGGCATCACATTGATAGAACTCCCTATACCTACCCCTCTGGGGCTCCTCATGCCTCCAGACAGGGGCTATGTGGTATCTTTTAAAAGGGAGAGGAACGTTTCTATGCATAGCAAAGAATCTGGCTAGGGGTACTGTGAGATCGTATCTCAGTGCGTACTCCCTATCACCCCACGGATCTCTGAACCTCCACATAAGCTTACTCTCAGCCTCCTCTCCATACTTGCCAGCTAAGACTTCGAAAAGCTCGATAGCAGGAGTGTCTATGGGATCGAAACCATATCTTCGGAAAACACTCTCTATCTTCGCTATAACCTCCTTCCTCAGGATCATCTCCTGAGGCTCGAAGTCTCTGAAGCCCCTCGGAACCGCAGGCTCTCTACGAGACATATACTCATCTCTCCCCAACACCATAATTAACATACATGTTTTTAGCTATTATAGTATGGCACACTATATTTTCGGCTACCTTATCCTATAGCCGGTTCTTATGCGAATCCAGAGCTGCATTTATATCATTATTGTTAGTTGATTTTCTTTCTGATCTTTAATATGTTCTTCCATTTCTATGTCTTACAGCCAAAAGCCCTCTAGTCCCTCGACGGTTGTTGATCATTGCTGATTTTCTTTTGTTTTGAGATTGTTGTGCTTTCTCCTCCAAAGGGATGCAATAGCAACCTTGCAGCCATCTAAGGCCCCCACTCAATCTCCTGGGCTATATGCCCTTGGAGGCTTCTCGAAAGGACTGTCGAGCTCAGGGACACTGTGCCCTCATCTAGGGCTATGCCTGAAACCCCGAAGCCCTTCTGGGCATAGCCCTCATAAAGGGCTCCGACCTCGAGAGCTCTAAACATAATCACATACCAAGGATATCCACATGTAAAACATATTAGGGTATTACCTTATCATCTAAAATAATCATTAACAGAAACTTAAAAACTAACAACAACCATAAAAACAAAAAAGTTTCCGAAACCTCGTTACAACTGAAAGTCTCGCCTTTTAAGGCGGGGATGGTTTTTATTAGCTCTCCAGGTATTTGTTTTTGGAGAGGTTCTATGGCCTCTGGCGTTGAGGGGGTGCTAACCATCTCGATCGGCATGGGAGTTAGTCCCGAGCCAGGGGCTATAGAGCTCCTCAGAAGATACAGTACAGCCCTTAACCACGCTATAAGCAAGATCTTGAGACTGGATCTAAGAAGCATTGGGGAGGTTCACAATACTCTATATAGGGAACCCAAACAATGGTTTGGACTTCCACCTAGACTTGCTATTGACTGCTATAAAGGCGCCTTTACGAATGCCAATGCCTGGAAGAATAATCCTAAGAAGGGGATGAGACCGAGGGTAAAGAAGCTTGGCATGTTGTTATACCCAGGATTAAGCTATTGGATCAAAGACGGATATGTAGAGATCATAGGTGGGATAAGGCTTAGTATAATTGGCTGGGATAGGAAATACGATGATTACGAGAATGGGGAGGCAAGGCTAGTCTATAGAGAGGGTAAGATGATGCTGTGGATATCCAAGAGGGTGCCTAAGCAGAGCCTTACCAGCCCGGGGATGTTATAGCTGTTGATGTTAATGAGAGGAAGATAGTGTATGGCAATTACATAATTAATGATGAGAAAGACACCGGGGTTGATATGACTCATAAGTATAAGGTCTTGCGGAGAATCTCCAGAAGAAATACTCATCACCAGATATCCTGCTTGGTGGAGGAGAAGAGAGATTCTGGGGAGAATAAGATTCTATCATGGAAAGGCTAAAAATATATTGGAGGATTAGGCTAGGAAGACATCACTGAAGATAGTGAGACTTGCTAAGAGGCTTTGATACGCAGTTGCTAGAGAAGATCTCAAGAGACTCATAGAATCGCTTAGGGATCTGCCCATAGATCATAGGAAAACTCATCATAATGGGCTACAAGAGAATAGGGAAGTGGAACGATTGGCAGGCTGAGAAACACGGGGTGCAGATAGCCAAAGTAAAGCCAAAGGGAGTGAATCTTTTTCATGATAGTAGAAATCTTTCTATATTATTTCATTATTAATTGATGGTTGGAGTAGATGTTTAGAACAAAGAGAGTCTAGGGATAATGGCTAGGGGAAAGAAAAAGAGGGATAAGAAGCGGATGTGGTTTGTTAAGCCAGGAGATAGAGAGTTCGGGCATTGGAAGAGATCGTGAACATATAGCAGGATGCTTGGAGATGTGCTTCCCCACGCATCTAGGAATATTATTGAGAATTACTATAGGCTTAAGAATGGGAAGTATCGAGAGTTAAGGAAGGTCTATCCAAATATCCCATCCCACTACATACATGGCTTATGCCAGGATGCTGTTGAAAGGATATCCTCTCTAAGGAGGAACAGGGCTAGACAATATGCTGAAGAGATCTTCGATGAGT
>JAVVGE010000192.1:0-3969 GCA_032249255.1 Desulfurococcales archaeon | reverse complement strand
CTCCTAAGGATGGAGTCTATTATATCTACCTCCCTCCTAACCCTCCTCCAACCAGCATATAGCCTGGCATAGATACTCCTCGGGATCTCGCTCCTCCACATAGCCTACTCCATAATAAAAACAAAACCATGTCAACCTATAAACACTAACCCGCATAAATAACCTTCTCCCTACCCTTAAGGGCGGGGTTTCTATGCTGGGGTCTCGGGTGTTAGCCCCTGGAGAGAGTTTAATGATCTTACTCCATTATGTGTTACCAAGTAGCTCTCGATCTTCCTTGTTATCCTTATCCTGTGGCCCAGCTTATGGGCTATGTTTAGTGCTGCATTAATATCTTTTGATCTTCTTCCCGTCTTCTTGCATTCATATAGCCCTCTATATATCCTTCCATTCCTATGCCTTGCCCTGCACGCTGAGCGTACCTGGCTAGTATATTCCTCAGGAACAATCTCCACGTCTATGCCGTATTCTCTGAATATATCAACGATCCACAGTACTATCTTCCTAAACCACCATATGTTAGTATTATACTCATTACCATTATTCTGTGAGAGCATATACGGATCCTATATAGCTTCCTAACGCCCCTGTAATACAGCTCATCTGCTAGAAACCTAATAGCTGTATAGCTGTTATATAGAGATGCCTTGACCTCTCACCCTCCTATAAATAGCCTCAAGATACTTCCCATAATAATAGATCCATGTTGATATCCTAATCTCCTCAGCATATCCCTAATAGACTTACTGGTGGAAAAGATAGATATCAGCCTATCAGTCTATTAAGCTGATATCTATCTTTTCCACCAGTAATACTCAGACTTGATAGATCCACCTTTAACGAGTAACGCGGAGCCGTCTGTAGTTACCACTGCTAATAGGTTATTCAGATCTATGTCTATGAAAGCCTCTTTATCACCAATGGGACCTCTTTGCTTGATAGATCTGGGGTTTATATTCCTACCCCTTTACCTCTATAATTAGGCTTTACATAGCCCCTCCTCTTGGATTTTGGCATCTCAACACTTACCTCTATTGGTGGGTGTGTAAACCATCTACCAGCTTCATACGCTATTTCAAGCCTGCCCTGCTTACCCTCCCACCTAATCATGCCAACATACTTTATTTTAAGATCGAAGTCCTCGAGGATAAGGTATCCCTCGTTCTCGCTGATAGGCTTAACATGATATCTATCGTTTCTGATCAATATATGTATCCTTTTCTCACCAGTATCCCTATCCTTTCAATAGCCTGGTGGAGATAGCTTCTTAATGAAGAGAGGTGGTTTTCCTCACTTCCTTAGATCCAGTAGCTTAAAGAATGGGTTCCAAGCCTCCTCATTCTTATTATTAACATGGCCAGCATTAACACCTAGCACTTCTCTATTATGTGATAGTTTTCATGTTGATCTCATTCTTTTTCTCGGGCATAGCTCGTTCCTGAAGAATGCCTGCCTCTTATCATAGTTAAGCTCGTTCCATAGTCTAGCACATGCCAAGTCGATAGTCAATATCAATAATGTCTCCTCATCAACCTATATGAAAATAGCTTCAGTCTGATTTACTCTCCGTTTACTCTTCTTCCTCTTCCCGATCAGTTTTTGAATGCCTCTCAGAGAGCCAGGGTCTCTGGCGGGCACGTCTTGGGGATTCCCCCGCTGGACATTCTACCAACACTTTTGCCCGCCAAAGGCCCAGTCCCCTAGAATATAGGGAATAGGGAGTGGAAGCCTTAAAAACCCGCTCTGAAGAGGCGAGGCTTGTCGCTATTTAATATCATCGATAATTGTTGACGCTCTTTTGCTTAGATCTTCGCTGTCTTCTTCTGATCCACAGGTCATAACATCTCTGTGGTCATTAGGACTTCGGATCCTTAATCCTATTTCTCCTATACTCTATCGATGCATTATATATTAGCCATGTTTTAGATAGGTTACAACCTGAGAGCCTCGCCTTTTAATGTTTATTAGCTTTCTAGTTATGTTGTTTTTGGAGCCTGGAGCTCGAGATGATAGGCTCCTGGGGGGAGCTCTGGCCACCTCGACTGCCCCCCAGATGACAGATGTATCTCCGAATAGATGGGGGAACGATGATCCGCCTGAAAGGGATGACGATCAAGATAACGACCTGAAGGCGGGAGAGGAGGTCAGTGATGCACTATATTCCCTAACTTTAGGTGTATATTTATTGTGTTGAGGATTATTTCTATTAGGTGTTTTAATTGTCCTCGTTGACTGCTGATCAGATTGTCGATCTTTTTGAGAGGGATCTGAGGGCTAGGAAGAGGCTTGCAGAGCTCATTGTCATGGAGCCTGATATAAGGCTGGCTATCATAAACGCTGTCCTGAGGGAAGTAGCTACTAAAGACGATATCAAGGTCCTTGAAAATGATATCAAGGCCCTCGGGGATGCGACTAGAAAAGATATTAAAGAGCTTGAGGGCAGGATCCAGGGGCTATCTAACATGGTCTCGGAGCTGAGGGGTGCTTATAAAGAGCTTAGTAAGAGGATAGAAGATCTAGATAAGAGGATAGATTCGTTGGATAAGAGGATAGACTTTGCAACCAAGGTAACCCTTCTATTGACAGGATCTGTGTTAGCAGCGCTTATAGCAGAGATAATATCAAGAATCCTACTACCAAGATAGCATTCCAATGAACCCTCCACCCTAGAAGATCTGACTTTCAGTTAAGCTTAATCTCTAATCTAAAAATGGCACCCTTCCCTTTCAATTCTATAGTAGATAATCTTTTCTATGCTGGGGTCTCGGTGTTAGCCCTCTGGTGGGGGATTAATGCTTCTATCCCCAAGATCATCGGGTTGGGGGTACGCTTCGGGTTCTCCCCCCTAGGGACATCGGGGCACACTGAGAGGGTGCCCATCCGAGGCATCAATCCCCAAGCCCTCAAAGCATTATACATACACATCATCACGGCCATAGATATTTATCTAGAAAGCTTAAAAATATAAACATACCCCGCCCTAAAGGACGAGGCTTGCCCAGTTATCACACTTGGAGGCTGGAACTCTTGAGGAGAGGTTTTTAACAGGCTGATGCTTATGGATTCGAGTTTTAGTGGAGATCCTTATATATCTATTGAACAGATTTGTGGAGCTACTAGATATTGGGGCCAGATTTATAAGCTACGCTATATATAATCTGGTATCTATATGGGGATCCGTGATGATAAATTCCTAGCTATAAGCAATATCTATGCCTTGGTGATTATTGTTACCCTTACCATATCAATAGGGATAGCAGCTACACTCTGGATTATGGGAGTTCTTAGCACGAGGATAGGGGATATAGAGTACCTATATATTTTTCCAAACACCTCTCTAGCATATAATGGCACAGCATGGATCCTCAAAATATATGTAGAGAACAGGGGGTCTAAAGATGCCGAGATCATAGGGATAAGAGTCTCAAATATTCCCTGCCAGATAGAGGTGGTGAAGCTAGAACCGGGTGATAGGAAACCTATAGAGTGTTCGCTTGATGGGCTTACGACCATAGCTTCTGGGATAGAGTATGATGTCAAAATCTATACAAAGAAAGGAAATATCTTCGCCACAAGAGCCAGATCCGCGATAGAGTGATTTATGATGCCTGCCTGGAGATATCTATATTAAGAGATAACGATGCTAATTGAGTTTGTAGGAGGGGGTTCGGGTTTCATTGGGCTTGGTTTTTGCCAAGCCCTCTTTCCTTGGCTTCATTGGCCTCAGGATCCCTTTTCATCGGGATCCATATCACAGGACTCCGCCCGCTCGGGGTGACCCCGACCCACAGCTCCACCCTCATAGATTCCTCAGGCTCATTGCTGTGGGGAAATCCCCGCATCCTGGCTTATGGATTGTATGTGAGCCCCTCTTGGGTCTCTATCCCCACCAGTATTGCGGGGCTCCACATAGAAATATAACCACAACCCTTATAAACTTTTATGAAACCCAAAATAGTTTCTTGAGGC
>JAVVGE010000191.1:0-4000 GCA_032249255.1 Desulfurococcales archaeon | reverse complement strand
CATTGCGGTTATCAAAAACAAGGATCAAAAGCTAGATCTTCGCTTAAATACCCCCCAAACAAATTAATAATTAGAGCAAAAATCTGATCTACTATAGAACTGGACAAGATCAAAAAGAGACCACGTGGATCAGATGATCTACTATAGAATTGAAAGTCTTGCATATATATAATGGGGTTGGTATGCATAGGCGCTTGCTCGATGATCTACTATAGAATTGAAAGTCATTTAGATACCGTTAGCAGTTATTTGCCTCGGTATATGCAGATGATCTACTATAGAATTGAAAGTCACAGATGTCTCCCTGGGAACCCTCTTAGCCCCATAGGTGGATGATCTACTATAGAATTGAAAGAACCTCCCCCTAAGCCTATACATATCATAGCTAGTTCTTATGATGATCTACTATAGAATTGAAAGAATTGAGAGGGTTAGCAGAGTGATAGTTAAGCTGGCTAAATCGATGATCTACTATAGAATTGAAAGCTAACAGCACAGAGCATTGTTAATGTGAATAGACTTAGAGATGGATGATCTACTATAGAATTGAAAGTCATAGATATCCTTATCAGTCCTGAGCACAACCTCCTCACCGATGATCTACTATAGAATTGAAAGCAAGTTTAGCCTTTTTCTTTGGTATCCGTGAATAGCAGCGATGATCTACTATAGAATTGAAAGGGACCAGCTACCGGCAATACATATTGCATCGACAGCCGTGAAGATGATCTACTATAGAATTGAAAGTTCTTATCGCTAGCGATATTAGCGATCGTGTTCGCTGCAGGATGATCTACTATAGAATTGAAAGCACTACGTTTAATGATGCTGGGATCACAGCTGCCAAGACCCCCGATGATCTACTATAGAATTGAAAGTTGCATTTCTTGTAGCACTCTTGGGCTAGACGTCTTAGTGAGATGATCTACTATAGAATTGAAAGAACCACAAAGGCGCCGTTATTCTCGAAGGCGTCTATCCAGTGATGATCTACTATAGAATTGAAAGAGCCTCTCCTGGCTGGGCTAACACCATCACCCCAGTATGAGATGATCTACTATAGAATTGAAAGAATAGATTCTGAGTGGTGTAGCGCTCGTAGCTATTTTCCCTGGATGATCTACTATAGAATTGAAAGGCTTTGGAGAGTTTCTTCGAGATCATGGATGGCCTGTTCTGATGATCTACTATAGAATTGAAAGAGTCTCTGGTATAAGTCCTAAGGGCTTGGTGGATATAGTTATGATGATCTACTATAGAATTGAAAGGCTGCCCTCCACAACAAGTTTTCTGCCCTCCAACAGCTTCTGAGATGATCTACTATAGAATTGAAAGGATATATCGGTAAGGGAGGTGCGTTGCCTCCGAAGAGATGGGATGATCTACTATAGAATTGAAAGATAAAGCATAAGACCATAGACCAGTGAGTAGTGAGTATGGATGATCTACTATAGAATTGAAAGTTTTTTGGTAACGGTGTTACCGGGGATCGGCGGGTGATGATGATCTACTATAGAATTGAAAGTGTTATCCTCCCGAGGGGGAGGGAGATCTCTGTGTGTCTAAGATGATCTACTATAGAATTGAAAGGGATCACCAGTACCAATATAGGGAGGGGTCATGACATCCCCGAGATGATCTACTATAGAATTGAAAGTATCTAAGAGCCTGTGCCATATATCCACCAATATTTCTATAGATGATCTACTATAGAATTGAAAGACAGGTGCTAGTGTTCTCACAAATACACTTAATCTATCAGATGATCTACTATAGAATTGAAAGTCTAGCCAGTTCACGCCTAACGCATTAGGCCTGATAAAGATGATCTACTATAGAATTGAAAGATGCCACAGGTAACATTACAAATAAATGGTGAAATTCATTTCGATGATCTACTATAGAATTGAAAGGAAATGACGACCATCACGGACGTGACGACTTATCTCTTCATACCTTTGATGATCTACTATAGAATTGAAAGCTCTTCGCTAGCTTTTCACATGCCCTTATCATGGGTGCTCTGGATGATCTACTATAGAATTGAAAGAGCCTCATCCCCAGCATATATAGCGTTCACAATGGGGTTCTGATGATCTACTATAGAATTGAAAGTTGGAAGATTTGTAAAGATCTTTGCGCTATGTGTTCTGCTGCGGATGATCTACTATAGAATTGAAAGGTGCTAAGCTCTATGATAAATGCAGCGGAAAAAGAGCTTTGGGATGATCTACTATAGAATTGAAAGAGCCATAACCAAGAAGTGAGAGAACTTAAGATACTCGCAAGATGATCTACTATAGAATTGAAAGTATACTTCGGCGTTAGTATCATCATAGAGTTTAACATCTAGATGATCTACTATAGAATTGAAAGCATAGGCACATTATCCCCGAACTCGTTTCTATGGACATAGCGATGATCTACTATAGAATTGAAAGAGATCATTATTTCCCCTGGGCTCTCATCCACCAAATAGAATATGATGATCTACTATAGAATTGAAAGCAGAGAGATCTTTGTGGAGATGCCCAGACACGAAGCAGACAAGATGATCTACTATAGAATTGAAAGTTTAAACGGCTCGCACCAATACTATGGGATCCATATTGGAGATGATCTACTATAGAATTGAAAGTGGGCAGACCTAGCAACCTGGTGTTGTCAACACTGATCCTGATAGGGATGATCTACTATAGAATTGAAAGCATAGACTTAGAGCATCTCACATATCTATCCTAGCTGAATTGATGATCTACTATAGAATTGAAAGATGGTAACCGATCTAGTGAGGGGGTTACTCGAGCGGTAACGATGATCTACTATAGAATTGAAAGAAGGCTTCTAACCTCATTAGCGATATCGAGATAAGCCCTAGATGATCTACTATAGAATTGAAAGACGGTAGGGGGGAGAGACCCGAGGCTTGACACACATAGATCAGGATGATCTACTATAGAATTGAAAGGTGGCTGCCAGTGTTCTTATGAAGATGCTTAGCCTGTCGTGATGATCTACTATAGAATTGAAAGCACAGACAACGAGAATTTATGTGTAAGAGGCACAAAACCCCTCGGGATACTCAGGCCGGGAGGCTATGCCGAGTACGTTTTAGTCCCAAGCCCCAGATACCTTGCCAAGACAAATGTGGATCTGGTTAAAACAGCACCAATGGCATGTGCGGGGATAACGGCGTATAACGCTGTTAAAAAGGCAGAGCCATCCCCGGGGGATGTGATAATGATCATAGGTGTTGGGGGGCTTGGACACATAGCGATCCAAATAGCCAGGAAGCTTTATGGAACACAGATCATAGCTGTGGATATAAGGGATGAAGCCCTAAAGCTAGTTGAAACCCTCGGTACTGATTACACAATAAACCCTTCTAAGGCTGATGTGCAAGAGGAGGTGAGGAAGATCACTGGTGGGATTGGTGTAGATGCAGCTATAGACTTTGTAGGTGTGGAAGAGACATTCTCAAAGGCGTTAAAGGCCTTGAAAAGGGGTGGGAAACTTATAATAGTGGGGCTCGGAGGGGAATACACAAACATGAGGCAGAAATCCACAGGCTAGAGGAGATCAACGAGGTTTTTGAGAGACTTAGAAAAGGCCTAGTGAGAGGGAGGGCGGTGATAGCATCTTAAACCCAAACCCTTTTAACGCCATAGGATAGCTGAAGAAGCGCTTCTAACCCTGGTCATCGCAGCTGAGCTGGGAGACATAGAACTGCCATCTTTTTTAAAATATTAAGCACTCATATAGATACTATACCTAGGGGCCCATTTGACCAGCGAGCTTATATCGAGGCTCGAAGAGAATTTGAAGAGCATGAAAGAGTGGGAGAGAAAACCTGTTGTGGAGGTAGGCTCTATAGTGATCGAGCTTATAAAGCTCCCAGCCAGGCAGAGGAAAAGATCTGTTGAGCCTGAAAAGCTAGCTCTCCATGTAAGGCTGAGGGATAGCTTCAGAGGGATCTTCATAGAGAGGTTCGAAGAGCTCG
>JAVVGE010000190.1:0-4033 GCA_032249255.1 Desulfurococcales archaeon | reverse complement strand
GGTGACCCCGAGTTTCCGAGAGCCGTAGGGTGATGATCCGCTAGGCGACTGGTGGTGAGCCTCTGCGGTGAGGGGGCTCGGGGAGACCGTTGAGAAGCAGATGGTGGAGAGCCTTGAAATCAGTAAATATGAAAGGCGATGAACCACCATCTGCTGAGAAACGGTCAATTTAAACCCTCTTTAATGAGCTAAAAAGAGTAGATGATATTCTTCCTGCTCTAAAGGGCGGATTTGCTCTCTTGTTCATATCAAGATATGAACTGCTATATAAACGCTATATTCGTTATTATCTATATATAATGGCTAAGTAATCTACATTTAGGTAGGAGATCTTATGGTGAAGGTTGGGAGAATAATAGGTGTCAAAGTAAGAGTTGGGTGGATAAGGGGTTTTATCCATGGCTGTCAGGGTAAGACTGAAGATCTCAAGGGAGGGAAGATCTCTCGAGGTGATAGCTCTAGTTAATAGTGACTATGAAGGCGATTCACCTCAGTTAATGATACCCTTACGAATTGCTAGGGAGCTGGGTTTATGGCCTCCACCACAAGGGTCAATTGAGAGGGTATTCGAAACAGCTGGAGGGCCTCTAAGGGTATGGGTTATAAGGGGAGCTGCTAGAGTTAAAAATAGTCTGTGGGCTGAACCCTTATTTCATGATAGTAGAAATCTTTTTATATTCTTTCATTATTAATTAATTTGTGTAGAGGTTACTGAGATCTAATGAGCTTCCCTAACTCTCTTCTAAACCCTAGCAAATCCCCTTACTAATATAATGCTCCTCCATGCATAGACCAAGTATTTACATATTTAAACTTACCGTCAGTTCTGTAATAGCCTCATCCTCGTCCTATAGATCTATCTTCTACGCTATGTTATCGTAATTATTTCTAAGAGTATCTACGCCTTGCTAATACGGAAGGATCGAATCGATATATATTTTTTAATATAAGAGGTATTGGGTTCAGGATTTGGTTAGAAGGCCCCTGGAAGGTATAAGGGTTCTGGATTTTACGAGAGCTATGGCAGGGCCTTTTGCAACAATGCTTCTAGGAGATCTAGGGGCGGATGTTATTAAGATAGAGCCTCCGGAGGGCGATGAGTCTAGGAGTTGGATGCCTCCTGACATAAATGGGGTTTCAGCGTATTTCATAAGTGTTAATAGGAATAAGAGGAGTATTGCAATAGATCTTAAGAAGCTAGGCGCCTTAGAGATCATAGACAGGCTTGTGAAAACAGCTGATATAGTCATTGAGAACTTCCGTCCTGGGACAGCTGATAGGCTTGGTATTGGATATAGCAGGTTATCAGGGATAAACCCCGGGATTATATACTGCAGCATATCAGGCTTCGGCCAGGATGGGCCTTATAGGGATAAGCCGGGGTACGACCTGATCGCTCTAGCTATGAGCGGGCTCATGAGCATAACAGGAGAGCCTGGGAGACCCCCCGTGAAGTTTGGAGTGCCTATAGCGGATATAAGCACAGGTATAATGGCTGCGGTAGCTATATTAGCTGCTCTATATCATAGAGAGAGATCTGGGGCTGGGCAGTATATAGATATGTCCTTGCTAGATGCGCAGATCCTCATACTATCTCACCAAGCCCTGAGCTATATAGCCACTGGGAGGGATCCTGAGAGGCTTGGATCAGCCCATCCCAGCATAGCACCATACCAGGCTCTGGAGACTAGGGATGGCTATATAGTAGTGGCTGTGGGGAATGACAGGCTCTGGCAGTCATTTGCAAAGGCCATAGGTAGAGAGGATCTCCTGAGGGACAGCAGATTTGCTACAAACCCCGACAGGGTTGGGAATAGGGATCAACTAATTAGAGAACTAGAGAGAACATTTAGGGAGAAGACCTCGAGAGAATGGATAGAGATCCTTGAAAGGGCAGGTATCCCCGTAGCCCCTGTCTATAGAGTTAGCGAGGTGCTGGGAGATCCACATGTAATACATAGGAGAATGGTTGTTGAAACGGAGCACAAGGTATATGGGAAATTCAGAACCCTTGGAACACCATTTAAGATGAGCATAACACCTGGAGCTATTACAAGACCTCCACCGCTCTTAGGAGAGCACACAGAGGAGATCTTGAGGGAGATAGGCTATGACGAGCTAGAGATAAAAAAGCTCTATGAGGAGAGGATCGTCTATACAGATCCCAGGGTTTTGAAGAAATAGATAGACTACTAGGCCTTTCTAAAGTGCTTCATAAGACCTGATGGGGGCCTAGCCCCTCTACCCAATATTATTACAAGCAGTATCACAGCTATATACGGGGTCATGTTAAAGAAGTAATACCTCCTAGCTAGCTCAAGACTTCTGGAAGCTATCCCAAGCTGTAGAGCGTCTATATATAACAGCACAACCGCAGCTATAAATGTTCTCAGAGGATCCCAGTTCCGCTTATCCCTCGATGATCATTGATTATCACTGATATTAATTTGTTTGGTGTTGCTGTGCTTCTTGATCCACAGGGTTTTTAGCCCTGGGTCATCGAGGGAACTCCACCTCACCCATAGAGATCTTGGGATCTCTATGGGTTCATTGATGACCGTGGAGCCCAGCGGAAAGGGGCTCCCATCTAGGCTTGAAACCCCGAAGCCCTTCTGGGCATTGCCCTCATCCAGGGCTTCGGTCTCGGGTGCTCTTAAGGTCATCGCATCCCGAGGTCTCTCCACACCAAGATACAGCAGAGATATCACCTCATCATTAAAATAGATAGGGATTGGATGCTCATAAGCTTAAGCCAGACAACAAACGAATATAAAAGCATTCCCACTACCATTAAAAAGGATACAGCCCTTGTGAGCCTGTTTAGAAGATTTAGAGAGAGGGTCACGCTAAAAAGCGCAAAACCAGCCCTTACTGCTATTTGAACAACCGCAAGTGCTATGCTGATCACTACATCAACTATGCCAGCCCTTTAGACACCAGATATATTATGGAGACAATAGCTTAAGAACTTTATAACTGAAAGCTCGCCCTTCAGGGCGGGGATGAATAGGGAAAGCTTATTATCTTTTGTATTTGATCTTTTTGGAGAGGCTCTAAGACCTCTGGCGGTGAGGAGTTGCTAACCCTCTCGAGGGAGTTAGTCCTGGGCCAGAGGCTGTAGAGCTCCTCAAGAGATGCAACACAGCCCTTAACTACGCTATAAACAGGATCCTGAGCCTAAATCCGAGGAGCATTGGGGAGGTCATAACGCTCTATACAGAGAGCTAAGAGAGTGGTTCGATCTCTCATCCAGGACTGCTATTGACTGCTACAAAGAGCCCTTGCAAGACTCATAGAATCGCTTAGGAAACTACCCAAAGATCATAGGAAAAAGCTCATCATTATGGGGTATAGGAGGATAAGAAAGTAGATAGACTGGCATGCTGAGAAACACAGAGTACCATTAGCAATAGTAAACCAGAACGGGACGCCATCAAAATGTCCTAAATGTGAGGGGGTGGAGCGATATAGATCTTCTGGTGGTGTTTAGAGATATAGCTCGTGTGAACATCCTAGAGAGACTCTATGTAACAGGCGAATTTATGAGAGAAAGAGAAGGTGGATATATTTATATGTAACACTATGCGGAGTTAGAGAAGATGATGGAAAGGAGACAAGCAGGAATCCTCTGGCGCTCTCAGCATTAGTAGAGGGTATTCCGGTTATTACTAATGATAGAATAGAGGGGTTAAGAGAAAGGGCTTCGAACATGTATTAGGAGAGATGGTAGATCGTGGGTAAGGGTCTCATGAGAGTTGAAGTATCTTATTAATGGGGTTCGGGTTTCATTGGGCTTGATATCGTTTGATATCAAGCCCTCTTCCCTTGGCTTCATCGCCCTCAGGATCCCATTTCATCGGGATCCATATCACTGGGCTCCACCTGCTCGGGGTGACCCCGACCCACAGCTCCACCATCATAGAGATCTCAGGTTCATTGCTGTGGGGAAACCCCCGCATCCTGGCTCTCCTCTTCTTCCTCCTCTTTTCTTCCAGGTATCTCCTCCTAATGTTTATAGATGCGACCTTATGCC
>JAVVGE010000189.1:0-4038 GCA_032249255.1 Desulfurococcales archaeon | reverse complement strand
ATAGGGATAACAAGCAATTACATAGATACCTCTACAGCGGCTGGAGACTATCTAGAGAGCTTAAGCTAGAACCTGGTGGGAGGAGGGTGCTTGCTTACATAGCATTCTCAAGATCCTTCGAGATCCTCTATGATCCTAGTAATGTTGTTTCTCTTGATATTAATGAGAATAGTGTTATGATAGCAGCATTCAGGGACGGCGTTCTAGCCGGGGTTACCAGGATTGAGACCGGCCTTGGAAGGATGGTTATAGCTTATTCAGTTAGGAGGGAGAGGATCTCGAGGAGAAGATCTACTGTGGAGAGGGGTGTTAAGAAGAAATTAATGAGGCTTAGAGAAGGGGATAGAAAGCAGGGTATACTCTATAAGGTTGCTAGCCTCATAGAGGAGATTCATCAGTGGAGTGCATCCAAGCTGATAGAGCCTCTCGGGGATAGGCCCATACATGCTGTAAGGGTATCTGAGAAGGGTTCCTCAAGCGTGGATCCATTCTCGATGAAGAGGATCGATAGCTACAGCCCCCTAGTGATCCGCACTGCAGTGAGGGGGAATAACGGGAGATATAAGGTTGTGAAGATAGTATTGAGGATTGCATATGTCGATGAGAGGGTTGTTAAGAGAGATGCTGTGGGAGCTATAAACATCGGCTTGAAGTATTTATCCTCAGATGGGAGGCCCGTGGCGTCGGGCTCGACGGGTACCCATGCGGTTCGGGTGAAGCCAATGATCCCGAGCCTAGGTGCAACCCCGCTAGCGGAGATACAAGTATTTGGAAGCATCATCAAATACCGTTAGCGGGGAAACGCAAATGCCTATAGGCATCCCCATAGTTGAGAGGTGTGCTAAAGTCCACGTGCCATTAAAGGTAACCATCACAGGTGAACACGCAGTGGTATATGGCTATCCAGCATTGGTAGCCGCTATTGACAGAAGAATAGATATTAGAATATGTAGGAGAGGCGGTGGCGAGATCCTTTTAACCAGTAAGGGAGCCTCTATCTGGGGAGACATATCTCTTAGATGTGTTGGGGATAGATGTGTAGGAGAGATCTCACAGGGCCATGTTGAGAGACTCTTCATATATGCTAAGAAAGCTATAGAGATCTCATCCAGGATCTTTGGTGATATAGGAGGCCTCGATATAGAGATCTCATCAAACATACCACCAGGAGCGGGTCTAGGAACCTCGGCAGCGATATCTG
Source organism: Desulfurococcales archaeon (assembly GCA_032249255.1). Classification (GTDB taxonomy): domain Archaea; phylum Thermoproteota; class Thermoprotei_A; order Sulfolobales; family AG1; genus AG1. The sequence continues at coordinate 2,837 of JAVVGE010000189.1, read as the reverse complement.
CTGGGATAGTGACTGGATATGCATACCTAGCCAACAGATCTCCAGGGGCTCTGGAGATAGCATCAATCGCTAGAAGCGTTGAGATGGAGGTCCAGGGAGCTGCGTCTCCCATGGATACGGGGGCCGTTTCCCTCGGAGGTGTATTGCTAGTTAGACCCCGAGATAATCCTCCATTCAAGAGAATCAATCCCAGATCTAGATTAGAGATCCTCATAGCCATCACCCCCAAGAAGAAAAGCACCAAGGAAACAGTCTCCATGGTTAGAGATCTATATAGCAAGAGGAAAAATGTTATAGATCATCTAATGAGAGCTATAGGAGAGATAAGTGAAGAAGCCTCAAAAGCAATCGAGGAAGGAGATCTAGCAGCGCTGTGCGAGCTAATGAATATAAACCACAACATATTGAGAGCCATGGGGGTGGTGGATCGAGAGAGCGAGGGCATAGCAGACATCATGAGGGCCTCTGGACTAGAAGGTGTGAAAATAAGCGGCGGAGGATGGGGAGGAGCCGTTATAGGGATCTCCAGAGATGGTGCTAAGCTCGAACAAGCTCTAAACTCCCTATCGAGAGCCGGATACACAGTTTTTATATCGTCAATAGCATCCAATGGGATAAGATACGAAGAGATCATCCCTACACAAACTAATCAGTAAATCAGATCTCTACTGCAAGATCGTTAGAAAACGCGTCGTCATCACCTTTATGATGAAGAGGACCATTAGTATGACCCCTTCCCGCCCTGAAAGACAGGTTTCCTATTGCCTGGTCCCAGGTGTTAGCCCCAAGGGATTAATAGCTAACACCATTATGAATTACCAGGTAGCTCTCGATCTTCTTAGCTATCCTTATCCTGTGTCCCAGCCTTCTTGCTACGTTTAATGCTGCATTAATATCTGCATTGATCTTCCTCTCGGTTTTCTTGCATATATACAGCATCTCTACATCCTTCCGTTTTTATGTCTTGCCCCGCATATCGAGCATACTTTGCTCGTGTAATCCTTTGGTACAAGCTCAGCCTCTATACCGTATTCCCTGAATACATCTACTATGAACGCATATTGCTCTCGCATTTTTAATAACGAAGATCTATATATTAAACGGATCTACTATTTTAGAATAGTACAGAAACATCTCTCAATTTTAGCATGCCAAAAACTTCCTCAACAACACGCATGTTCTTCACAACAGAAAGCCTCGCCTTTTAAGGCGAGGATGAGATTAAGAATTATAAACTATAAACAAATAAAATAGCGGTGAGGAGCCTGCGGCAGGAGGAAGTTCAATGATTCCACACGAGCCGTGGTCTTCTGGCCTTGAAAAGTGATGCCCTTAGAATGGGCTGTATCCTTTTTCATAGTAGTGGAAATGCTTTTATATTCGCTTGTTGTCTGGGCTTAAGCTTATAAGCATTCAATCCATAATTGTATTGATGATGAGGCGATAATTCTGCTATATCTAGATGTAGAGAGATCTCGGGATGCTATGATATTTAGAGCTCCCGAGACCGAAGCCCTGGATGAGGGCTATGCCCAGAAGGGCTTCGGGGTTCTAGGCATAGCCCTAGATGGGAGCCCCTTTCTGCTGGGCTCAACAGCCACCAGTGAGTCCATAGAGATCCCAAGATCTCTTTGGGGGAGGTGGGGGTCCCCCCGATGACCGCAGGGCTAAAAACCCTGTGGATCAAGAAGCAAAGCAATCCAAAACAAATGAATATCAGCGATAGTCAACAACCATCAGGGGACAAGCGGATTCTAAGAGAGCTATGTGGGTGGAAACCTGACAGAGAACTGACAAACAGCCTGGGGAGGAGGTAAGAAATCTTCTCCAAGGATGTGAGGGGATCTCGGATGTAGTTTCGGGTTTAAGGTTAGTGATTTATGTTTATTAGTATACTATCTATAGCTATTTCAAATGATGAGGCAGTATCTCAATATGCTTTTATATATTCTTGGAATGCTATGATGATCAGATCTTCGAGGCTAAGGCCCTAGACAAGGTGATCTACTATAGGATTGAAAGATATATTTTATTAAGGTATTAGAAGTTGGTGAGACCTGCTGAAGGTGAACATAAGGCTATATGCCGTGTTAAGGGATCTATATGGAGCCGATAAAGATCTTATAGAGCTTCCAGAAGGATCCACCGTTAAGGAGCTTCTAGAGATGCTTGGAAGGAGGAGCAAGGCTCTCGGAGATTTTATGGAGAAGAGAGTCTCCTCTATAATCACGCTTGTTAATGGGCTGTATGCTCCCCAGGATCAGAAGCTTAGGGATGGCGATGTAGTAGATCTTCTCCCACCGGCTTCAGGGGGATGCAACGATTTCAGGATTGTGTCTAGAGATGAGATGCCAAGCCTCCAAGATATCCTGAGAGATGGGAGGAGGCATGCCGAAGAGGAGGGGTTGGGAGCCTTACTAATATATGTTGGCATTGTCAAGAGCCCTGTGAATGGTGTAGGGGTTAATGAGCTATATTATGAAGTATATAAAGAATATACGCTGAAAAGATTTGAGGAGATATCACAGGAGATCAGGAGAAGGTATCGAGTGAAATATGTTAGAATATACCATGCTGAAGGATCCCTAAGACCTGGGGATCCAGCGATGATCATATCAATACAGGGAGTGGGTAGGAGAGAAACTCTAGAAGCTATGAGAGAGTCGATAGAGCTTATCAAGCACACCACCGGTATATGGAAGATAGAGAAGAGGGAGGATGGGGAGTACTGGGTTATAGGAGATGGAGAGAGAATTTCAAGAGCATCCAGGGATCGGTGAGGAGGCTGTTACAGGGTAAATTATAAATTTAAATTCTCTGGTTATCTATAAATACTT
>JAVVGE010000188.1:0-4040 GCA_032249255.1 Desulfurococcales archaeon | reverse complement strand
ATTGAGAACCCAGCTAGGTCCCAGTACCTAAGCACATACTGACCCCCAGCTACTAGCGGTGATACTTGCGAGGCATTTACCACTAATCTAAACACGCCTGAGTTGAAGTCTGTCTCCGTGAATCCTATAGCACTTGCCGGTATGCTCAGCGGGTTCCCCTTATCGTCTGTGAACTGGATTATCGCCACAGTTGTTCCATAGCTTGTTGTTAGGTTGAAGCCACCGGAAACAATGGATGATGGTACTGGTGTTAAGGTCTCTATGGCGTTGGGGTCGTTGTTTATATCAGGCTTAGATATCGAGAAGTCCCAGGTCTTTGTAGTAGCTTTGTTCAGGCTTATGCTTGCCTTGGTCGGTGTGTATAGCGCGGCAACGTATTGATCGATGTTATAGCCTCCTGGCCTTGCATTTTCTGTAGTATAATAGACATCGATCCTCGGCCTGAGATCAACGTTGGCTGGGAAGTTTGTTGGATAGTACACAACGCCTGTGTTAGGTCCTGTCTTCACAAGCTTTGCATCGCCTAGTGTAGCTGCCCACCTAATGCTTAGATTCACCTGGAATAATCCTGTATTGACATCTGTCTCGACGATATCTCCTGGGCTGAAGAGTACCCATGGCCCAAACCACGTGCCTGTTATGTGATCTCTGGGTCTTATACGTAGTACTGACGATGCAAATCCGTAGTCAAAGCCCGTATCAAGCGTATCTCTGGCATTGGGGTTGATATTATCATCTGGAGAGTTTATCGTTATCACTATGCCTGTGCTCTTAAAGTCCACACTTATAGATGGCTGTGTATAGATTGCCTTGAAGGCGCCCTGCCCAACGTCGCGATCGTTCCAAGCCGGAGTGTTGAACTGTGACTGTAGCGCTGCGGTTGTGTATATCTCTATAATAACTCTGTCATTAGCTGTGATACCTGGGAATATAGTATAGGATGTGCTCTTGCTTATAACCCATGATAACAGCTTTATGCTGGTCGGTATAGTAAACACGTTGGAATCAACAGCAGTTTCTCTAATTTCTCCTGTATCGGGCAGAACGATTCTGTTCAGACGCATCCAAGGCGTCTGGAAAGATCCGCCGCCAGCCTCAGGAGCTTTTGCAAGGGTCAACCTAGCTAAAATGCCGGAAGCCGTTGAAGATGCTGAACCATCGAATGTTAGTGTAGCTTGGGCATCAACGTCACCTGGAGTTGGTGTGGGAGTCGCAGCTATGGAAAGGTTCGCGTAGAAGTCACCGGTTATATAATCGATTCTGCTCACTATACTCAAAGGAGTTGGCGAGGCGCTCAGCCTTCCTGTAGAGGTTCCTACCTTAGTATCTACTAGGCTTATTGAGGATATATTGCTGCCAGATACTGGTATGGTAATAGATACTGTTCCCGGAACGATATAGTTAAACCAGAATATGTTTCCTGAAGTATTGAGCATCGTCTTTAGGTTTCCTGCTATATTTATACTAAGGATCATTGATGTGGAGTTGTAGGAGTGGAATCGGGTATACCCTGTACCATTAGGTATGGTGCTTGGACCCAGCATCGAGGTAGATATTGGTATTGTATCTATTATTGTTGGATCTTTGTTTAGATCTAGATCGGTGTAGGAAATGCTTACCAATGCATCCCTCCTATACGGCTTGTCCGGGATACTTGCGATAGTTGGGCTTACCGGCTGGAATGCTACCTGTGCTGTTATAGGTGTGCCAACGACTGTAAACACTATGCTTCTATTGACGTCCGTAATTTCGTTTAGCTGGAGTCTGGCAAATGAAGATGGATAGATGATAGGACTAATTCCCGGAAGCGGGTTCTGAGGCGTTGGATCAATTATACCTGGGCCTCCTACATATGCCACGAAAGTTGTCCCACCAACTCTAGTTGCTGTGAAATAGTCCTGAATAGCATCATTTGCCCACAGAGCATTTATAGTAGCCCCTGTATCGGCAAATGTTGCCCGTATATTAATAATATTTATACCAGTCCCTGGCTCGTACCCTGTTACTGTTAATACTATCCACTTAACAGGATTTAGATTCGATGATGACAGGGTAATTGTCCCTACCTGGGCCTCAGCTCTCTTTATAGATATTGGTGCTAGCGAAACCCCACTCGCTACTCCTAGAATCACTATTGCTAGAACCAGAATACCAAATACCTTGAAGATTCTATCCAAGTTCCTCGACATTCACATCCTCACCTTCGATTTATTAGTAGGATGGTTTCCTTTAAAAAAGCTGCGCACACATATAAACACATAGATATACGAATCAAAATTCACTATTTATAAACATAATAACAAAGACGAACCTCGATCTTTAAGATGGGGAGGGGCTATGTGCTATAAGCTTTATCAGGCTATTATTAATTTATTGATAGCAGAGAGCCCGATATCTCTCAGATTCTTAGATACCAGGCCTTGAAAATAATGCTCCTAAGATATGAATACTGATAGATAGAGAAAGCATCTGGGCGGAGATCCGATAAACCGCCCCGGGAAGGAGGTAAAACCTCCTCTAGAAATGCAAGGAAGAGGTTAATACCGCTTTTCCACATACTTTTAAATGCTTCAAGCAACATAATTTTACAAGGCGAGTGCGAGGTCTACCTGATATCCAACCGCTTGTCCCTCGATGGTTATTGATTATCGCTGATATTCTTTTGTTTAGGGTTGCTGTTTTTCTTGATCCACAGGGTTTTAGCTCTGTGGCCATCGAGGGACCCCCCACCTTCCCCACAGGGATCTAGGGATCTCTATGGGCTCGCCGGTGGCTGTGGATCCCAGCGAAAAGAGGCTCCCATCTAGGGCCTTGGTTTCGGGAGCTTTAATTATCATAGCATCATAGCGTCCCGAGGTCTCCGCATACCAAGATCTAGCAGAGATTATCGCCTCATCAAAATAGATAGGGATTAGATCTTATAAGCTTATTAACATAATATATGGATACAGCCCTATATCTTCGATAGTATCTCGATCATGTATCTGACCTCCTCTCCCGCCTTCAGGTCGTCATTGATCGTCATTCCTTTCAGGCGGATCATAGGTTCCCCCCATCTATTCGGGCTTACATCTGTCATCTGGGGGGCAGTCGGGGTGGCCAGAACTCCCCCAGGAGCCCATCATCCCGGGCTCCAAAAAGATTAAACCCTAGAAGGCTTATAAATCCCCATCCCCACCCTAAAGGGCGAGGCTTTCAGTTGTAATATCGTCTCCACTCACTTTTGGATGTACTGGAAGGCTGAGAACACGCTGTGAGGCTATAGATGAGTTCGGGCAGCAATCACGATAGCCGAGTCTCCTATAGAGGGGCTGCATATGGATTGGGAGGGGGTAGTGAACCGCGGCCTCTATACCATGCTCTCTCAAATACTCCACAAGTCTGTCCCTAGATATCGGGGCATCATCTTCAAGAAATACCACGTACTGGTGGTACACATGCTTAGCCCATGGCTTCTCCTTAGGGGGTCTCAACCAGCCGAGCTTCTCAATTCCCTTTGTAAGTGTCTCTGCATTTCTTCTCCTAGCCTCGTTCAGCCTCTCAAGCTTCCTAAGCTGTGCTATTCCGAGGGCTGCTTGGATAGAGGTCATTCTATAGTTCCATCCAAGCTCTATGTGGAGGTACTTACTCTCCTGCCCATGGTTCCTCATAAGATCAACTCTTCTAGCTAGTTCCTCACTATTCGTGGTCACCATGCCTCCTTCCCCGGTAGTCATGTTCTTAGTTGCGTAGAAGCTGAAGGCACCTAGATCTCCTATAGAGCCGCACCTCAAACCCTTATAAAGAGCTCCGTGTGCCTGTGCAGCGTCCTCTATAACATATACACCATGATCCCTAGCAACCCTCATTATAGGATCCATATCAGCCGGGTGGCCATAGAGATGCACAGGAATTATCGCCCTAGTCCTCCTAGATATCTTTTCCTCAACACATGCCGGATCTATATTATATGTCTCTAAATCAATATCACATAGAATAGGCCTAGCCGTTTCTCAGCAGATGGTGGTTCATAGTCTTTCATGTTTGATGATTTCAAGGCT
>JAVVGE010000187.1:0-4051 GCA_032249255.1 Desulfurococcales archaeon | reverse complement strand
CCCATGAGCCCATAGAGATCCTTAGGCCTTTGTAGAGGAGGTGGAAGTCCCTCGACGATCACAGGGAAAACATAGAAACCCAGTGGATCAAAAACACAGCAATCCTGAAACAAAAATGTTAACGACAATCAATGACATTGAGAGACAAACAGTGTCGCTGGTAAAGAGATCCAGTGCAGTAGCTGTATTTATTAATTTATTTTCTCTGTGTATTTATTTTAGCAGATATCTATGGGAATGTGTGCTAGAAGATCGCATGTAGCTATATATGCAGCGATATTAGCATTAGTACTCGTGTTGATGCAACGTGTCTATGGTGAGGTAGAGGATGTGTCTATGTATAGTATAAATGGTTCTGCTGCTATATACTTAGAGGAATATAGCCCTATAATTTACCTATATATTAACTATTCTTCAGGCCCCGGTTCTCTCCTAATCGAGCTCCCGACAGAGCCTGCTGAGGATAGCATAGAGATTGTCTATGGAAACGTCTCGTCAATCTTCTATATGGGCTATTTATACGCTTTGATCCTCACAAATTCTTCTAACAGTTTCGTCGTGTTGAGATATAAGGGAGGATATGGAGATGCTTCTGCAGGGTATAAGAGTCTCAAGATAGAGAATGTGTCTTGGGCCTCGTATATAGATCTAATAGCAAGGCGTGGAACAATAATCACTGGTCTTCCACCCGATACTGAGGAGAGTGGTGAAAATTCCAGCGTGAAGTACAGGATATATCGTCTGGATGGGGCTGTATCTATATACATATTGATTCCACGAAATAGCTTAGGATCGAAGTTAATAAGCCTTCTAGCAGGCACGCTAACTTTGGGTGCTGCTATAACTTACTATGCCATATTCCTTCATAGACGTAGGTCCCTCGTTAAAGGAGATATAGACGCGATAGATCGAGAAATAATAAAAACATTAAAGGAGTCTGGCGGTGAACTACCAGTGTCTAAGATCCAGAAGTTAACCGGGCTACCAAAAACCACTCTATGGAGAAGACTGAGAAAGCTTGAAAGATTCGGCTATATAGAGATCTATAGGATCGGTAGAGGAAGTGTAGCAAAACTTAAGAAGATCCCGAAATTCTGAATACATAGCAGAAGATTTACTACTCAGAACTTCTCTCTAGACCTTTCAATTATATGTAGATCATCTTATTTAGAGCCTCGGGAGCTCTGATCATCATCGCTTCTCGAAAGCCTACATGTGTTCAGGTACATTAAGACACAACCTCATAATCTAACATGGTTGGGGTTTGATCCCTTATCTAATTAGTATATAGCTGATGTAGTCCTGAATTAGATAAGTTTGTTTCTAACACTATGACTAGGAATGGGTTTATAAGCTCACTTTTACCTATTATTTTATTGCAAGTGCTAGTTGCTCCAAACGTTTCAGAGAGAATGCTGAGGTCTTGGGATAATGAATAGGAGGAGAAAGGAGAAGGGCAATGAGGAGTGTGTGAGTTGCTAAGCCCGATGAGAGGATCTTTGTTAAGAGGACAGTTTCTCTAGCATCTAAGCCGTTATCTGGAAGTGTGGAGCCCGCTACTAATATGGGCTCGCTCTATAATCATGTTGTTGTATGAGCATCTACTCCTAAGTATACAATCGTTACATCTAGGATCTCTTTCCCTACAGTATTTACTCGCTATGGTTACGAGGCCTGCGTGCAGTAGTTTTAACTTATATAGATCTTGACTAAGGATCACCTCTACATGTCGCCTCACCTTCTCATAGCCTCCTAGCTCCTGACCACAGAATCTCTTGAGAACCCTCGCAGAGAGCCTCGCAAGGGGGAATACAGGCTTGTGAAGCGCGAATAGCAGTATTGAATCCGCTGTTTCCCTCCCTATCCCTTCTATATCCATAAGCTCTCTTCTCAGTAGTTCTAGATCTTTTTTGGCGATATGCGTAACACCCCCATTTGCTAGTATATATCTAGCTAGTTCCACGATGGTAACTGCCTTGCTGGTGGAGAAGCCAACCCCTTTTATAACTACGCTGAGCTCCTCAGGATCTATGCTCGCTAGCTTCTCAACATCTAGAAGACGTTCAGCCCTCATCCTCTCAAGAGCTCTAAGAGCAGAGCTCCATCTGCTGAGCTTAACAAGCACCGCTGTGACCATGACCTCCAGTGGTGTCTCAAGCCCTCCCCACCATCTCGTGGAGGTAGGTTCTTCTGGGAACCATTGCTGCTTCTCAAGAAGATCCCCATGTTTTTCAAAGATCTCTATAAGGTTATTTAGGCATCCCGTGAGAGTCTCTTCTGCACAGCTTACCACAGGCCGGGCTTCCTCCTCCTAATCCCTGCCATCATCCTCTCTGCATACTTATAAACTGTTGTGTGTTGCCTCCCTTCAATGAGCATCTGGATGGCTTGTCTAGCAACTTCAGCCTCCTCGAAACCCCCTATGATGGCTACTTCAGCCTCTCCTACAGATATATATGTATTAGTTATTTCCTCGAGATTTCTTCTGGCTCTCCCACCCTCGCCAATGATCCTTCCCTTTACCCTTTTCAGATGATTCTCAGAGTCGCCTACATAGCTCTTTAGATCTATTATAACGAGAACCTGATCCTCGTCTAACACTCTCTCAGCCCTATCAGGTGAGAAGCCATATCCAATAGCATCAACGAACTCCTTGGCCTTGAGGAGGTTAGATACAGGAGTAGAGGGAGAGGCAGGCTCTACAACCACAGCCCCCGTAGAGCTATCAACCTTTATCGAAACATCGAGGCGTCTTCTAAGCATCTCTATTATGGAACCTCCACCACCTATTATGACACCAACCCTGTCAAGAGGGATCTTAGTGGTTACTCTCGTGATCCCGGGAAGAACCCCTCCCTTTTCAGAGGACATATCATGACCACCTCCCCACCCTGGAGACCAGAATTTCTATTGCATGGTCTCGAGCATAACCACTCCAAGCAGGGGTTATTCGCTTTACACTATTATACGCTACCATACGGCCCTTAATCTTCCTCTTTATTCTCATCCTGTAGCCTAGCCTGCGAGCTATGTTTATCGCTGCATCTATATCTATGTTGATCTTCTCCCCGGTTTTTCTGCATACGTACAGCCCTCTATATATCCTCCCTTTCTTATGTTTGTTTTCACACATTGAGCATATCTGGCTAGTATATTCCTCAAGAACGAGCTCAACATCAATACCATACTCCATGAATATATCAACGATCCACAGTACTATCTTCCTAAACCACCATGTATTCGTGTTATACTCATTGCCATTATCATGTGAGAGCATATATGGATAGCCTATATATAGCTTCCTAACACCTCTATTATATAGCTCACCAGCTAGAAACCTAGTAGCTGTTATATAATGGTATCTATCGCTTCTAATCAATATATGTATCCTCTTCTCACCACTATCTTTATCACTCCAATAACCTATTAGAGATAGTTTCTTCGTAAAGGAAGGCAACCTATCCTGTTTCTTCAGATCTGGTAGCTTGAAGAATTGATTCCAAGTTGTCTCATTTCTTTGAATAATAGCTTGGGCATTAACGTGTAGTGTCTCCTTATACATCTGGATAATATTTATCATCTATCTCGATCCTCCTCTTCCTTGTCAGCATATTATTGAAGAACACCTGTTTCTTCTCAAAGTTGGGCTCGTTATATAGCCTGGCACATATAATTCCAAAGAGATTAGAGATTCTTCCCCAAACATGTCTTGAAATAGCCACAGCCTATCAGCTTTCCAACCTCTCCCTTTCATATCCTCTACCAGCTTTCTAAATGCTTGAAGAGGATCGAGATCTCTGGTGGGCACGCTTCGGAGCATCTCCCCTTGAGTTATCACGTTAGCACGTTCACCCACCAAAGACCCGACCTCATAGAATATAGCATAGATGCTTTTAAACCGCTTGTCCCCCGATGATCATTGATTATCACCGATATTAATTTGTTTTGGATTGCTTTGCCTCTTGATCCACAGGGTTTCTATGATATCCCTGTGGTCATCGAGGGACTTCCACCTCCTCTACAAAGGCCTAAGGATCTCTATGGGCTCATG
>JAVVGE010000186.1:0-4057 GCA_032249255.1 Desulfurococcales archaeon | reverse complement strand
ATACACAATACGACACAAAGGTTTAAAAGCCTAACGCTCTAAAAACTTTATCCCGCCTTTAAAGGCGAGATATGCCAGGCTTTAATATCATGTCTTGAATATCTTTTCTTGAAGACTAGACCATAGATGCTATGGTGCTACGGGCATTATGTGGATATTTTCAGGATCTATTTTTACTGTGATGCTGGAGCCTATGTATATGTGTCTAGATTTTTCTCTCGGTACGATAGCCTTTATCTCTAATCCTGTTTCCTCAAGATCTATGATGACCCTTATAAATGGGCCTTCGAAAAGGGCTTCTCTCACAACTCCCTTAAAAACGTTATACTTTTCATACCATGGTTCTTTCTCGTTTGCTCTGCTGCCAGTAATCTCTATATCCTCTCCTTTGAAAGTCAAGTATATACGCTTATTTTTTAGCAGAGGATCTATTTCTCCATTTCTTTTGATCTCAAATAATATTTTATCGTTGATCTTTACCCTTAATGTATAATCTGTGATATCTATAAGAACACCCTCCAGAATATTAGCAGTACCCAAGAAATCTGCAACAAATGGATTTACAGGTCTCCTATAGAGCTCCTCCGGCCTACCCTGCTGAACAATAGTACCCTTATTCAATATTATGATTTTATCAGCCATTGAGAGCGCTTCCGCCTGATCATGGGTTACATAGAGAGTCGTTATTCCGAGCCTCTTAACGAGACCCCTTATCCATGATCTGAGCTCTAGCCTTAGCTTAGCATCTATATTACTTAGAGGCTCGTCGAGAAGTAGCAGCTTGGGCTCATAAACAAGCGCCCTTGCAAGTGCTACTCTCTGCTGCTGCCCCCCTGATAGCTGATGTGGATATCTCCTTTCAAACCCTTTGAGACCGACTATAGATAAGATCTCTTTCACTCTACGATCAATCTCACTTCTAGCTAACCCCCTAACTTTTAACGGAAATGCAACGTTTTCATAGACACTCATATGCGGCCACAGTGCATATGACTGAAACACCATTCCAATGGCCCTCTTCTCGGGCCTAACATAGATCCCTTCCTTCACCGAGGTAACTAGATTACCCCCAATATATATCTCGCCGCTATCAGGTATCTCGATCCCGGCGATGCATTTAAGTAGTGTTGTCTTACCGCTTCCAGTCGGGCCCAGGATCCCTGCTATGCTTCCCCTCTCAACTTCGATATCTATGTCTTTTAGCGCTATAACATTTCCATATTTTTTATTTAGATCATGTATTATTAGATCTCTTTCGGTTATAATATAGCACCCTAACTTAATATATAAGAGGGCAAGTATATATATTTCCAAATATATATCTACTTGGTGGGCGAAGCTTGAAGAGAAGTCTCCTTATATTAATAACCTCTATTATAATTATAATAGCAATTGCCAGCATAATATTGATTCCATATCTCTCGACACAGAGACAGGCACCCGTTGAAGCAACACCGAGGACCATGACATCACCCACAATAGCCAGAACACCGGAAGAGGTGAAACAGACACAGGAGCAGATTCCAGAAGATATAAAGAGTATCATGAAAATGTTACCTAGCTATTATCCAAGTGACTACTGGAGGATCATTCAAGGTGCTAAGGCTGAGGGTAGGCTGACTATATATAGTAACTACAGAGAAGAACATTTAAAGAGGCTTATAGAGGAGTTCAACAAGCTATATCCATTTATAAGCGTCACATACGTGCTTCTACCAACACAACAGGGCTATGAAAGATATCTAAGCGAAGCTATGTCTGGGTTAAGAAATGTAGATGTAGTCCAGATCTATGATGCTCCACTAGTATACGATCTACTCCAGAAAAACCTAGTAGGAAAGTATGAATCTCCTGAAGCACAGTTCTATCCTAGCGAATATGTAGTCCCCGGCTATGTAGTTGCAAGCCTCTACGGGCCATATGTCATCACCTGGAACTCAAAGCTCCTCTCCGACGATAAAGTCCCTTCAACACTCAAGGATCTTGTGAGAGCAATAAATCAAAGCCCCGACTTCTGGAGAGGTAAGATAGCCATTTACGACGCAATACTATCTACATCAGGATGGATGCACATGTACTTCTACAACGTCACCTACCCTAATGAGTGGACAAGCCTATTGAGAGTATTAGCATCAGCGAAGCCCAAGTATCAATGGTCAGCTGGGATACTGGGTGACTGGGTTGGTAAGGGAGACGTGGTGTTAGGATGGACCCTAGCAGGCTGGATCGTAGACGGAATAATAGTAAAGAGATACCCAGAAGTCAAGTTTAAGCTTCCAGAAGATACAATTATAAATCTGTTATTTCCCGACTTCTTCATAGCTAGGGACCCGCCTCATCCCAACGCAGCAAAGCTATGGATCGACTTCGTATTATCAAAAAGAGCCCAGCTTATAAATGTGAATGAGTTTGGATTCATAAGCACAAGGAAAGACATATCTCCCGAAGAGGTTAAGAAGGAATGGGGAGGCGTTAAGCTACATATAGACGCTGTTAAAGGTAAAATGAAGCTACTGACATGGAAAGAAGCTGCTGTTGATCTTTACCAGAAAAGGGATTATTATAAGGAAACATGGTATAGGATATTCGTTCTAGGAGGATGAATCTGCTGAAGCCTCGCCTGAGACTCATATCGGGCGAGATACTAGAGTATATAGTGATCTATACGGTTGCGCTAATATTAATAGCATTCTTGTTGATCCCGTTTATAATCATGATTGTTCAAAGCATTCTTAAAGATCCTTTAATCTTGAGAGGATCTTTAACCGTAACTATTGAAAATTATTTAAACATTCTTAGCTCAGATCTATTTAGAAGAGCCCTCATAAACTCTTTTATAGTATCTATATCTACGCTCATAATCACAACCATGCTGGGTCTATTAATAGCCTTTTTAATAGTAAGAACAGATCTACCCCTATCATCCATAATCCATAAGCTGATCTACTTACCGATATTCTTAGGACCCCTTCTCCTATCCTTCGGATGGGCTGAGCTAGCATCGTCAAAAGGTTCTATAGGGTCAGCTTTAAAAAGCCTCGGGATCGGTATCAATGTACTCAGTATTGAGGGCATCATATTTGTTACTAGCATATGGCTTATGCCGTATTCATATACATTTATGGCAGCTGGCTTAAGAAGCATCTCCCAAGAGCTGGAGTTAAGTGCTAGGATATCCGGGTCAAATATGATGAAGGCTTTTATAGCGATCACAATACCCCTTCTATATCCATTCATCCTTTCAAGTAGCTATTTAGTATTTGTCTTATCGTTTGAGCAGTTTACAATACCAATGGTCTTAGGATATTCTGAAGGCATATTTACACTGATAACATATATATTACTACTCAGAGATCTCAGCGTGCCTCCACCATATGGAGCCATCGCTGCTCTAGGGGTTACTGTTACATCGATAATAACTATATTCATAGTTATAAATAACATGATTCTGAAGAGGGCATATAGACTCATAACAATCACAGGAAGAGGGCAGATTATGAAACCAATAAATCTTGGGATTTTTAGATGGCCCCTCGCTACCCTGGTTCTTATATATATAGTGATTAGCAGTGTTGCACCCATAGGAGCCCTTATCTACAGATCCCTCAGAGACCCTGGTGGAGCGTTCTCTCTGATTAATTACTACGATCTGTTTTTTGGAGGAATGGATATAGCTAGAAGAGCGATTATAAATAGCGTTGTGCTCTCTATTTCTGCTGCTGCTCTAACTCTACTGCTCTCAATATTAATAGTCTATTCCAGGCTCTGGGGTGTTAGAATATTTAGATATCTAGATTGGCTATTCTGGATACCTATCGCTATGCCCGGCTTGATCTTGGGTATAGGTTTCTTATGGGGTTTCTTATTACTCAAACTATGGTTTCTATACCCTACTCTTCTAGGGCTGTTAATAGCATATACTGTGAGATTCTTTCCAACGGGAAATAGGATGGCGTCGTCAATAATTACACAGATCTCACCAGAGCTGGATCATCAAGCCTCTATATGTGGTGCAACTCTATTTACTAGACTCAGAAAGATCATCATGCCCATAGGT
>JAVVGE010000185.1:0-4078 GCA_032249255.1 Desulfurococcales archaeon | reverse complement strand
CCTAAAAGGATGGACTTTTAGTTATAGATTCTATCTCTTGGCTTCTTTTACCTCTTCGGTCTCTTTCTTTGTCTCTAGGAGGATCCTCAGTTCTTCGATATCTTTATTCCAGTGTTCTAGGAGGTAGCTTCTGAATAAGATCCTCTCTGCTTTTCTCGTTTCTCCCGCGTCTCTCTTCATGGCTTGATACATCTCTATATCTTCTATTCTGGCTTTGGCGAAGATCACTAGGATCGATATTGTCCAAGGATCTACTTGAGGTATCTGTCTCACCGTTATCCCCTTACTAGCCTCTATTTTTAGATTTGGGGCAAGCGTGTTAACAAGCTTCATCTGGAGGTCCTGATCCCAGAGCTTCTCTGGGATGCTGATCGTGACCCATATTAGATCTGTTCTGAAGTTATTGGTTAACCCAACCTGGGTTGGGATGCTGAGGATCCTTATAAACCTATCTATCGTCGCTCTAAACCTATCCCTATCAACTATCTCATTAAGCACACCTTCGCCCTGCAGCGCGCCCTCCTCTTCCTTGAGGATCTTCTCCATGATCCTCATTTGCTCGGCTTCGCTCAGTTCTACAACTCTCTCATAGAATTTAGCTGTCTTGGTTATCTCGCTCATAAGATTGTTGATCTCTTTCTCTGTAGATGTTATCTGTGCTAAGTATTTTCTATACTCAGAAGTTACTTCTATGCCCGATACTAACTCCTTAGCAGTCTCATAGATCTTCTTGCTCTTCTCCATATCCTCTTCCTGCTCACTTAGCCTAGTTCTTAGACCCTGGATCTCGCTCTGTATTGCTGCTAACTGCTTCTCAAGTTTCCTCTTTCTACCGGAAAGATCTATCTTTATGCTTCTGATCTCATTCCTGAGCTGTTTCTCCTCAACCTCCTTTTGTGATATGAGTCTCCTAGTATGTTCTACAAGGGCTTCCCTATCCTTATAGCGATCCTCTAGGTTTTTCCTGAGAATCCTGAGCCCTAGAATAGCTTGATCAAGGGTCTTGGCCTCTATATCTGGCATAGATAATAGGGTCTGTAGACAGCTAAAGAGCTGGTTAAGCTCAACCTCGCTGATCTGCCTAACCAGCTGCGCCTCAGCTATCTGTGACTTTCCATATCTCTTCAGCAGCTCCTCTGCAAGGGCCTTAGCCCTAAGATAGGATTTTATAGCATTTATGCCGCTTGAAACTAGCTTAACAAGGTTAAGATAGGATCTGAGTAGCCCTGACTGTTTGACAGTGAATCCCCTTCCAGATATTATTCCCTGCTCAATATCTTCTAACGAGATCTCTGCTAGGTTATCATATGTGTTGACAATATTGCTCATAATTGACGCGATATCCTCTACCTTCTTAACAACACCATGTTCAACCTTATCCTCAGGGAATTTTATGGCCTTAATAGCCCTCACATATTTCGTGTTATAGTAGCTCACAAAGTCTTGTAGAGCCCTTACCTGGGCCTTAAGATCTATCTCGTACCTACCGCCTCTTCTAATCAGCTCCTCAACCTCGCTCTCAAATGTCTCAGGGTTATAGGATCCCATTTCGGCTAGGTGTAGCCTGAAGATCTCCACGAGCCCCTGCAGCTTGGCATCGAGTATAGACCTTATCTTCTCAACAAGCTCTCTTTTAATAGCCATGTAACCCCCTATCCTTTCTAAAAGGGTTAAGAAGTCCTTCTGATACTTTATATAGCCATCCACGGGATACCTAATCTTTAGATAACCCATGGCATGAACCCAATTGGGGCCGAAGATGTTATTTGTACCAACTCTAGACATGAGATCTGCTAGGTCAAAATGGGAGAGAAGATTTAACATCTCGCTCAGCATCTCGTCGAGGTTTTTCTTAGCCTCAACCAGGTTGTTCTTAGCATTATATACGGGCTCGAGGGCTATGAAGAAGAATGCGTTGAACGGGTTTCTATATATATTTCCATATGTGTCTCCAACCCTTTGATTGAGATCGCTGTTCATCAGGAGCTCGAGCTCCTGTAGAGCTGTGTAGGGAGCTGGCCCCCTAGCTAGATAATCATCTGCAGAGCTAGGTAGTACAGCGATCCCTATTATAGGTACAGCTGTCCCCAGCCTCGATCTCAGGTGCCTCGAGAAATCAAAGATCAGTCCGCTTCCTGTACCGCCTCCGAGACCGAATACTATTGCTATGACCGGTGTGTATCTAGATGTAAGCACTCTATCCTTGAAAGAGGCTATAATCCCTGAAAGTTCTTCATAGTAGTAGTAGTTGAGTAGATAGATAGCCTTGCTAAGGGCTCTCTGTCTCCCAACGCCCCCTGCTAGGGGTGGTATGGTTATTGCTGAGTGTACCCATGGTCTATAATTCTCTATATAAACACCTTCCGACGAAAGGATCTTATCGTATCTAGAGATAAACTCAAAAAGAGCGTCTGGAGTGCTAAACCTTATCTTAACAGTCTTAAGCCATATTCTATCGAGCGGTATCCCCTGCGCCGACATCTTCTGTGTGAGTCTCTTATATGCATCTTGCAGAGCCTCTATATCGCCATCCGCTATATCTATTGCTAGGAATGAGAGATGCAGATCCTCTGATGATAGGTTTTTAAGGAATTTCTCCCCCTCTATAATGCTCTGGATAACATTAGCCCCGGTTCCCCCTAACCCCACAACATGTATTGAGGCGTATCTAGGTAGACTCATACTACTCACCTAAGATCTTCTCTAGGTCCTCTATCTCCTGTGCAAGAACCCTATCCAGCTTCTGAGCCCTAACCTTGATCCCGGCAACTCTGTTCCTAGCCTGCCTTATCTTGTCAAGAGCATCATCTCTCGAAGCCCTGACCCTGCTCATCATTATGAATAGAAGAGCAGCAACTGCTCCAAGGGCTGCAGCGACCCCTCCAAGAGCTATCGTTAGCACCGGGCTAGGGGGCTGCGGCATACTCCTAGGATCGATGCTTCTTAGAAGAGAGACAGCCTGGTCATAGAGACCCTGGGAGGCTAGTCTAGATGCCTGGGATAGCAGGCTATTTACGAGAGGTTCGTAGGTCTTATCAACGGTGCCGGAGGCTACTAAGTTGCTTTTCTCCTTATAAAGAGACTCGTAATTCTGTATAACGCTATCTATAATCCTGAGGCTTATCGAGCCTACGGTGGAACCGCCGGGTATGAATACAACAATTACAGGAGTATCCCTCGGCTGTCTAATAACTACCTCCCCAGAGCTATATAGTACATTATAATTCTGTGGGACAGCGAATATAGCAGAGATCCTGAGTACCCCCTGAACATGGTTAAAACTAACACTATAGCTAGCCGGTGTAAAGAGACCCTGATTAATTCCTTGGTAATCCTGGCTATCTAGGCTCCATATGGTGGGATTAACCTTACTCAAGTTATTGTTCAACGCTATTGTGAAAATTCCCCCAGGCACTGTCTGTGGAACCTGAATTGTGATAGATACTCTATAGCTATGCCCAGCTATAAGAGGTTCTCCAGAAACTAGATCCCTATTATCCGTTAGATCTCTTATACTATAGGAAGTGATCCAGTTACTGACCTGAGACTCAGCAACCCCTGCAACATATAAATATATAAATGAAAAAGCGATGATCACCATAACGAGGGCCACTCTCCCCATATAACTTCAACCTCCTACTCACCATTATAGTGACTTAAGAATCTCTTAAGTTTTAGTATATATGACCCCCCACCCTGAAGAGCTGGTTTCTATTGCTCAGTCCCAAGTACTAGCCCAGATGCAGAAGAAATCTGATGTTTAAGTATCTAAGGAGATAGAGATTGAGTTTGATGACTATTACTTTGAGCCTAAGTCGATTTCGATCCCCATCAGAGAGACTATGAGGATGGTTTGAAAAATGAGGAAAGATCTACATATACATTCACAAGAGAAAAGCTCGGTATAAATGCAAGACTTGCGCCAGGAGAGACAAGGAGTATAGAGATAGCTCCAGATAAGGTTGGCTACTATATATTCTATTCCATTCCGCACAGGGCTCCAGGAGAGGGAAGGTTGGGCTACATCCCCTTTGAAAGGTTTAGCCCGACGCTAAGTTCTAGGCGCGTTATCTCTATC
>JAVVGE010000184.1:0-4091 GCA_032249255.1 Desulfurococcales archaeon | reverse complement strand
GAGAAAGAAGACCCTCTAAAGAACTTGTAGAGAAGCTCCTAGATCTATGTAAAGAGGTGCGGCGGCCGGGATTTGAACCCGGGATCGCCGGCTCGGGAGGCCGGGGCCTAATGGGGATCAGTTCACAATAGATACATTTATGCGTGAACTTTAACTCATCCATGAACTCACCAGTGCAGCACTCCCAACATGTTGTGAACTATCTGCATCTATATATAAGCATATATATAATATAAGATGTTATTATAACTACATATGCTGATATGCTGATTTAATATAAATAATTGTGAAGGGGTTTTCTCTAATTAAAGAAAACCCCTCTTGAATCAAAATTTGATTGACGAAAAACTAATCAAAATTTGATTGGAGGATCTTCAAGATTTTTCCAATTTATAAGCCTCCTAACGCTGTTATAGATGAGGGAGCAGATGAGATGACGAGTGGGTTAGATTTTGAAGTGATTAAGCGATCTCGGATTCTCGATCTAGGAGTGAGGAAGATCTCGAGAACCGTTCGGGATTATAAAGGCCAATCTCGTTATGTTATATATTTACCCACACCGCGTAACGGTTTGTGGAAGATCTTATGGGAACGGAAGATCCCAGTAAAAATTTTCATCGAGATCCCTGAAGACGCAATCGAAAAATCATACAAAAAAGGACAAGGGGGTGATCGTGGATAGGGAGCCGAGCCCCCCTATCCCCCCGCCTTGGCTTGGTAAGGGCCCAGCTCCCCTATAGAACTCCTTATCAGAGTTTAAAAGCGTGAAAAGGCGCAGGTGATTTTTATTGGATATTGAACAATTTATATTACATATATTGATCAAATACTCTGAACTCGATTACAGAGAGCTATTAACAAAGGTTGCTCACAACCTCAAGCTAGGAGAGAACTATGTTATATATCTTTTAAATGTGCTTAAAGACCATGGACTCATTGAATTTATAGAAAAAACAAGTGACGCCTATGAAAGGTGTATCATCGATGAAAAGCTGAGAAGTGATAGACGGATCAAAAACATTAAAAAATATTGCAAGCGACTCTATCCGTCGCGCATAAGTGTTAGAGTTACGGACTCGGGACGTGTCGAATATATTCGTAATTGCTACTGCCTAAGTCTCAAACTTAATTCGAAGACCGAGACTGCCCTGCTCAACGCAAGACAATGTGCTGAATATGCGGATTTAAACACCACACCACCGAATAAATGCACCTAAGCATTTTAATCATTTTATATAAGCATAAGTAAGCATAAACCAGTGCAGATCTTTTTTCCTTGAAACTGTAAGAAAAAAATCTGGGGAATAAATAAAGAAATAAATAATATATTAGTAATTTTCGATCTAGATCTTTTTCCTACTATTATTTATTTATTTTACCAACATACATTTCTGGATCAGCTCATCTCTTCTCTTCGGTAGAGAAACGATAAGCTTTTAAGCCCCCGGGGGACCTGGGATCTGGGGTTCCTGGTTGCCTGGATATGTCGCACTTGGTTGGACCGGTGGGTCAAGCTCCAGGCGGTTCATTGGAAGGTATAAATCAATCGACGAGCTTAGGGATTTGTTGAGGCTTGATAGGCTCAGTAGCTCGGCTATCAAGCACCTCTACATATTCAAAATATGTGATGGTGAAGGTGATAGGTGCCTATGGCTGATTAGCTTTGATCTGAGGCTTGTGATGGTTAGAAGGCCCAATAGATCTTCTAACATCTACAGGAGACCATCACATGAGTATAGCGAGATCAGGCGGATGCTGTACTCGAGGCTATGCGGCTCAGTGGATCTATCAACATATATTTGTTTAGAGGATGAGAGCAGCCTAGTTAGAGGATATCTAGATGCCGTTGCACCAGGCCACTACATACTTGAAGCCCACAAGGTAAGGCCTTACGATGACAGGGCTAGGGAATGGGTTAGGAGGGCTATTGAGGAGACTATTGAGGAGCTGACGAATAGGGCCCAGGATATATCAACAAGACTCGGATCGATGAGGCCCAATAACAGGGCTAAGGCTTTGGATAAGGCTCAGAAGCTTGGTGAGAGCCTGAGATCCGCCCTAACATTGGCTAGGATACATAGCGATAAGCTTAGGGAGCTAGGAATAGAGGTTAATGTAGAGGCAGAGCTAGAGAAAGCACTGAAACTCTTAGAGACGGAGAGACATTCAACAACCAACACCCATAGATTCAAGCTTGGGTAAAGCCCTCAATACCCACCCACAAATCTGTGGTGTTAGGCATTGCAGCCAGGAAGAGTTGCAATAACATAGACCATGTCTCGGCAACTCTTCCAAGCTACGAGGCCTACCAATATATTGATCGGATTTTGATCGGAAACCGCTACAGTTGCTGCAACTGTATCGATTCCCACAGATTCTCTTTAAAACCGCTTCGGTTGCTGCAACCGAAAACGATGTTGAGGTTACCTTATCAGCATTTCAGCCCCGTAGAGATGCCGTCACATAGTCTAGGTGACTGCATCTCTACAGGGCTGCTAGGCCTATAAACCATCATAATTACTGTTGCAATAGCTAGCTATAATTCCTAGGTATACATAGAACTTAGCAATCATAAAAGGTGATTGTTTGATAACTGTTTCAGAAACGTTTACGGAACGGATGCAAAGATGCAGCGAACACTGCTCGAACGCGTTTATGAAACGAGGGGAAACATTTCCTGTGCAAGAGTTTCTGTGTTTTTGCAGCCAACACATCAACTCAGCAATTATTTGTGGCTGGGAAAGCCTAGGCATTTCCCAGCATCTTTCGGGATTGCTGGGAATTTCTCGGTGTGACTAAGAAATGGAGAGTTTTTGCCTGCTTAACACATACGCACTGGCGGCGTACATTGACATACATTGGTGTAAATTGATGTGTGGATGTTTCGCGAACATCCATATACATATTAACCCCAGAAACGTAAGCACCGCGGGGTTGGGATGTCGAGAGCTAGGGCTGTTGATGAAAGCACAAGGGCTAAGGCCGTTGAGCTCAGGTTGAAGGGGTATAGCTATCGCAAAATAGCTAGTGAGTTGGGGGTAAGTGTCTCAACAGTGTTCAGACTCGTCAAGAGCGTTGGTAGAACTCCAAAACCCGTATCAGCGATTTCGATCAATTCAGAGGCCACAGAGTTTGGAAAGATCCTCAGAGGTGTCGCTCTGCTCACCCTTTTAGAGATTCACAACACGAAGAGGGTCGATGAAATCGAAGAGCTCATTAAGTGGATAAAAATGACTGCGTCCCTTAGATTGATAGGGGATTTTAGATGTGTGTGGATCGATGCTAACGGCTATTGTAAAGCGTGGATCCTTAAAGAGAAGAAGGTGAATGTCATTGATAACCCACTCTTATGCGTGGCCTGCCCGCTCTATACCCCCCTCTACATACTTAAGCGGAGGAGTTAGGAGAGATAAGATCTATTCTCAGAGATATGTATAGCCCTAAACACTAGGGGTTTTGCAGCGCACTAATAACTACTATTTTAGGGATAAATTATTACATGATAAAAATAGGCTTATGATTACAACTGAAAGCCTCGCCCTTCAGGGCGGGGAGTAGATTATTTACCTATAAGTACCAAGACTACCATTGTCAATGCTGAGGATATCACTGCACCAATCATTCCTCTAACAAACCATTTCTTAGCATTCTCGATGTCTCCGGCGGTGGTTTTTATCACACCGATTACTAAGGAAGCTATCATAATGGCTAGCAAGCCCCAATAGATCCACTT
Organism: Desulfurococcales archaeon; assembly: GCA_032249255.1. GTDB lineage: Archaea > Thermoproteota > Thermoprotei_A > Sulfolobales > AG1 > AG1. The sequence continues at coordinate 358 of JAVVGE010000184.1, read as the reverse complement.
TAAGATGGCTATAATGACCTCAGCTATTATGGGAGATAGCTGTGGTGCTGCCACTATCTATGCCTCAGCTCTTCTATGCTATTTACTAGGCTTTCATTTCTATAGCAGATCATCGTGTGCAAAGCCTCGCAAGCTCTATCACTATAATATTGTTCCATATAATTACATTAACTATATGTAAAAGCTGTGGTGTCTGTAATTTTATTTTACCCCATGTATTAAAACCCTAATTCTTAACCTCAATTCAGAAGATTCGAAAGACCTAACACCTTTCGACCAGCATTCATAAGCCCTTTTTAAGTACTAGACCTAGCCCGGGTTTCTTGGGAGCCCTTAGAACCCCTTTTTCAGCGTATAG
>JAVVGE010000183.1:0-4114 GCA_032249255.1 Desulfurococcales archaeon | reverse complement strand
ACAGAATGCTATAGATATGATCTGGGATAATATCGAGTGGAAATACAGCTTCCCAAAGATCGTTAGAAAAGGTAAAAAGCTAGTCGTGATCACAGGTTTGAAGGTGAGGATCCCAATAATTCCGAGGGACAGGGCTTTTAAGAAACGCCTTAGGGATGAGCTTATGAAGGGTAATCCCTACGCTGCTCACTGGGTTGATGCTGTTATCAGGACAGCCTACTCGATTATGGAGAATTGGAGGAGGAGGTATCTGAAGGGGAGGGCTAGGAAGGTAAAGCCGAAGATTAGGAGGAGATTCGCTAGGTGTAAGACCACGCTTATGAAGATAGATTATCAGGCTAAGACCATAAGGATAACTCTAAAACAAGGGGAATACTTAACCATATCCTGGAGATCAACATGGTTTGAGCACAGAGTTAGAGGCTGGACTGTTGGTGAGGTTATAATTAAGGACGATAGAGTAGTTATCCCCTTCAAAAGCTCTGAGGAGATCTATGTTAGGAGGGTTATTGGATGGGATAGCTATGAGCTTTCATTGGATGGCTACGAGCCTAGCATAGGCTTTATACATGTAGATCTAAAGCCTCTCCAGAGCATGAAGATCTTGTATGAGCGTAAAAAGGCTATAGCGCAGAGGAAGGGTAAGAGGGAGCTTTATGAGAAGTACGAGGCTAGGGAGAGGAATAGGGAGAAGGACTTTATAAACAAGCTCTCAGCAGGCTTGAGGATGCTATTCCAAAACACTATTCATGTATTCGAGGATCTTGATAAGGAGGATCTCGTTAGCAGGAAGAAAAGAAGGAAGAATAGGAGGAAGAGGAATGCTAGAACACCATGGAGGAGGATGTCAGAGGTTGCATTAACAGCTTCTGTGGATCCGAGGAACACATCTAGAGAATGCCCAAGATGCGGGTATGTTGTGGAGACCCAAGAGGGGCATGTCTTCGAATGCCCTAGATGTGGATTAAAAATGAACAGGCACAAGGCTGCATCTATAAACATTAGGAGGAGATATCTAGAAGGAAAGAGGAGAAGGAAGAGGAGAGCCAGGATGCGGGGGTTTCCCCACAGCAATGAACCAGAGGAAACAATGAAGGAGGAGCTGTGGGTCGGGGTCACCCCGAGCGGGAGGAGCCCAGTGATATGGATCCCGATGAAAAGGGATCCTGAGGGCGATGAAACCAAGGGAAGAGGACTTGATATCAAACAATATCAAGCCCGATGAAACCCGAACCCCATCTACCCCTACCAACTGCTAGAGGCAAGGAAGGGCAGTGAGGCAGGAAACCCCGAAAAGAAACAGTTCACATCTTGTATCCTATTCAATTTGCACAATAGTTTACCTCAGTAGCTGGAGGATTGCTGATAAAGTGATCAGAGCTATTGATATATATAGAACCTTGATTGAAGGATCCAGTGAATATGTAAGGACCTTTTTTACCACCCTGCTTTCGCCCTGCTTTTGATGCATTTTCTGGGGCTCTTGATAAACTAGCTCGATCTCGTAGTCTCTTTCGAGAAACACTTGTTTCTGTGAAGCAACGCTTCCTTCGATTGATAGCCTCACTAGATACTCTCCCTCAGCCAAGTTAAACACATTCTCCTTAGGATTAACCTTCTCTTTTTGAGAGTAGTGATTATGTCCTATAACCTCAACCACAGCTTCTCTTGGTATGTTCCTGCCTTTCACTCTCACTATAAGCCTATACTGCCTAGGTTCTCTGAGCCAGTCAGTGGAAAGTAGATCATGCCCTAGGTTCCTCTTACTATAGCCATTTATCTCCTCTATTAGATCCTTGAATAGCCTATAGATCTTTATTTTAGCACTATAAGGAGCTCCAGATCTCAGAACTAGGGTATTATAGCTGCTCTTCAGAAGATCTAGAGAATTTATAACAACCTCCTCCCCGCAGAGACCTCCTGAAGAGCCACAGGATCTCCACATACTCTCTCTAAGATAGATAAGGGTATTAGCTAGCTCTCTCTCATAGATATCCTCAGAACTTAGACTACCTATATACTTATTTATGATCCTAGATATTATGTAGTGCAGATCTACTATCTTGCCTATACAATCTTCCCCATATATAGAAATAATGAATGAATTCTTATATAATATACAATTTATTAGCAATATATCGAAGACACCGATCGCGAGAAACCCTTCCTAAGATAAGACATCACCTAAAGCAAGTATAAAAATGAAGTAAATAGAGACTAGGTATTTCAACCCTAAGTAGATAGAGCCCTTTCAAATGAGTTATAGAGCGAGTTCAACCTAGAGATCCACTCGCTGAGCTTCTCAGGGGTCTCTGGATACTCTTCATATAGCTTTTTCATCTTATCCATATACTCTGCGGCTAGAATTAGCTTTGAAAGGAGACTCGGTCTCCCAAGCCCTGCAATGACTCTGCTAAGCTTATCAAAGACCCCCTTCTTATTCTTTATAACTCCTGTTACGCTTGTCTCATATAGATCGCTCTCCCTCATTATCCTCCTCCTAAGCCCGTACTCTATATCATCATCGGATAACCTCTGGAGAAAGATCCTGAATATATCTAGTGACGCCTGCTTAGCGCCGTAGTAATCTATATATAGCTTATTCATAACCCACAGCCCCTTAGCGCTGAAGTCGCCTTGCTCAGCTGCCTTAGAATACGCTATCGCAGCGGCCTTTGCAGAGAGCATCCCAGAGCCCTTCCCACCCCCATGCACAGGGTTCACAGTATAGCCTGCATCCCCTATAACAATCACGCCGTTCCAAACCATGGTATATGGAGGTCTTCTAGTAGGGACCAGAGCGCCACTGCTCTCCACAAGCTTCGAGTTTCTGAACTCAGGTCTTGTGAGAATATATCTATAGAGATATACCCTCGGATGCTCATACCCCTTCCCACCCTGAACACCTAGCCCTACATTAACAGTTTTTGCAATGCTCTTCGGAAAGTTCCACCAATAGCCTCCCGGAGCTATCTTAAGATTCACATAGATCCTTATATACTCCGGTCTCTCTATCCATTCATTAAGAACTCTTATTTCTCTATAAGCTATCTGCGTATCCTCAGGCCTTATAGGATCCACTATAGGCCATTCCTGTGGAAGCCTCCTAACAATACTCCTCGCAGAACCTGAGGCATCTATCACTACGTTGGATCTAAACACAAGCTTATCACCCTTCCTGCTAGCTATAACACCCCTTACGAAACCTCCCTCGATTATAGGTGCAGAAGCGTTTGTCTCATCATAGTAGTCCGCCCCGCTATCAACGCTATCCCTTATAAGCCTCTGTGTAAACCTAACCCTGTTTATCTCATAACCCTCACCTTCTATAGTTAGAACAACCTCCTCAGAAGGGCTATAGAGCATGATCCCTTTGACAAGGCCGTCTAACTCATCCCCCCTCGGAGGATCTATTCCGACCTCCTCAAAATGGTGCTTCCCAATAGCATCTCCACAGGGCTTGTCCCCAGTCCTATAGCTAGGCTTAGCATCTACAATGGCTACTGAGAAGCCCATTCTACTTAATAAATAGGCTGCTGTTGCACCCGCAACACCTGAACCAACGATCACAATATCGTACCTCCTCTCTAGAGCCAATTCCAACACCCCTGTAGCCATAAATGTATCGACCATGAAAACTCTGCAGAGCCGAGCCCCACCTATATCACATCAGAAACTATTCATTACAAACCTTATATTCTTATACCAAGATCCACACTATTACCACTCTAATTCCATAAGCGAGAAAAATCTGTAAAGGCCTCGACAATGTTTTGAATACATTTGAATGAGAACAAAAACGATCTCCTGATAACCATGAGCAACTTACCATAACTATACAACGAGGGGTTCGGGTTTCATTGGGCTTGATATTGTTTGATATCAAGCCCTCTTTCCTTGGTTTCATCGCCCTCAGGATCCCTTTTCATCGGGATCCATATCACTGGGCTCCTCCCGCTCGGGGTGACCCCTACCCACAGCTCCACCTTCATAGAGATCTCTGGTTCATTGCTGTGGGGAAACCCCCGCATCCTGGCTCTCCTCTTCCTTCTCCTCTTTCCTTCTAGATATCTCCTCCTAATGTTTATAGATGCGACCTTATGCCTGTTCATTT
>JAVVGE010000182.1:0-4164 GCA_032249255.1 Desulfurococcales archaeon | reverse complement strand
TATAAGTTTTTATGGTAATAATATCTACATGATCTCATATAGGTATGGGTAATACGCAAACTGTCTACGTGGTATTTTATTGCTGTCTTTCTATGGGTAATACAGATTGTTGTCTTATAAGTTATTCAGGTGTCTCTTTAGATCTCTTAGATTTTAAGCTGGCTTATCTTATGTGTTATTTAGTTCTTAAACTATCTATATTATTTGTTAGGACACCCTTTCTAACCTCCTCTCTCGCCCTCAGGTCTTCATTGATCTTTTATCATCGTCCCTTTCAGACGGATCATCTGTCCCCCTATCTACTTGGGGATACATCTATCATCTAGAGCAGTTGGGGTGGTCAGAACCCCCTGACAGGTTTAGGATCTTTGATGCCCTTTCCTAATGCTCAGCTTCCCAATAACGTCTCTACCTCCTTCAAAACCGCATCTAGGGCATCTAAGCCTCCTATAGCCAACCTCTTCTAATTCCTTGGAATCGCATATAGAACACTTAGATGATGTTCCATTCGGCTTTACTATGACTAGTGACACATGTGTTTCTCAGCCTGCCAATCAATCCACTTCCCCATCCTTCTATACCTCATTATGATGAGCCTTATCCTGTGATCCTTGCTCTCGATCCTTCTCATGGCGTTTATCAGGTCAGTGAGATCCTCCCTAGCAACTGCGTATCCGAGCCTCTTAGCCATCATCACGATCTCAAGAGATGCCTTCCTAGCCCAGTCCTCAGGGATATCCCTAGCCTTTCTGTGATAGGATCTTAGGATCTCTTTCATCCTCCTCCAGGCAGGATATCTTGTGAAGGAGTATCTCCTCTGGAGATTCTCTGCAAGAAGTTTCCATCTATGGGCCTTATCAACGGCTGTGTCCTTCTCCTAGTTAATCACGAGGTTCCCATAGGCTATCTTCCTCTCATTAATATCTACGGCTATAACATCCCTAGGCTGGTAAGGCTCTGGCCTCGGTATCTTCTTAGATATCCATAGCATTATCTTACCCTCTCTATAGACTAGCCTTGCCTCCCCCATTCTCATAATCATCATACCTCCTATCCAAGCCAATGATCCTAAGCCTAACCCCGCCTATAATCTCTACATAGTCGTTCTTGACCCTATATCCTGATCCTTGGTATAGGAGCATTGATAGCTTCCTAACTCTAACCTTCCCTTCTAGGATTATTTCTCCAGGCCTTTGCATTGGCAAGGGCCACCTTAGATGGGAGACCTAACCACTCTCTCAGCTCTCTGTATAGAGCATTGTGAACCTCAATACTCCTCAGATTTAGCCTCAGAATCCTGTTTATAGCATAGTTGAGAGCTGCATTGTATCTCCTGAGGAGCTCTATAGCTCCGGCTTGGGATTAGCCCCTATGCTAATCGAGAGGGCTAGCGCCTCCTCACCAACAAAGCCTATAGAGCTTTCCAAACACGATTAAGATCTTAAAAGCTAATAATTACTTCCCCGCCCTGAAAGGGTGGACTTTCAGTTGTAAGCTCTAATTGTAGAAGAGCATTGATGACTTCATTATTAATTTTATTAACATCTTTTATACTCTAGGACTAGGCTTTTGTTTGTGATTAATTATTGTTTGAAGCCGATGTAGAAATCTCCATATTTCTCGTTCCTGATCTTGGTGAGTGGGTGTTCAAGCGAAATCACTACTATTTTCTTCTTTACTTCTTTCAAGATCTTATCCTCGATCCTGGATACGGTCAGAGGCCATAGAAACATATATACTATGTCATAGCTTCCTAAATCTATATTGAATATATTTCCCCATATAAACCTGGTTCTATCCCCGTATTTTTTAAACCTTGATGCTATTCTACTCCACAAAACCTTTATCGGATCGATCTCTATGCCTGTGCACACAGCATTTGGGAATCGCTTTACCGCTTCAAAGCATATTCCACCGAAACCCGATCCAAGATCTACTATCGAGATGTTTTCATTACCATCGAGATACTTCTCTATAGCATGTTTCATCACTTTAACCGCATCCCTTTTAGGCGATGGTGCGTATCCAGCCCCCCATAACATGGGCAGCAAAAGATAGATAACTATCACAAGCGGGATAATGAATAATAAGAGAAGTGCATCGGTCTCCAAGGCTCCCAGCTCATCGCCTAGATTTTCTTGCGGGTGGCGCTGTTACCTATAGAGCGGGTTTTTCTCACCTCCTCAATAGAAAATCCCTGATCCTCCTCCTCGTTTCCTCCCTCTTTGCGGATTCCGCTATGAGCCTAAAGCCCTCCTCAATATAGCTAAGCCTCTCATAGGCTATGACCCTCTTTATTACTCTCACAGCCTCTGGATCTGAGGATGATATCTCCTTTATCACCTCTCTCGATCTCTCCTCGATGAATGCCGGATCCACTACCTCATCAACCAGCCCAAGGGAAAGAGCCTCCTCAGCTGACACAGATCTACCGCTTATTGCCAGATACGTAGCCCTTCTAACCCCCACATTCCTCCAACCCGTGAGAGGTGTTAAGGGAGGCACCAGCCCCAGCCTGGCCCCCGTTATCGCCAAGCTGACTTTCTTAGAAGCTATCACATAGTCCACAACATGGAGAAGCTCCACAGCTATGCCGAATGCTGGGCCATTAAGCGATACCACCACAGGCTTCTCCAGAGACGCTATACTCTTAAAAGCCTCCCTAGCAAGGCTGAAGATCTCGTCAACGTCTTTCTCGCTGGCCTCGAGAATCTCTCTGAGATCTACCCCAGAGGAGAAGTAATCACCATCACCAGTTATCACAAGCCCTAGGACCCCGCGATCGCCAGAGATCTTCGAAACAGCCTCTATAAACCCTCTAGAAACCTCAGAGCTCCAAGCATTTCTCCTCTCAACCCTACTGATCCTTGCCCACGCTATCTTGAGATTATCTATATAGAATTTAACTCCCACCAGGACCACCATCCCATAGCTCCATCCTATAGTCATAGTATTAAGAATATAAGAATGTGAGGACAAGATCTAGGATCTAGCTTCAAAGGCCCAGACACATATCTGATGACCTCCCTCTGATAAGAAAACAGCTCACCCCACATGTTTATCCATAAGATGTATTTCCCTAATATACTGTTGCTGAGACTCCTCTCGACAGCTCAATAAAAGGCGTTACATCTATATATATCATGTGGGATTTTGAGACACCCCCACGAGATTCATAGGGAGAGAGGGCCTAAGAGCGTCAGTGTTTTTGTGCTCACCATTAGCACCTCTAGGTATATAGCTATGCAGATGGGTAGAAGCTATACAGATGAATCCGGGGATCTGATTGTCTCTGCCGTCGAGAGAGCTGGGCATAGGGTTGTTGGAAGGTTATTGATCGGTGATGATAGAGAGACTATTTCGAGGATCGTTGGGAAACTGCTCCACAGAGAAGATGTTGATGTCATCATAGCAACCGGCGGAACCGGGATCTCTAAGACAGATACTACTGTTGAGGCTATAAGACCCCTTCTAGAGAAAGAGATAGAGGGGTTTGGAGAGATCTTCAGGTTCTTGAGCTATCAGAAGATAGGCCCGTCAGCAATTCTCTCGAGAGCCCTGGCCGGCATCGCTAGAGGTAAGCTCTTGGTAGCCCTCCCGGGATCGCCTGATGCTGTGAAGACAGGCCTGGATCTGATCCTGCCCGAGATACCCCATATACTATACCTAGCAAGAGGCTAGAAAACAGCGGTCCGTGGCCGGTTGATAAGCAGTAGCTGAATTGACTATAAGTTTAAATATGGGTGAATTCCTATAAATATTTGGATCTATACTCGGATGGGACTTGTGGTGTTAGGATCAACCGGGATCCATGCTGCGTGGGTGAAGCCGAAACAATAAAAACTACAAGAACGGGAAACGCTTAGACATCTCTCCAGGACTTGAATATGGGTATGAAGATATACAAGACAGGGTCTATAAGATTATCTACTATGGGGTTAAATATGGGATTAAAGGGGGCTAACCCCCTCCCGCCCTGAAGGGTCAAGGATTCCTCAGATCATCGTTAGAGACCCCGCCTCAGAGCGGATCATTGGTTCTTCTATTCTATTCACTTTTACGTCTGTAAAGGGTATGTAGTGATTATGATTCTCGAGGGTAAGTAGATCCATCCGCCCTTGAGAGGGTCGTAACTTGCTAGTTAGATTCTTTACCACTGATAGT
>JAVVGE010000181.1:0-4239 GCA_032249255.1 Desulfurococcales archaeon | reverse complement strand
CTATCAAGCAGAGAGATCCCATAGGCGATAGGGAGGCATTCATAGACATGGGTCTCAACAACCTATTCGCCGTAGTAATCACAGATGGATCAGCATTGCTTGTCAAAGGCGGGTCTATCAAGTCTGAGTATTATTGGTGGAAAAGAGAGATAGCAGCCTACCAGTCTATTAGAGATGTGCTGAGGAGATTAGGTATATCAACCCGGATCTACTATCACGAGAAGTAGCTAGATGCTATGTATAAAAGTATTCTCTTCTTCCCTGTATCTCTATCCTTCCAATAGCCTGGTGGAGATAGCTTCCTAGTGAATGGTGGTAGCCTTCCCTGTTTTTCAGATCCAGGAGCTCGAAGAATGCATCCCAAGCCTCATCATTCTTATTAATAACCTGACCAGCATTAACACCAAGAATCTCCTTTATATTCGTGGTAGTATTTCTTGTTAATCTCATCCCTTTTCTCAGGCGATAGCTCTTGGTTGAAGAATGCCTGCCTCTTCTCATAGCTAAGCTCATTCCACAGCCTAGCACATGCTAAGCCTATGTTGAATAGCGTTTCTTACTCATGTCTGTTTGGGGAATAGAGCTACTCTATTAGTCCTCCGCCTACTCCTCTTCCTCTTCTCTATCTCTTTTTTGAATGTTTCAAGGGGGTCAGGGTCTCTGGCAGGCACGCCCCGGGATCCCCCGCTGGACATCCTACCAACATATTTGCCCGCCAAAACCCAACCCTCCGCTAAATAACACGATGAAAACCCTATAAAAACATACCCTGCCTTAAAGAGCGAGGATTGCCCTCTATTTTCATATTATATAATTAGGCTGTCTGGATATCTAGCTTGGGTATCTCTTTGGATGCTGTTGCTGGCAGTGTTTTTGAGTTAAAAGAGGCCGAGACCATAAGAGCTAGATTTGAGGGGCTTGGTGCTGATACTAGGCTCTATAGCGTTGATGTTGCCCTATGGGAGCACGGTGAATGCGTAGTTGAGGGGGTTAGATGCGTACCGATCCCACCTACTGTAGGGGGTGATGTAGAGGGTGTCTTAGCCAGTGACATAGATAAATGTGAGGATAGGATCTTGATTTCATCAACCACCAGCTTCCCTGACAATATGTGGAATATCTATAATGAGGCTATTGAAAGGGGTGCTAGGGCCGTCATATTCTATGACTATTATCCTGATAGGTTTAGAAAGATCGTTGTGACAGGTGTTTGGGGATACGGGTATAACCAGAGATCAAGCGCAAGGATACCGGCTATACATGTTAAGCTTAAGGATGGCATAGAGCTTCTTAGGAGAAAGCTTGGGAAGAAGATCTATATCGAAACGATGTCAAGCATCAGGCTTTCTAGAGGCATAACAATTGAGGGATTAATCAGAGGCAGGAAGGAAGGATCTATATTGGTATCTGCCCACCATGATAGGTGGTTTAACAGCTATAGAGATAACGTAGTAGCCGTGAAAACTCTTATAGAGATAGCTTTTCAAGCATCTAGGCTGGGAACACCTCTACACGATATAAGGCTCGTCAGCTTCACAGCAGAAGAGCTGGGGGACCCGGCTATGCCTGCTTGGTACTGGGGCTACGGATCTAGGATGTATGTTAGAGAGGTAGATCCTCGAGATATTCTCTTAGCCATAGTCCTTGACACAGCTTTTAGAGAGCCTATAAGGGTCTCAACCACGTCCCCTGACCATGTAGGTGCCCTTTTCATGAAAACTTCACTAGATATAAGGTTTGAGGGATATGGGCACCCGTATACTGATGCTCCATCGCTCTGGAAGGCTGGGATCCCCACTATAACACTACACAATCTAGAAGATCTCTACCCAATATATCACACCAACCTAGACATAGAGGATCAGCCCCCTAGATTCCTATCAATCCTCGGTAGAATGCTCTATATAAAGCTCAGAGACTTTGAGCCGGAGAATGTTAGAGCAATAAGCATCTTAGAGGATCTTAGGGAAAGAATGCCAGGAGAAGTATTTACCAATACCATAGAAAAAGTCTCTCGGAACGCTGAATATAAATTGATTAGATGCATAAATATGCATACTATGAGACCTATATATATAGGAAGCTATAGAGAGATGTATAGAGATATGCATGTGGATCCGTTTCCGTATTACATAGCATATAGAGCTTCTCGAGAAGGATTGCGGGAAGAGGTAAGAATACCGGGTGAAGAGGCTATACTATACTCAGGAGAAGGATCTAAAGAATCGAAGGATATATATAACCATATAAACACCAAAGCAGAAGAGATAATTACTTGTACGAGAGGGTGAGAAAGAGCTGAAAGAGAAAAGCTTATAGAAGGATCTAGCCTCGTTGGGATCACTTTCTATGAGGATCCTGATTCCACGGGCTCTAGAACCCATTCCCGCCATTGTCCCATTACCCTTTTAATCTCCTCATGGGATCTGATTACAAGCCATAGATAGCCATTCTACTTAATGTTTCTATTAAGGTAGGGTATCTCCTAATTTCCACCTTTCATCAAAGGACCCTATGTAATTCACATTATAATGGTGAAACTATGAAGACCTAGGTGACTCATGAAAATAGCGATTCTTCATCTTGTGAAGCTAGCCATAGCTATGTCGTAGAGGTATATATATGGTATGTATATGCCTAGGTTGATTGCCGTTACTATGGATCCTATTTTTAGAAACCTTGTAAAAGATATTGATGCTCCGAACCTGGTCTCGAGTGATTCTAGTATTATTATATTTGATGCTGCACCCAATATGGTTAGGTTGCCAGCTATAGTTGATGCCATTGCAAGTGTGATCCAGGCTTCTACATCATTTCCTCCGTAGCCTAGTTGGTGCATATACTGTATAAATAGCCTTGTGAAGGGAACATTGCTTAGGAGCTGGCTAAGGAGCAGGGAGATAGCTGAGATCAATGATATTTCCTCGATCCCTCCTACCTTTCCCGGGAGGAATAATGTTAGGAGCGGCTGTAGAATCCCGCTTCTCCAGATCCCCTCCATAGTGATGAACATGGTTATGAAGAAAACTATTGTGCCCCAGTCTATGCTCGATAATGTCTTTCTGGGATTGCTAGAGAATATATAGATGCCAGCCGCCACTATAAATGGTATGAAGCCCCTCTCCCTTATGTGTGGAAGTTTCATTAGCTCCATCAAGTCATTAATTACTAGCCAGGTTATTGCTGCGATTATCCCAACTAGAGATAGCGCTGCATCTCTATTGCTTAATATCTCCTCTCTTGGGATGGCAGATAGATCTAGTCTAGGAGATCCTATACCATAGATCTTCTTGATAATATATGCAGTTATAAATAGATTCAGTAGCGTTGGGATCGCCAGATACTCAACAAACTTAACAAATGGAGCATTTATCCCAGATTGTATAGCTACTAGAACATTCTGCGGATTCCCTATAGGAGTCATAACAGAGCCTATCGTTATTGAGAATGCTAGAAGTAGATACATAGCCCCAGGATTAATGCCAGCCGTTTTAGCGATTGAATAGGCTATAGGAGGCCCCATCAAAGCTATCGTATCATTAACAGCTATTGCCGAGAGAATCCCGAAAACAAATGCCGAGACATATATAAGAGCACCTACATCCCTAACCCTAAAGAGCATCAAGGAAGTGAAATATCCAAGTAAGCCCGACGACTCAGCTAACGATACCAAACTGAACATTCCTACTAAGAAGAGCACTACATTAAGATCTATTACAGTCCCTACTTGATCTATAGGAACTATGCCCGAAACAACAACAATAAACGAAGCAAGAGCCATAATAGCCCATACAGGTATCCAAGGCCATCTAGTCCTTAGCACAAGCGCGGAAATCAGATAAATTAGAATTGCAAACGATATGATCTGATGGAACAGACCAACCAACTTAGCTCTATCTCTATTGCTACCTAACAAGCCTATATTTTATAACTAGAAGCCGTAGTGAAACCGCTTTGAGTTTCATATATGCTTATAAGGGTTAATAATATCTCTTTTATTTGAAGTGGAATGCAATGCTAAGGCCATGAGAAGATGTTTGAGGGTGCTGGAAGACTTATTAAGGATCCTTGAGCTTGTGAGGGCATATAGCATGCCTATTAGGGATGGGAGGGCCTCAGAGCTTGTGACACGGTATGTTGGGGCTCCCAGACAGCTTAGATCTGATCTAATAATATTGAGTGGAGATACCGCTTCCCAGAGCTCGTTAAAAGGGGTAGAAAGCTGGTCGTGATCAGAGG
>JAVVGE010000180.1:0-4251 GCA_032249255.1 Desulfurococcales archaeon | reverse complement strand
CCAAGGCTAAGAGAAGCCGAAACAAACTTCAGCTACCCATTATAAACCTAGATATGTTCTTATAATTGAAAGCCTCGCGGAGGCATAGGTTTAATTCTGTATACCTAGCACCTCTATCCGAGTATCGCTAAAGACTGGCCTCGAGGCTCACAAGGATCATCGTTATCACAAGAAAGACCAGAGGATACAGGGCTTATAGACACCATCCCCGCCTTGGAAGGCGAGGCTTTCAGTTGTAATAGGGTTAATCATAAGTGTCACAGATATATTTAGTAATGGGTGTTAATCTTAAGCCTGAGGGCGATAGCTAGGAGGATCCTTGGGAGGAGGGGGACATTTCTTCTGAGGAATATGGTTTCTGAAATAGCCTTTAGAATAGGCTATTACGAGGATCCCAGATCCAGGCCCCAAGGAATTTCAGCAATGGTAATAACATATAACGAGGAAGACTGGATAGAGCCCTCAATACTATCAATAAAAGATCTGGTAGATGAGTATATAGTAATGGACTCATCAACAGACAAGACACCAGAGATCGTGGAGAGGGTGAAGAACGAGCACGGACTAAATATTAAGCTCCGTAGAATACCGCCAGGCAATATAGTAGCTACTAGGAACGAAGCCCTAAAAAATAGCTCTTACAGATGGATCCTGGTCTGGGATGGAGACTTCGTCCTCTACGACGATAAAGCTAAGATCGTTAGAAACTTAATCCAGAATCTCGATCCAAGGAAACATTATCTAGTATATTGGCCCATGATCCAGCTATGTGGTGATCTCCACCACCTATGCGGAAACTACATACATATAGAACACTGGCTCTACACATGGTCATCAAGAACTAGATATGCATATATAGGAGCAAGAGATAGTCTGATAGCACCCCTAAGACTTTATAAGCCCATAATCATTACTGAACCGCTGGGACTGCACATCCAGGCAAGAAAACCCAAAAGAACAGCTATAAAGCACCTATGGTATAAACACAGAGAGTACTTTGAAAAAAACAGAGAAGATCCCGAGAAAATAGCCAGAGAAATAGCTCTCAATACATTTGGCACAGAGGATCTGAATGAGATAGGGAAAAGACTCATAAAAGATATAGTAGTGAATCTACAAGAATATAAAGGACCTTATCCAGGTGTACTATTAAGATATCTTAAAACTAACTCATATGGTGAGTAACATAGATATACTCTATATAACAGGTCTATACCCACCGCCAGAGACAGCTAACGGGATCAGAGCTTATTATTTTGTGAGAGAGCTTGTGGAATCAGGTTTTAACACTATAGTTGTTGAGACTGTATCTAGATCGGATCCCTCTGTCGGTGGCTTCTTTGGTGAGAAGGTGATAAGAATGCGACTGAGATCATATAGCACTTTTAACAGGATCTATGACTTTCTGTATAAGCTGATGTTTGTTAGAAGGACTCTTAAAAAATTATATTCTAAGAAAAAGCCTACTGCTATCATAGCTAGTTGGCCCTCCCATGAGGCTATTTTATTAGGTGGTTATCTATCTAACGAGCTCAAGGTACCGCTTATCGTTGATATTCAGGATCTCTCAGATTACTATTCAGAGATGACTGGAAAGCCAAGGGCGGCGATGTTCTCACCCATTTATAGGAGAATATATGAGGTAATCCGGAGGGCTGATGTTATAATAACTGTTACTGAGCCTTTTGAATATATACTTGAGAAGAGAGTTGGAAGGAATGATATACATGTTATATATAATGGTGTTGATATGGAGCTATACAGCAAATTATTCAGAGAGCAAATTTCTGATCATAAATTCTCAGAATACCCGGTAGGAGTATTTGTAGGCGATCTTAGCTGGGGTTATCACTCGTTAGATAGGATAATAACAGCGCTAGCACTTATAAAGAAAAGGATCGGTGCCCAGGGTACGAGGATAATAATTATAGGAACAGGAAGGCTGGAAAAAATGTATAGAGACCTAGCCAGTAGGCTCTCAGTTAGCGATATGCTTAGTTTTGAGGGATATCTAGAAAGAAAGGAGTTGATAAAGGCTTTGACCTCAGCAGACTATGGGGTTATCGGAAGACCTTCAATAAATAATCTATGGAATATAGCATCTGTACGGACTACTCTATATGAGTATATGGCAGCCGGGTTACCTATATTTGCTTTTGGACCCAAATACTCATATATAAGAACCTTACTCAACATAAATAGCTGTGGATATTATGTTCCATCAGATCATCCACTCAATATAGCCAAAGGCCTAGCAAAGTTTATTAGAACTATAGATAGCTTTGACAGACAACTGATCCATCAAAGGACCTATAAATATAGCTGGTCACGCCTCTCTAAGCGGTTTGTCACAATTATAAAAAACTTAATAATGTGACCAGGTATGATGTTACAATTCTTGCTCTTTCATTATATTAACAGTATTAATAGAAGTAATTACTCATGAGTCAAATTCGAGTTGAGATATGATATATAGAATTTACATAAAAATGTATAGTTAATTGCAACTGGCTAAAACTGGGGAAAGATGTTAAAGAGATGGGTGGTTATACCTTATAATGCATCGCAAGCATATAATTCCTCTCTCTCCTCTTACTTTCCAATCCCGGTGGTTATACCTTATAATGCATCTGATCTCCTCATGCTGCTTCTCTATTTATTAAGAAATCTGTACAGCCTGATCATAGTTATTTGTAAAAGATAGCTTTGGCGAGATTTTTGAGGTATAAGGCGAGATCTTGCGAAAAATAGTTTTAGAATAACGATCACAATGCTTAAAAACCTAGAGATATTTTTATAACAGGTGGAATTATAAATGGTTACTATGAAAAAGCTGAGCATATTTCGATCTATTGAGAGGGTCTTGAATGGCGCTAAAACAGTCTTTCTACATACGATGCACCATAAAATAGAGGTTGAAGGTTTCGATGGATGGCACTTGAGAATGGCAATGGCCTTGAGAAGGTATGCTGGGATAGAGAGCGTCCTTATAAATCCTGGGGATTTTGGGAAGCCTAAACTAAAGATCTTGGAAGGGTTTCCAGTGATCTTTCTGCCATATGTAGATTTTAACTGACCCCCATTAAACAGGTTGGGCCGTATCTCACCATCTTGGATAGGGCTTGTCAAAGAGATCCTCAGCTGGTTAGGCGAGACTGGGTTCTCACCGGTTCTCTTCATACATGCTCCGAGGGTTTTTAACAGTTTGCTACTCTTTATCGGTCTCGGGGATCTTGAGGCTCCGATCCTGCTTCAGCATCATGGTGATATTAATTACTATTATCATTTCTTAAGATCCTCTACGAAGTCTCTGAATTTTGCCAAGGCTTATATCCATTACCTTATTCACCTTCTTGACTGTAGAATCGCTAGAAAGTCGAGAGCGGTCTATAGTATTAACCACTATGATGTGCTGTACTATAGAAAGATCTGTGGAGCATGCTCTCGCTTTAGCACCATGGGCGTGTTCCTAGAGGATCTTAAGCCTCTGAGAAGCAAGTGCTGTAACGAAGTGAGAAGGATAGTCTTTGTCGGAACTGTATCTAGAAATGATGTAAAGGGTTCTGATATTCTTATCAGGATCTACAAAGCCTTAGGAGGTAGAAAATCCGGGTATGAGCTAATAATTGTAGGACCTATCAAGGATCTTGAACTCTATAGACTCGGAAGGAGATTGGCGTTAGATTCACGGGTCGGCTCCCGCATAGAATGGTATTTGGGGTTCTAGCAGATTCTGATGTGTATATGCTTACTGCTAGGAGTGACTATTACTGGGGAATTTCCGGTGGAGTAGCCCCTATGGAGGCTATGGCTTTAAATGCTCCTTATTTCTCCAACACTTCAGCACATACCTGAGGAAGCTAGGTGGAAAGCAGGGATCCAGATTCCCTGCGCTGATAGAGTGAGTTTTGAGGATCTTGTTTCGAGGGTTAGGAAGGCCCTTGCTGATCTAGAGGGGATCTCTATAAGCCCTAGAGAGGTTGTCTCCAAGTATTTTGACTGGAAGGTTATTGTTGATGGCTATATTAAAGATCTGGTGAGAGAACCTTCTAAATGATCCCAGCTATGACTCAGCGAGCTAAACATAGAATAGCCGTGTAAAAATGTTAGGAAACCTCTGATAGATTAGATAAGTTTAGCTGGCGATAATCAAACTTAGAAGTTCAACTCTTGTTAGGGTGTTATAGAATATTTACCTATATCTTCATGGATCTTTCTATATGTTTGAGCATTGCTAGTGATGTGAGCACC
>JAVVGE010000179.1:0-4255 GCA_032249255.1 Desulfurococcales archaeon | reverse complement strand
CCACAGCCACCCATGAAACCATAGGGATATCCAAAACCCTGTGGGGGAGGTGGAAGCCCCCGATGCCACAGGATCAAAACCCTGTGGATCAGGAAGCAAAGCAATCCAAAACAAATTAATATCAGCGATAGTCAACAACCATCGGGGGACAAGCGAATAATGCCCCAGCTGGACATCCTGCTAATGTGCCCCAATGTCCCTGGGGGGAACCCGAAACGTACCCCCAGCCTGATGATCATGAAAATAGAAACGATAACCCCACCAAAAGGATAACGCCCAAGACCTCAGCACGGAAAAGATGATCTATTATAAAATTAAAAGTAAAATTGAGAGTAGAGATATTGAGTGGAAGAGTCTCGTATTCATTTACTGATTGTTCATGGATCTTTTTTGAGGGTCGACAGACCCCGTGATCTGGATCTTGATGCTATAGTAGATGATGCGGTGGATAGAGATAATGCCGCGTTGAGGATTATGGAGGTTATTAAGAGAAGGCTGTTACAAGGTAAGCAATAGATTTAAATACCTCTAGTTGCTTATAAATACTTGATGTGTGCATGGAGGAGCGTTATCTTAGTAAGGGGGTTTGCTAGGGTTTGGAAGAGGGTCGAGGAAGCTTATTGGGATTGCTAGGAGAGGGGGTGCACAGTATTACTAAATCGGTTATTGGTATATGTGTGGGTGATCTATTTCTTGGAGAGGCTTTTCAAGGTTCTTCGTAGAGCTGTTATGCTGGAGTGCTATGCTAACAAGCCAGATAGAGAAGCCCTAGGGGAGATTGTATAACCGCTAGAAGCTATGATTGAGGAGATGGTTGAGTATGCACTAGAGCATAAAGCCTCTCAGGAGACGCTGCACAGGGTTTTCTATGAGATGTATAGGGAGCAATATCCATGAATGCCAACAAGGGTTATTAAGGGATCCTATAGAGATGCTGTTAGGAGGGCTAAAGCCTTTAGAGAGGCTAGGAAAAGGGGTAGAGCTTACACAGGGAAGCCAGAGGTTAGGAGGGTTAAGATAGTATACTCGGATGATCAGGATTGGGGGCTCGAGAATGGTGGCATAAGGATCAGAACCCATGGGGGCTGATAGAGCTGAGGTATAGGAATAACAGGCAGTTGCATAGATACCTCTACAGCGGCTGGAACTTATCGAGTGAGCTAAAGCTTGAATGTGATGGGGGGCTGATTGCTCACCTAGCATTCTCAAGATCCTTCGAGATCACCTACGATCCTCGTAATGTTGTTTCTCTAGATGTTAATGAGAATAATGTTACGATGGCAGTATTCAGGGGTGGCATGTTAGTTGAGGTTATCAGGGTTGAGACTAGCCTTGGAAGGATGGTTATAGCTTATTCAGTTAGGAGGGAGAGGATCTCGAGGCGAAGATCTACTGTGGAGAGAGATGTTAGGAGGAAATTGAGGAAGCTTAGAGAGGGAGATAGGAAGCGGGATATACTCTATAAGGTTGCTAGCATTATAGAGGATCTTGCTAGGGAGAACAAAGCTGTAGTAGTTATAGGAGATATCGGTAGTGATGATAAGGAGAGGATGGAGAGGAATAGGGGTGGGAGGCTTATGCACAGGATTATCAGTGGAGTGTATCTAAGCCGAGAAAGCTTCTCGAGGATAGGCCTATACATGTTGTAAGGGTATCTGAGAAGGGCTCCTCAAGCGTGGATCCATTCTCTAGGAAGAGGATCGATGGCTACAGCCCCCTAGTGATCCGCTCTGCGGTGAGGAGGGCTAACGGTAGATACAAAGTGATAAAGATAGTGTTGAGGATAGCATATGTCGATGGCAGGGTTGTTGAGAGAGATGCTGTGGGGGCTATAAACATCGGCTTGGAGTATTTATCCTCAGGTGGGAGGCCCGCGGCGTTGGGCTCGACGGGCACCCATGCAGCTCGGGTGAAGCCAATGATCCCAAGCCTAGGTGCAACCCAGTTAACGGAAATACAAGTATTCACAAATACTATCAAACACCATTAGCGGGGAAACGCTCGGATTAGAGGCAGATGTCTATATAATCCAGGATCCCGGCAAGGTTAATTGCTTCCTGCTCTGGGAGGCTCTCCGACATGGTGTGATAATATATCAAGATCCCGTTGGCAGAGAGAAGCTTGTTAAGGCTGTGAATATATGTTACGACTTCCTCCTATCCCGTAAGAAGCTCAGATATACTGAGTCCCTTGTTAAGAGCGTGATTAGAGGTGCTACATAAAAACTTCTAGAAACAATAGCTATCCATGTGAAACTATTAGAGAGGATGAGGGAGAGAGATTAATTGGAGCGATATTTTTGAACTCTGGTGCTCCACACTCTCCAGGTACATGCTCAAGCCGTTGTAGACTATCTTCTGCACACATGCGCAATAATGGGTATATCAACTGAGACCCCTATCCACTGTATAGAGGAGCTGGAGCGAGTAGGTTTATTAGACCCTGAGGAGGTGGGGTTTTAAAAAGGTTGTTAGGTTTAGAAACATCGTTAGTACATGAATACAGCTCTATAGATATAGATCGTGTGAGAAGGGCTATAGAGTCGCAAGGCTATTTAAGAGCTCTGCAGATCATAGATAGCATGCAGAAAAAGATTAGTGAGAAGTGTCTATCGGATCCTTAAGGAACTTGAAATCCCTTTTAAATAGAGATACCTAACTGTTATAAGCTTCGTCTCTCGAAGCAAATAGTGGGATCTTAAAACCTACTGACCTCTCCACGCCCTGAAGAGGCGAGGGTTCCTCGGATCATCATCAGAGCCCCGTCTCAGAGCGGTTCATTGTTCCCCCATCTATTCGGGGTTACATCTGTCATTTGGAGGGCAGTCGGGGTGGCCAGAACTCCCCCAGATATTCTCAGGATCTTCAAAGCCCCTTCCTTATGTTCAGCTTCCCAATGACGTCCCTATCTTCTTCGAAGCCGCATCTTGGGTATCTCTATTTAAAAGGGATTTCAAGCATCTAAGCCTTCTATAGCCAGCCTCCTCCAATTCTTTAGAACCGCATTTAGGGCATTCCGATGATGTTCCCTTCGGGCTTACTATGGCTAGTGGAACCCCTTGTTTCTCTGCCTGCCAATCAATCCACTTCCCTATTCTCCTGTACCCCATTATGGTGAGCCCCGTCCTGTGATCCTTGCTCTCGATCCTTCTCAGTGTGTTTATCAGCCCGGTTAGATCCTCCCTGGCAACTGCATATCTAAGCTTCTTAGCAAGCTCCACGATCTCAAGAGATATTTTCCTAGCCCAGTCCTCAAGGATATCCCTAGCCTTTTTGTGATAAGATCTAATTCTATTCAGGATCCCCTTCTCCTTCTCCAGACAGGGTATCTCAGAGAGGAGTATTTCTTCTGGAGATCCTCTGCCAAGACCTTATACCTGTGGGCCATATCAATCTTGGTGTCTATCTCTTTGTTTATCTCGTGATCTCCATAGACTATCTTCTTCTCATTGATATCTACGGCTATAACATCCCTAGGCTGGTAAGGCTCTGGCCTCGGTATCTTCTTTGATATCCACAGGATCATCTTATTATCTCTATACACGAGCCTAGTCTCTCTATTCTCATAGTCATCGTATCTCCTATCCAAGCCAATGATCTTGAGTTTAACCCCTCCTATGATCTCCACGTAGTCTTCTTTAACCCTGTATCCCGAGCCTTGGTGTAGGAGCATAGATAGCTTCCTAACCCTAGGCCTCCTAGGATTATTCCTCCAGGCATTGGCCTTTGCAAGGGCATCCCTATAGCAGTCAATAGCAATCCTAGATGGGAGACCTAACCACTCTTTCAGCTCTCTGTATAGAGCATTGTGAACCCCCCAATGCTTCTTAGATTTAGGCCCAGGATCCTGTTTATAGCGTAGTTGAGAGCTACATTGTATCTCCTGAGGAGCTCTATAGCCCCAGGCTCGGGACCAACCATCATCCCGATCGATATGGTTAGCAACCCCCCACTGCTAGAGGCCATAGAGCCCCCAAAACAAATACCTGGAGAGCTATTAAAACCATCCCCGCCTTAAAAGGCGAGGCTTTCAGTTGTAAAGATTCTTTAGATTAGATCTCTATGCCCGATTCTCCAGAAACTCTGGAGCTACTCCTGTGGCTCACAATATGTATAGCTATTTAGAGTATAATCACTGGAATCTGGGGAGCGTCTGTGGAAAGGGTTGTTGATAGGAGGGTCTGGATCTCTATGAGTGTTTGGGATCTTATCGAGCTCTATAGGGATATCCATGGCTTTATGGCTGGCCATCTGTA
>JAVVGE010000178.1:0-4395 GCA_032249255.1 Desulfurococcales archaeon | reverse complement strand
CACCCGAGACCCAGAGATTCGAAACCCCGCCCCTCAAGGCGGGGAGGGGTCATAGGGATGAGGTCGTGGTATTATTCTTTACAACTGAAAGCCTCGCCTTTTAGTGCTGGATGGTTTTATTAGCTTTCTAGTTATATTGTTTTTGGATGGGGGAAGCTCTGGCCACCCCGACTGCCCCTCAAATGACAGATGTATCCCCGAATAGATGGGGGGGAACAATGATCCGCCTGAAAGGGATGATGATCAAGATGATGACCTGAAGGCGGGGAGAGGTCAGAGGGACAGGGTTGAAGTACATAGATCTAGTATTCAGAAATATCTAGTCCTTAGAGGAGCTCTTTCTAGAGACTTAGAAGCGATTAGACATGCTTGCCTTTTCAACTTTTTTAATCTCTGCATAAGTTTTAAGGAATTTAAGCAATATTTCTCCAAAGATTGAGCTCCAGACCTTTTCATTGGATGGCGAGCTTCTATCGGTTATAACAGTAGCGTAATAAGCTCTCGGCAATAATTTTCAACAAATGAAATAATTAAGACTCGATATCTCTGGGTCTCTATAATAAAAACTTCTTATTATGCCAATGATATTAAATAAAAGAAGAGGCCTCGCCTTTAGGCTGAGGGCCATGTAGAGAAACTCCTGGTAAAGCAGGAGTACAGTGGTTATATATAAAAAATTTATTGATTCTGCTATGTGGATCGTGTGTATAGTAGGACCTTAGGCTTATGAGTGTATGGATAGACCTGGAAGCCCGAAGGGTATTAGATATAGTATTGTTACTAGCACAACCCATATTAGGTCTACGAAGTGCCAGTAGATGGTTACAGCTTCTGCGACCCCGTGTCCTCTTTCGTTGTTTGGTAGGGTGCCGTTATAGGATCTTGCTATTAGGAGGGATATTGCTGCGAGTCCCATGACCACGTGGAGGCCGTGGGTGCTTGTGAGGCTGTAGAATGTTGCTGAGAACACGTTGAGCATGGGAGGCATTCCAGATCTTATGTACTCGACTATCTGTCCTGAGAGGAATATGGAACCGAGGATCAGTGTTACCGTTGCTAAGCCCCTGAAACTCTCTATATCGCCCCTCCTTAGATAGCTGTAGCCCATGTGCATTGTTACACCGCTGCTCAGAAGGATCACGGTGTTTATAAGAGGCACCAGGGTGTCTAGATGAGGCGTCCCTGGAGGAGGCCACGATGGTACTTTATACCAGTAGTAGAAGTAAGACGCTATTAATGTCCCGAAGAGGAAGATCTCTGAGAATATTATGAGTGCGACAGCCAGTATAGGGTCGTGGCCCAGAGCGCCTAGTCTGAAGCTCCAGGGCCTGAGATCTAGGAGGCCAAGGCCCGCACCATTTAGATGCCTATATCTAGCAAAGTACTCTGAGTAGGCCCATGCGATGCACATGGAGAGAAATATAGCTAGTGATATGCCCCCCACTAGCCAGTCACCCCACTTCAGTATAAACATAACGCCCGCTAGGGGGAGTGCTGAGAACGCGCCTACAAGAGACATCCATGGATGTGGGTTGTAGTGTATAAGCCCAGCACCATCTGCGTGAGGCGATGGGTAGAAGTCGGGCTGGCCGATTCTAGCAGCGCCCCAGGGATCTTCTCTCTTCTTAACAGGCTTGCCAAATAGCAGGCCGTGGAGGATCGCTATATATATAAGGGCTGTTCCCACAGCCAGTATCAGGGAGCCTGCAGTAGCTAGTCTATGGAGCTCCTCCATCCCAGGTATTGGAGGCGGCTGGTAATACCTTCTAGGCATGCCCATATAGCCCAGGCTGAGCATTGATGTATATGTTAATCCACCCCCGATAGTATATAGAATCGCGCTCAGCTTCCCCAGGGTCTCGCTATACATCTTCCCAGTCATGTATGGGAAGTAGTAGAATAGGGCAGCGGCTATCGCCATGAATATGGCGTTAACAACGTAGTGGAAGTGCCCCAGCACGAAATACGTGTCTTGCAATGCTATGTCAACCGGGATTACTGGGAAGAAGACACCTGTTATACCCCCTATTATGAAGAATGCTAGGAAGCCCAGTACATAGAGCATCGGGGTTCTAAGCCATATCCTCGAGTTATATAGGCTAACAGTCCAGTTGAACACCTTTATCCCAGAGGGTATCGCAATGGCCATAGTAGCGATCATGAATGGTGTAGCAGCTAAGAGACCCAGCCCAACTGTGAACATGTGGTGAGCCCAGACGAAGAAGCTCATGAGGGTTATCATTACAGATGAAACAGCTATAGCTTTGTAGCCATATATAGGTCTCCTAGCCATCCTGGGCAGTATCTCTGACACAATCCCCATAGCTGGGAGGACTAGAACATATACCTCTGGATGACCCATGAACCAGAATATATGCTGATATAGCAGTGCATCCCCACCATATCTCGGGTCGAAGAAAGGCATCCCTAAATTCCTCTCGAGAAATATCATGGCCAAAACCATTCCGAACGGTGGGAGGGCATAGAGTATTATTAGCTGAGCACCTAGGAAAGCCCATACGAAGAGCGGGAGCTTCGATATCTTGAGGCTAGGGCTTCTAAGCCTCATAACTGTTAGGAAGAAGTTCACAGCACCCAGTATAGAGGATATACCCGCTAGGAAGAGGCTCAGAGCCCAAAGATCCACAGAATAGCCTTGAAGCCTCACAGAGAGAGGAGCATAGCCTGTCCAGCCTATCTGGAGGTTCTCGGCATCTAGGAGGGTTAGCCAGATAAGAGCGGAGCTCGAGGCAAACATCCAGAATCCTAGGGCGTTTATCTTCGGCCAATATAGATCTGGTGCCCCAACCATTTTAGGCAATATGTAGTTACCTATGCCTGCGAAGAAGGGCATCACGACGAAGAAGATCATCATGGTCCCGTGGAGCGTTACAATAGCCAGATACCTACCCGGATCTGTAACACCTATACCAGACAGCTGGAGCCTTATCAAGAAAGCCGAGATCCCGGCTAGTAGGAGATTTATAAGAGCCAGCGATATATACATAATACCGATGTTAGTGTGGTGAGTGGTCGTTAGAATCCCTCTTAGACTCCTATAAAAGGGCTCTTCATGCTCAGCACCATGCTCCTCACCCACGAATCCGCGATGCCTCATACTGTCACCCATCTAACATTATTGTAATTTAGCAACTTAAATACCCTAATATATGATTATATATATAAGTATTCACAATCATAACAAGAACAAATCCTGAAGCAATTCTGAATATGATCTCTCGCTATCTAACATATAGTACCGAATCGGCTTCCCGCTATTTCGCAGCTACCCCATAGAAATAAGATGTAGATTATAAAGAATTTATAAAGAATTCTGACCTCCTCCCCGCCCTAAAGGACGGGTTTCTATGCTGGGGTCTCGGGTGCTAGCCCCCTGGAGAGGGATTGATAGCTTTACACTGTTATGTGCTACCAAGTAGCTCTCTATCTTCCTCGATATCCTTATCCTGTGTCCCTGTCTTCTCGCTATGTTTAGCGCAGTATTTATATCTGTATTGATCTTCTTCCCAGTCTTTCTACATATGTACAGTCCTCTGTATACCCTTCCCTTCTTGTGTTTCGCTCCACATATAGAGCATCTCTGACTAGTATAGTCCTCAGGGACTATCTCAGCATCGATACCATATTCCATGAATATATCAACGATCCACAGGATTATCTTCCTATCTTCCTGAACCACCAGATGTTAGTGTTATGCTCATTGCCATTATCCTGTGAAAGCATGTATGGATATCCAATGTATAGCTTCCCAACTCCTCTTCTATACAGATCATCAGCTAGGAATCTGATAGCTATATGTATAGGTGTCTTAGCCTCTCATCCCTCTTATAAATAACACCTAGATACCTCTCAAGGTAGTATATCCATGTCGATATGCCAAGCCTCCTCAGCCATCCCTAATAGACTGGTAGGCTGATGTCTCTCTTTTCCACCAATAGTATTCGGATTTGATCGTTCCTCCTTTGATAAGCATCGCCGATCCATCTGAGATTCCCGCAGCGAATAGATTGTTAAGATCCATATCCATGAATGTCTCCCTATCCCCTATGGGATCCTTCTGCCTAATACTCCTAGGATTTATGATCCTTCTCTTCTTCTTTTCCCCTCACCGTATATGGGCTTTACATAGCCCTTCTTATTTGATTTAGGTGGATCTACACCAACCTTTATTGGTACGAGGGCGAACCACCTGCCATTAACATATATTATTTCAAGCCTACCCTGCTTACCCTCCCACCTAATCCTGCCAACATATCTTATCCTCAGATCGAAGTCTTCAAGTACTATGTATCCCTCATTCCCTCATTCTCGCTAATAGGCTCAATACTATATCTATCATTTTCTGATCAGTATGTGTATCCTCTTCTCACTAGT
>JAVVGE010000177.1:0-4509 GCA_032249255.1 Desulfurococcales archaeon | reverse complement strand
ACTAGTGAGAAGAGGATACACATACTGATCAGAAAATGATAGATATAGTATTGAGTCTATTAGCGAGAATGAGGGATACATGGTACTTGAAGACTTCGATCTGAGGATAAGATATGTTGGTAGGATTAGGTGGGAGGGTAAGCAGAGAAGACTTGAAATAGTATATGAGGCTGGTAAGTGGCAAGCATACATACCAATAGAGGTTGGTGTTGAGCCACCGAAATCGAATCCAAAGGGCTATATAAAGCCCATATACGATGATGAGGAGAGGAAAAAGAAGAAACAGAGGATCACAAATCCGAAGAGCATTAAGCAGAGAGATCCCATAGGGGATAAGGAAGCATTCATAGACATGGGCTTAACAACCTATTTGCCACGGTGATCTCGGATGGTTCTGCTTTGCTCGTTAAAGGCGGGTCTATCAAGTCTGAGTATTATTGGTGGAAAAGAGAGATAGCTACTTATCAATCTATAAGGGATATGCTGAGGAGGCTTGGGGTATCAACATGGATATACTATCACGAGAAATATCTAGATGCTATGTATAAGAGGGATGAGAAGCTTAGGCGTCTCTATATAACAGCGATTAGATTCCTAGCTGATGAGCTGTATAGAAGAGGAGTTGGGAAGCTATACATAGGCTACCCGATCATGCTATCACAGAATAATGGAAACGAGTATAACAGAATATATGGCAGTTTAGGAAGATAGTTCTTTGGATTGTGGATATATTCATGGAGTATGGTATTGAGGTTGAGATAGTCCCAGAGAACTATACCAGCCAGAGATGCTCTATATGTGGAGCAAAACATAAGAACGGGAGAGTATATAGAGGGCTGTATATATGTAGGAAGATTGGGAAGAAGATAAACGCAGATATAAATGCTGCGCTGAACATAGCGAGAAGGCTGGGATACAGGATAAAAATAACAAAAAAGATTGAGAGCTACATAGTAACGCACAATGGTACCGAACCATTAATCCCTCGCCAGAGGGCTAACACCCGAGGCCCAGAGATTCGAAACCCCGCCCTTAAGGGCGGGGAGGGGTCATTTGATTGGTAGAGAGGATAGCCTAGGTATATTGGGATAATAGGAGACTCGCTAATGAGTGGATTATTGTTGATGCATCATCTTTATTGGTTGCTTTGAAAGAGAATAGATTAGATCTGCTTAGAAGAAACTATATTCAGAGGCTTACTCTGTGTGAGGCGCGTGATGGTGTTTGGAAAGAGACGTATCTGCTAGATATAATCCCATGCGCGATTGGCTAAAATATAACCGTGCTCTTGATGGTTGATGTTGAGCCTGAATTTCTTGGATTAAATTGATATTATTAGATTTGGTCTGCTATGGATCTATGGCTTCTTTTGATATTAGGGTTTCAGAGAGAGGCCTATAACTATACCTCGGGTTAGTTAGTGCAGGTAATAATTAGGTAGAACTGAGGCTCATATTTATAAAGTTCGAAACAATCCCCAGGATATAGCTGTAGCGATTGCTATAGAGCATATCCAGCTCCTAACTGCTATGAGAAACTGCTTCCTAGAAAATATACTCATGCCTGAAGAAGCTGAGTAGCCCGCTGCTGAGAGCATGAGAGCATATGTGTGAGATAGAGGTAGTCCGAATCTTGTGGCAATGGCTATCCCGGTTACTACTGATAGCTGTATAGATGCTGCTGATAGATGTTTAACTGAGAACCATCTGAACATGCCCTCAAGCATTACTGAGCCTGGTAGCGAGGCTGCAGCGCCTCCTATAGCTACTATCCACAGGAGCCTATGGCATTCTAGGCTGCTTAGGAATCCCAGGGTGTTCGCCCCGAGAAGGATCCCGGATGCTATGGAGATTATTAATATAGAGATTCTCGAGATCCCGAGGAGAAGGAATGTCTTTTTAGAGATCAGTGCAGCCCCTCCCAGAACTCTGTGAAGAGCTATGGTGAGGACAGTAACTATAACCCCGGATAGTAGCCAGAGGAGAGCTGTCTCAGAGATCCATGGGACGTCTATCATACCGCGCGATAGATCACTACCGATCTTAGACCCTATCAAGGCTATCGAGGCTGAGAAGGGAACTCTGAAAAAAGTTGATACCAGCATGGGGATCAAAATCGCTATATATATCTCTATAGCGCTGTCAAAACTGCACTGCTGAGGGATCCTCATAAACCAACCCAGCACAATAGCACCCAGAGTTATTGAGGCACCAGAGGCTATCCTGGCCAAATACCTACCAACCCCTATGGATATGAGTGGACCCGCAACTACTACGGAGTTATTGTAAGAGATAACTGCCGAGGTTATGAGAGCAAGCAGTGCTGGGACTTCTATCACCGAGCAACCCTCTTACTACTAGAGGATATGGTGTGCCGGTACTATTCTATAGAAGCTGGAAATGGATTATATATAGCTCTGGATTCTTACTAAGAACCCTCTTCCCATAGATCCTCATCAGCTCTCTCAATAACTCAGCTCTATCCCTAAACCCATCGATCCTCGCATCCTCATCACTAAGCTCCGAAAGCCTCTTTCTCTCTATATGCCTTATAACAGCCCTGCCAACCCTGGCCGTCCCTACATATACGTCTACCACCTCCCCAACCTTATAACTAGATCTAAGCCTAATAGTAGATCTCTTTTCACCCTTTAATATATTCTCGGCATAGCTGAGCCTGAAGACCAGCCTCTTCATACTAACCAAAATATATATAATATAGAACAAACTTATAGGGATTACTAGTAAGGGTTCGGAATCTGTTTCGAGTATTATAGTTAGAGCTAAGTTATAAGCCCATTTTACCTATTACCTAATTATATTATTGCATTACTACTATTGTATATCTATATTGGCTGTTTCGAAGAAGATACTGAAGTCTAGGGATAATGGTTAGGAGAAGGAAAGGCAATGAGGAGTATAGATAGGTTGTCAACCCCAGCGAGAGGATAGTTGTTAGTAAAACTGCCGTTCAGCTATCAAAACCGTTATCTAGGAGGGGTTCTGGTCACTAGAGAAGATCCTTAATATATATGAAGATGCTTGTGAATGTGCTACTCCACACATTAAGGAATATCATCAAGAATCACCGCATTCTGAGGAGTGAGAAGTACCAAGAGCTAAAGAATGTGTACCCCAATATCCCGTCCTACCTCATACATGGCGTATCCCGAGATGCAACCACACGGGTTTCCTCTCTCAAGGGAATAGGGCTAGACAATACTCTGGAGAGATCTTCTATGAGATCGTTGAATGCTTAAACCTTAAGAAAAGGGATCTTAGGAGCTGAGGCTCAGGAGATATCTCTGGAAAATGGCTGGAAGATTGCTCGGTATCAAGCAGAGCTTGAGATGATGGAAGGCATACTAGTGCCGAGGATCAATAGTGTTAGCCTATGGCTAGTTGATGACATGTCTAGGAACGTAATAAACTCAACGAAGATCAGGAAGCCTGTTGATGTTAACAAGAGCTCAATTGCAACACTCTACGAGGCATTAGCAACAATCCTAGAAGCAGATCCTGCTAAGGCAACTTCTGGCTATTTATAGATAGAAAGAAGACTAATCAGGAGAGGCATGGATCAATTAGCTAAGAGGCTAGGAAAGTTATGGAAAGGCTTAAGGAGTGTATGAAGATAAGAGACCATAGAAGGAAGACAGCAAACCTGATAATCAGGGATGCCCTAGGAATGAGTATATAATAATTTAGAGATTCTCTAGGATAATTTGGGCTGTATCCTTTTTCATGGTGGTAGGAATGTTTTTATATTTGTTTGTTGTCTGGGCTTAAGCTTATAAGCATCCAGCCCATAATTGTATTGATGATGAGGTGATATCTCTGCTGTATCTTGGTGTGGAGAGACCTCGGGAAGCGATGATGCTCAGAGCTCCCGAGACCGAAGCCCTTCTGGGCATTGCCCTCATGCAGGGCTTCGGGGTTCTAGGCATAACCCTAGATGGGAGCCCAGTGCCGCTGGGCTCCACAGTCGCCAATGAACCACAGGGGTATCCAAATCTCTGTGGGGGAGGTGGAAGTCCCCGATGCCACAGGATCAAAACCCTGTGGATCAGGAAGCACAGTAATCCAAAACAAATGAATGCCAGCGACAATCAATGACCATCGGGGGACAAGCGGGTCATGATTAGTAGGATAAGATTCTGCCGAACTTAAGAGCTGATTTGAAAGAGAAGATCTAGAAGTGTTGGTAGATGGAATGCTAAAGTAGTAGAGACTACTCTTCATATCGCCTAAGAACATCGGTAAGAAAGATCTAGAGAAGATCTTCTTAGTTTCTCTTGGATAAGCACTTGAAATAATAAATTTCGATCGGCATGCGATATTAGCTAGATTTTTAGCATAGCTCTAGATGTTGCTGAGTTCTGTGTATGGGAATATTTAAGGTAGCTTTCGATATTTTCCTGGGGGTCTATGGTGAAGCAACTAACGTTATTTAGCATATGTCTAGCGATCATAGTTCTCTCAGTTGCAAGCGGTTTTGCCACGCTGGTTA
>JAVVGE010000176.1:0-4644 GCA_032249255.1 Desulfurococcales archaeon | reverse complement strand
GCCTCCTAGTTACTATTGTATGACCCCTCCCCTTTCAATTCTATAGTAGATCATCTTATTTATGCTGGGGTCTCGGGTGTTAGCCCTCTGGTGGGGGATTATTGTTTTTACCTCAATGATCATCGGGTTGGGGGTACGCTTCGGGGTCTCCCCCCTAGGGACATCGGGGCACACTAACGGGGTGCCCATCCGAGGCACCAACCCCCAAACCCTCAAAGAAATAGCCTCATCACCAAAACACCTACACTCCAGGGCTTAAAAACACAAACATACCCCACCCTAAAGAACGAGGATTGCTCCGTTGTCAATAAGGGTTGCCTCGTGCCTCCAACCAAGATGTTCTAGGTGTTCTTTTATAATTGTATCTATTGGTATGCGGATGTTCCTCACTTTAACTGGTGCTACGAAGATGGCTATGGTATCTCTCACCCTTCCATGGTTATTGTTTAGGAATAATGCTATTGAGTTGAAATACGATATATAGTTCTACTAGCTTCTCGTGACAACGGAGCAATCCTCGTTCTTTAGGGTGGGGTATGTTTGTGTTTTTAAGCCCTGGAGTGTAGGTGTTTTGGTGATGAGGCTATTTCTTTGAGGGTTTGGGGGTTGGTGCCTCGGATGGGCACCCCGTTAGTGTGCCCCGATGTCCCTAGGGGGGAGACCCCGAAGCGTACCCCCAACCCGATGATCATTGAGGTAAAAACAATAATCCCCCACCAGAGGGCTAACACCCGAGACCCCAGCATAAATAAGATGATCTACTATAGAATTGAAAGGGGAGGGGTCATCTAGCTTTTCCACCTCCCTCCTGAAAACCCCGTAGGTCCTGCTGGATATGGCTCCCTCGCCTACACCGTTATATGGTATCTCGTGGTTTGCCAGCTTTGATATGATATTAGAGTTTGGCAAACCCCGCCCCTTAAGAGCGGGGAGGGGGTCATAGATATTATACAAGGTATTTTGAAACAGAGAGGGTTGATGGTCTTTATTGCAGGAAAGGTACAGTAAAGGGTGCGGGTGAGATGTGGAGGTCTGCTACCCAAGCGTCCTAACACACTTGCTATTCTGCCTACTATGCCCGTGCTACACGCCAGCAGAGGAAGACGAGGTTAAGAGGATCCTGGGAGACAGGTAGGTTGAGCGTATTAACGGAAAGCTAGTACTTGTTAAGCCTGAAGGGAGCACGCCTAACATGATGTAATCTATTTCATATCAGAATGCACGAGTATGAACTTAGAGATGTAAGCCTGTATGAGAACAGGACTACATTCATATTAGATGAATATGAAACAATCATATGCCCATACCCCCTCCCCCCGAAAGGCGGGAAGGCGTCATTCTCTAGGTCTTCTGCTCAGAATATCTTTTACGTCTCCGTGGTAGTTTAGTAGGGTTTTGTATTCCTCCTCGTAATGTATCTCTAAAGTTCTAGATGTATATCTCTTAGCTATTTCTAGGACAAACCTTGCGGCTGGATCTAAGGAGTATAGATCTGTCACACCTGTCGCCGAACCCGGTATGACCGATTCTGACGTTATTGCGACTCCCATAACTGGTGAATCCGTGTAGATCCAGGGCTGCACTATGCTATTAATATGCTTCACAGGCGTTGAATAGGGGACTATGTCCTGCATAGTTATTGGAACAAGTATTGGGGGCCTGCCCATAACCCAGCTATATATTTCCAAGACCTCGTCTGTTGGTCTCAATATCCATCCCCTCTTAATCACAGGCGTGATCGCGAAACCCCTTACCTTAATCACCTTATTACCCTTTGTCGCATCAACAGATAATATTGCCTCGGCCCTCTCATCGACTTCTCTCATTAGGAGCGTATCTAGATCTAGAGGCGAGTCCATCATAGGAACAGGCTTCTCAGGCCTGACAGGCGAGTGTGTAGATATATGGGTAGTTACTATATATCTACCTACGAGCCCCTCCCCCTTTGAGCACATTCTAGCGAGTCTTTCTGCAATAGCTAGGGCAACTATAGCTCCATCAGCATCCGAAACCATGCCAAGTATATGAGGCCTCGCGCCTACACCCCCTAATCTACCTATTACACCTATACTCCTACCTCCGCCAAAATCAAAGACTATCTTTGTGAACAGCGTCTCTCCATCCTTCCCTCTGAGCCTTTCAAACTCTATAGAGGCTTCCTTACATTGTACAACAAGCCCTCTGATCTCTTCCTCACGAACCTCGGGCGAGTCAAGAATATCTATAACCTTCACAATGCTCGAGACCATCGACATTTTCTATGCCACCAAGAGTTCCTTTAGATAAGCCCTTATATCCCTCCCAATAGCCTTGATAACCTGGTCATAGGATTCAGGATATCTCACTCCCGAGCCCAGCTTCAGATTTCTATAGCTTATAATCACTATGTTAAATCTGGATCCACGGGATAGATCCTTGCTTATTACTGGCAACCCGCTTGAAAGATCTATAGTGGATATAAGATCCGGAAAGACGCTTATAACGCTGCCTGAGCTTTCGAGATACATGTATTCATTAGCATATACAAGCTCTAGCTCCTTATCTCCGCACCTCACAGCTACCCTTCCATAATCGAGCCCCTCTCTGATCTCTGAAAACTTCTCTACCACAACACAGTCCTCGATCACAGTTCCGGAGAATCTCTTTGCAATCCTATAGCTCAGATCCTCGGGGTCATATCTATACTCGGAGATCAGCTCCCCAATATCCAGGGCAAGAGAAATAGATCCTGGTGCAGCATTTCTCGCAACATAGTCAGCCCTCACAGGATTCCTGGCAGTAGCAACACTACCCCTGATAGCTACAATACTCCTTAAAACACTCAAAACCTCCTCAAGAGAACCCTTTATAAGAACCTGCCCATTATAAGGTGTCCCAACCCTCCCCCAGCTAGCAGAGAGCATCGAGACATAGCCAGGAAGCCTGTGAAGGCCCATAGAGCCCATTAACACCGTGGGATGCGCTCTACCATTACATGGAGCATCTATTACCGGGATCCCAAGAATTATGGATGCCGGAAAAGGGGATATAGTATTCATAGCCCCTATTTCAGAGCTTATGAGCCCGTCAATAGGTTCTCCTAACACATTTTCAAGAAGCCTTACAGATCGTACTAGATTAGATAGCAGGGAAGTCCTCACATGTGTATCAACGCTTTGAGGACCAACTACAGATGTCGTGACTATAAGCGAGCCCGGATCTAGACCCTCAATAGATCTAATCTCGATAGCCCCAAGCCCTATGAGCTGTTTTCCAAGCTCCATAGCACTCCATAGGTCGCCGCCTCCCCCTCCTCCCAGAAATGCTGAGCCAAGCACCAGTCTCTCGATCTTATCGTGCTCATCTATAATCAATACCATATTAAGCCCCAGACTATATTGATAACCAGATTTTTAACTAACCAAGCATTAGTTCCTTCTAACAGAAGCATGATCTGATTAGAAATGATAAAGAGGCGATGAAGTAATATGACATAATTACTAGAGAGCATGGTTTTGTAAATAATATTTTAGCTAGCTGGATCTAATATTAAAGCTTAGCAAACCTCGCCTTTTAAGGCGGGGTGGGGCTTTGGATCGTTTTGCTTTAAACCTTTGTATCGTGTTATATAGGGGTTGGGGTGTCCATCTGTGGGTAAATGTGCTGGAAGGATGACCCAAGGGGGGACGACTCCCCGATCATTACCCATGGATGGGCATCCCAACCCCTCCAAGCCCTGAGAGAGGAGATCGAGGAGAGGCTGAAGAAAAACCTTAGAACTGCTAGGCTAAGGCTACTGCCATCTGAGAGTGGGCATAGGGACTTAATGGGTATTGGATTGACATGTGCTAGGCTGTGGAATGAGCTTAACTATGAGAAGAGGCAGGCATTCTTCAAGGGAGAGCTAACGAGAAAGAAGTACTATGAGATTAACAAGAAATACTACTACAGGTATAATGAGGTTCTAGGTGTTAATGCTCAAGCCGCTATATAGAAGAATGATGAGGCTTGGAACGTGTTCTTCAAGCAACTGGATCTAAGGAAACAAGGTAGGCTACCTCAGCATATCAGGAAGGTCTCCCCACCAGGTTATTGGATGGACAGGCTTACCGGTGAGAAGGAGATACATATATTTGTTAGAAGTGATAGATACTATCTAGAGCCTGTAAACGAGGGTGAAGGCTACCTTGTACTCAAAGACTTTAATCCCAGAATAAGATATGCCGGTAGGATCAGGTGGGAGGGTAAACAGGGAAGGCTTGAGATCATATATGAGGCTGGTAAGTGGTTTGCACTAGTACTAATAGAGGTTGGTGTAGATCCACCTAAATCCAATAAGAAGGGCTATGTAAAGCCCAACTACAAGGATAAAAAGGGTAGGATCGTTAATCCTAGATCTATTAAGCAGAGGGATCCCATAGGGGATAGGGAGGCATTCATAGACATGGGTTTGAATAATTTATTCGCTGTAGTGATCTCGGATGGATCAGCGTTTGCTTGTTAAGGGTGGATCTATTAAGTCTGAGTATTATTGGTGGAAGAGGAGGATAGCTGCTTATCAATCTATAAGGGATGTGCTGAGGAGGCTTGGCATATCAACATGGATATACTATCATGAGAAGTACCTTAAGGCAATGTATAAGAGGGATGAGAGGCTAAGACACC
>JAVVGE010000175.1:0-4740 GCA_032249255.1 Desulfurococcales archaeon | reverse complement strand
TCTGAAGCCTCAGGATCCTCTCAGCCCTATTAGCGTGAAGGGAGAGATAGTTAAGAAGATCTCTCTGACCTCCTCCCCGCCCTGAAGGGCGAGGCTTTCGGTTGTAATCGTATTGTTATTCTGAAATAGCCTTTTCGGAGTTAGGTATAACAATGTGAGTTTAGAACTCACATGAGATCATCGATTGTAATTGAGAACCTCTGAGCTTAAAAACACTCACGTTCAATCTAACTATCTTAACTTGCCAAGGAGCGGATGTCATCAAATTATATTCTATTGTACTAATCTAGCAATGAATCTACCCCATTATCAGGATTCTATCCTAGTAAGCTTAGGAAGTTTTAAGTCTCAGACCCTATACATGATCTAATGAAGGGAGGTTATCGGATCGTGTACACCGTAATGAGACCCCTTCTATCAGCCCTCTACCTAGGAAAAATACCATGGAAGAAATATTAAAACCATATAGAATAGTTAGGCAATCTGTTCCCGCCAATAAATGGGAAGCTGATTCCTGACACAGTAGTAGATTCAACCAGAACACTTGAAGAATCGTTTCTAACTGTGCGATTTGTATAAAAAGTTTATCACAGATCTTGCGGATCGTCCTGTTTATCTTTATTATGGTTTAACGTTGCTTTCTAATAACCTCTCCTATAGCCTAGCTATGGGGAAACCAGGTATAGTGGAATTTAATGTGAGAATTCTTATGCTATTAATGGAAAACGCTTCATTCAACTCAACTTAGATATTAGATTTTATATGTATTAAAGATAGAAAAAATCTCTATTGAAATATGGATCTATATGGAACTACCATATTGGTGGGAGCGATGCTAGTCTTATAAATGATGCAAAGTAAAGGCCGAGTAATGCTATGACTAGGATTATAATTACTATGACTAAGGAGCCTATTTTCCTCGCAGCAGACGGATCCTTGATCTCATATGAAATCATCACTCCGTTCATGAGCATCTTTGGATCTGTTGTTCTCCTCCCGGCTAGGATTGTTAGAATTGCATTTAGCACGTACATTACGCCAGAGACTATGAAGATCAGTACTCCTACTCCTAGAGCTGTTGCTGGTGCTATCCAGTATGGATGCTCTGTAAATGTTTCTGGGAGGATCAGGGTTCTTCTAGGGGCTCCAAGCCATCCCAGTATGCTCATCGAGACTGTCATTGTGAGGATCCCTATGAATGCCAGGTAGATCTGGATCCTGGCTATGGAAACGCTAAATAGCCTTCTAAGAGTTACTAGAGGGATTAGATAGTATGATAGAGCCATAAACGCCAGCGTTGTCCCCCCAACCACTGTTAAGTGGAAGTGTGCTGGAACCCACATTGTGTTATGGAACATCAGGTTAGGCTGGAGAGTCGTTTGGGGCTGGGCTATAATCCCCCCAATGCCGAATAGAAGCATAGATAGGAGAAGCCCCGACGTCCCAGGGTTCTTCCATGGTATCGCTTTGAACCAGCCGAAGAGACCCTTAGAATACCCCGATGCTCTTAATAGGGCTTCGAGGCCTCCGAGCAACGCTAGTGCGTGGAGCATTGATGGTATAGATAGGAAGTGGGAACCCACGCTTCCACTCGCCTGCTTAAAGGCCGTTGAGAACCCTGGATCCACTAGTATGTGGTGGCCTATACCAGGCACCACAAAGAGAACATACATGGCGAATGCGATCTTCGCATATCTCTCATTAACAAATCTAGTGGCTACAAGACCTGTCGAAAGTGCTAGTAACGCGTACCACACAGCAACCATAGCTGTAACATTGACGTACTGGGCATCATGTCCTAAGCCCCAGAAGAACCATCTATAGATCATAACGTTCATAGGTATAGAGCCCGCTAGCCAGAAGACTACATAGGCCAGCGAGATCAGGCCGTGGGCTACTACTGTGACAGCTATTATAGCTGCGATCGCCGCCCCCCATGTTACAAGGGGTAGACTGCCCCTATACCTACCCTCAACCCTCGCTTTGTAAAGGGTTAGAAAGAACGTTATAGAGGCTAGCCCGGCGCCCAGGACATATATGATGTAGCCCGCATAGAATAGGGGATCGGCCGCCAGTGGTGGATATGCTGTGAAGAGAACCGAGGCCATCCCGGAAAATATCGTATACTCAATCATAGCCCATCCCGCCAGCATGAGCCCAAAGGCTGCCCACCCGATTCTAACACTATATATGGGTGCGTTGAGGAGCACGGTGCCCACGAAGTATAGCAGGGCTATCTCGAACCATAGTATCCAGAAGATAAGCATGTTGATCCCATGGGCTGTTAGCCAGAGATAATAGGACCCCGGATCTCTTAGCAGAACCAGAGAGGATCTTGAGAGGCCGACTAATATAGCTGCGATCCCGCCTATGGATATAGATATAAGGGCCATAGCATAGTTAGCGGTTATAAGCCTTAGAGATGCTATGTGGCATAGAAGCCCCGTTACCGGACATGTTCTGAAACCCTGGAGACTCTGGGGAGCCTGCATTTATATCACCCCACAACAAAGATCTTTCCACGCATATCCTGATGCCCAACTCCGCAATATTCATTGCATAATATGTAGTATGTGCCGGGCCTGTCGAATCTAATGTGGATGGCGTATGCCATGCCAGGCATAACCATTATATTATACACAACCCTTCCATCCTCGCTAACTATTGAGAAGCCGTGGAGCACGTCTGCACTCGACACCCAGATCCTATAGGTGACACCTGCCTTGAGCCTTATCTCAGATGGCCTCCAGATCCATTGGGAAGCCGCTAAATATACATCAACACCTTCAGGCACGATCTTCCCTGAGTAGTTAGCCATAAACGCCGATGCTCTCTGGGAGAACTCTCTCGGAGAAAACTCCACAGCTGTTGATGGAACCTGGTGATAAGGATCTATTAGATGCCACGAGAGAGTTGTCGTTGCAAGTGTGAGAGCAACTGCTATAGCTAATATGAACCATATCTTCTCCTCCTTGGAGAAGGGCTTATACCACTCTTCCACACTTCTAGGTGTTAAAACCATCTAGCCCCACCCCCTAGGAATGATTCCTGGCATGCTGTGCATGCTAGTAGCCTCTAGAAGAGCCCATACACCATAGATCACCATTATAGCTAAGGCGAGGGCTCCCCAGAACCATAGATTATCCAGAAGCTCTGCAAATATCGGCTTTCCCACCTATAGCACCCCAGATGATCCTTCATAAATAAACATAGCTATGTATTGAACATGTTCAATAATACATTAAGCTTCGATGCTATATGGATGTATATATCTATGTACACCGATGTACATAAGATCATTGCCTTTCAAAAACCATCAATATTAGCTATAACTAACCCATTTATATACATAAAGAAATACTAACTAGGGTTATAGTGAAATTCTATAGAATCGTGGTTCCTATATGCCCTACTATGAGAGAGATCCTGAGGGATCACGAGCACGTTGGATTCAAATTATCTAGAAGCGAGACGATCCACATACTAGTGAGCAGGGTTAGGGAAAAACAGGGCATGGGAAAAGAAGACGCATCAATCCCAAATCTTGCGAGAGGTCACGGAATAAGGCTGAGGAGATATCACAAGGGAGGATACACGATCCTGAGGTCTAGGGGATGTGTTTTAAGGGATATCATGGCCAACTTCTATGTTAACTCTATAAGAGTTATGAGAGAGGGTATCGCGGTAGTTGTAGCTGTTCCCGACAACGAGGTTACAAGCTTCCTATCCACGCTCACGGGGAGGTGTAGCGCCTCTATAGAGGAGCTCCCAATAAATCCAGTACTCACTGAAGAGGAAAATAGGCTCTTAAAAATGGCTAGAGATCTCTATGAGTATCCACGAAGAACATCGCTTACAGAGCTCTCTACAAAGCTAGGGATCCCTAAGTCAAATCTATCCTACAGGCTTAGGAGGGCTTTGAAGAAGATCCTGATCCTTATACTCCCATCTTAGATCTCTCTGCATCATCTCTATAGCATCATAAATGCTTGCCGAGAATGTCTAATTTGGCTGAGATATGCTGCATAATAATAGCCCTAAAAAGACTCTCAAAATTAATTATTATGATTCAAACGCGGTGGTTCAGCCTATACATCTAAGCATAACGATCTAGAAATCTCGATTCAACAATGTGGAAGCCAAAAGCTATCATAACTCTAGCTATGCATCGTTCTCCCTTCTAAACATAGATCTATAGAGGTTTTTAGCATCACCCTATATAGCGGATCTTCTACTTCTGATTCACGAATAGCTATAAGATCTAGAGGAAAACGACCTCTGACTAGGGATCTCAGCATAGCCGCAATTTCAAGGGGATCATCGCTATTCTTTACAACCGCTACTACATCGAAGTCGCTTGAATATCTATGATCGCCTCTAGCTCTAGAACCCACCAATAGCATTGATCTTATAACCCCGCTTTTGCAGGCTTCTTCTACAAATTTTCTGAGACTATTAGGGGTTTGAGGTATAGCTCTGCATCCTGATGCGCTTCGAAGCATGTGAGCCAATAGTGACCCTCGCTTAGGTGTCTAGCAGCGTCTTCAAGGAATATATCTGCTTTCTCACGCCATTCTGGGTCGAGTTTATATCTACTCAATAATCATCAATTATATTATGTCACTAGCCTCTATATTGAGTGTTAGGGGTCGGCGAACTTTCACATGGATAGTGCTGGGTATTACATGAGTGAGAGGATCTCCCTAGATATTGCAAGGCCCTGTTTAAGCTGCTTCTCAG
>JAVVGE010000174.1:0-4761 GCA_032249255.1 Desulfurococcales archaeon | reverse complement strand
CTTCAAGTACTATGTATCCCTCGTTCTCGCTGATAGGCTCAATATAATATCTATCGTTCCTAATCACTATGTATCCCTATCCTTCCAATAACCTAGTGGAGAAACCTTCCTAGTGAATGGTAGTAGCCTACCCTGTTTCCTTAGATCTAGTAGCTCGTAGAATGCTTCCCAAGCCTCATCATTTTTATTAATGACCTGACCAGCATTAACACCAAGAACCCCTTTATACCTAATAATAATATCTCTTGTTAATCTCATCCCTCTTCCCAGGCGATGGCTCTCTGTTGAAGAAAGCATGTCTCTTCTCATAGTTAAGCTCGTTCCACAGACTAGAACATGCCAAGCCTATGTCGAATAGCGTTTCTTCCTCACATCTATTGGGGAATAGAGCTACTCTATTAGTCCTCCGCCTACTCCTCTTCCTCCTCTCTGTCTCTTTTTTGAAGGCTTCCAGGAGGGCCGTAGTCTCTGGCGAGCACGCCTCGGGGATTCCCCCGCCGGGCATTCCACCAGCACTTCTGCCCACCAAGACCCGACCCCTATGCATTATAGAGCATAGAAGCCTTAAAAACCCCGCCCTAAAGGGCGAGGCTTGCTCTGTTGTCAATAGAAATGTTTTTATATTTATCTATGTTTAGCTAGTCCCGATGAAGCTTATAAACAATCTTTCCACGTGTTGTTTAGCGAGCTCTAGGTGTGTGAGGAGATGTGCTCCGTAGCCCGCCTAGAGCTGTGCCGTGATGAGCCCGAGGGCGGTTAATAGCCTCTCTCGGGTTAACGGCTGGGGTAGATCCGCCATGTCTTCACAACCGATCTTTCCCAAAAGTCATCAGGCCAGGCTTGGTCTAGTATATATAGTTCCCAAGCTCTATCTAGGGTGGGTCTATGGCGAGGCTTCAGATTGATTCTCTCGAGGAGCTCTCGGGCCTCGGTAAGGTTCTTGTTGTGGGTATTGGGGGTGGGGGAGATTCGCTGGGAGCTCTTGCTGTTCTCTACAGGCTCAGATCCTTGGGGGTGGCCGCGGTTCTGGGAAATGCTGTGTGGGAGAGGTTTGTTATAGATCCTTTCCCTGGGCCTGTGCCTGTTGAGCAGCTTGTAGGGGCAGAGGTGCTGGGGAGGGGTGCTGCTTTGGTGGGGCCTGGGAGTTTTGTGAACAGATACGGCATCAAGATAGTGCCTCAAATAGTGGTCGCCTCGGAGATCCTGGGTGAGAGGACCCTTTTCCTAGATCTTAGCAAGGGGGAGCGGGGTTTTGCAGAGGCCTTGGAGGCGGCTTCTGAGAGGCTCGGGATCGGGGCTATTGTTGGGGTTGATGTTGGTGGGGATGTGCTTGCTAAGGGCTGTGAGGAGAATCTGTGGAGCCCTCTAGCCGATTCAATAGCCCTCTCAGCCCTTCACAGGATCAAGATCCCCTCGATCCTCGTAGTTCTGGGACCTGGGGCTGATGGAGAGCTTAAGCCTGGGAAGGTTCTCGAGAGGATTGCCGAGATCTCTGGTAAGGGTGGCCTTATAGAGGTCTGTGGGCTCTCGAGGAAGGAGCTCACGGCTCTTGAGAAACATCTAGAGAGATTCGCTAGCGAGGCCTCTAAGGTTCCCTTTAAAGCCCTGAGGGGGCTTGGGGAGAAGATGTGATTAGGCAGGGATCTAGGGTGGTTGAGGTAGGGCCGGTTTCAGCATCACTCTATGTGATAGATATTGAGGCAGCCTACAGAGAAAGCCTGCTCTCACAGCTGGTTAGGGGCTCTGGGAGCGTTGATGAGGCGAGGAGGAGGCTTAACAGCCGCTGTGTATATACCGAGCTCGATCTGGAAGAGGATCTCCACGAGCTGCTGAGGGCTGGCCAGAAGATCTCTGGGGACAGGATTCTCGAGATAAGGTTCAGAGGTAAGGAGAGGCTGGTGAGAGAGGGATGCATCCTTATTAGGTGTACATAGCAAGCAAGATCCGATGCGCACCCCCTTCAAGGTGGAAGAGAGTCTCATTAAAAACCTGGCCTCTATATCAGTAGGGAAGGACCTAGCTTAGAAGCTCTGACCCTCTCCAGGGGGCTAACACCCGAGACCCCAGCATAGAAACCCCGCCCTTTAGGGCGGGGAGGATGTCATCTGATCCTGGGCATCTCTCCCTACAGGGTTTTCGAGGACATCACGCCCCTAGAGATTGCCCACTACCCAAGCAGGAGCCCAAACAAAAATACTATTCTACCTAAAAACATAAACACTACCCGCCCTAAAAGGGCGAGGCATGCCCTCTATTTGATCCTCTATTTAACGTCAGGCCGGCTTGCATACACATAGACACGGCGGAGGCGATATCCTTTATGACTCAAATTATACAGGTGGGGTCGATTTCAGTCTTGGCTTGCATTGGCTCCCAAGATTGCTGGCTAGCACTACAATATGGGTTCTCGCATCAACACAGTTTAGATATAGCTGGGTCTATAGAGGAGACCTGGCTCTGGGTGCTGGTTTATGTTTCTCGTGGCTGGCTGATCGTTTATCATCCGATCTGTTAATGATCATATGCCGTTTTTGACCATACAAGCTTTTTCAGACAAGAAGAGATCCGCAAAGATCCAACCCTCAAGCCGTTCGCCCACCCTGCGAGTTGAGAGCGAGAAGAGACTAGGTCCTGGGGATGAGCTATACAGTATAACAACTATAGCACATGGATACCGCTATGAACACGGCTCCCCTTTTCAGCATAATATATTGGTGGGATACGGTTCTAGTCACAAGATCATCGGATATAGCTAAACAAATCACTAACCCTCTACAGGGCGTCAGAGATCCTGGCCCTCCTATTCCCGATCTTATTAGCATAGGTAGGATCTATACCGAGATCAGAACTTTTAACGCTCCTTTCCCAGAGATAGTCGAAGATCCTGTACCCAGCATCGTCACCGAGGCTCCTGAAATCCACAAGGCTTGGATCTACCAAGGCCCCGCCAAGTATAGAAAAAGATATAAAAGCTCATATTAAATAATGATATAAATACTTGATATGAATGCTAATATGAAACCAATATAGAATCTGGATCAAAGTGATCGGATCTTTGAGAGGATTCCGAGGATCAATGAAGATCCCGAGGATCTTTAGTTTATAAATGAGGATCATCAGGTGAGAAGATCTTGGTGGGCCCGCGGGGATTTGAACCCCGGACCTCCGCCGTGTGAGGGCGGCGTCCTAACCTGGCTAGACGACGGGCCCTCATAAAATCAATACCTGACTCTGGCTATAAGCTTGACATGATGATTACCTAAGAGTAGATAGATGATTCCTCCCCGAATAGATGGGGGAAACAATGAACCGCCTGAAAGGAATGACAATCAAAAGACGACGACCTGAAGGCGGGGAGAGGTCAGCGCTCCACATAAGTTTGCCATAATATTTTAGCCTCTCCCCAAAAAGTCCTTGAGAACAATATAGCCTCGGCCATCACCCACCTTCTTAATATAGTAATTATCACTCTTAATGATTATAATGAGCCTTCTCCTCTCAGCAACCTATCCTTCCCAATAGCCAGGCAGAGACTGTTTCTTCATGAAAGGCGGTAGCTTCCCTTGTCTTTTCAATCTCAATGATTCGAAGAACGATCTCCAAACATGGTCATTCTTCCTAGCAACCTAACCAGCATTAGCACCCAGTATCCTATTATATTTGTGATAGCATTTCCTGTTGATCTCTCATAGCCCCTTTAATGAGCCTCCGCTTGTCCCCCGATGGTTATTGATGATTATTGATATTCATTTGTTTTGGTTTGCTTTGCTTCTCGATCCACAGGGTTTTCAGCCCTGTGGCATCGGGGGGCTTCCACCTCCCTCACAGGGATCTTGGGATCTCTATGGGCTCACCGGTGGCTGTGGAGCCTAGTGGAAAGGGGCTCCCATCTAGGTCTAGGCTTAAGAACCCGAAGCCCTTCTGGGCATTGCCCTCATAAAGGGCTTCGAGGGCCTTAAGATAAATATTGATCAAGACAACTACCTCTCTATGCCATCTCTCACCACCTTTGCTACAGATCCCTATCCTCCCCATATTCTATTACACATATTCTATTACAGCCTTGTGTATTGGGCAGATCTTAGATGTATTCCTGGGATCTGCCATCAATACCGGCACACCATATTCCTTAGCCTTATCTATTATTGCGTTGAGCCCTCCCTTCAAAGCACTCTGATATATTCTGTGTCTCAACTGCCTATTCCTATACCTAGCAATCATAATCCTTATATCGTCTCCAGATATTCTCTCAATAACTATCGCTCCTCTTATCCTCATGGCTTTCCTTACTATCATGTTTGCTGTC
The DNA here is from genome assembly GCA_032249255.1 of Desulfurococcales archaeon. GTDB lineage: Archaea > Thermoproteota > Thermoprotei_A > Sulfolobales > AG1 > AG1. The sequence goes on along the minus strand of JAVVGE010000174.1, from coordinate 455 downwards.
TTCATCCTATAGTCCCTCTTTTTCTTTCTCTCCTTAAGCTTTTTCATAGCCTTTCTAGCCTCCCTGCTACAGGATCCATTTCTCCTCTGGATACTCTCCTTCCTATAGCTATAGCCCAGAGTAGTCTTGGCAAGGTCTGTCTCGAGGATTATTGAGGATGCCTCGTATAGAGTTGCTACTGAGTTCTCATTAACATTGACAGACTTAATAGCCTTCTCTGGTCTGTAGATCTCACCTCCTTCCCAAGGGATAGGTGGAAAAGCGCCCTCCTATTCTTCCAATCAAGCTTGATCTTTGCGTGGAATGTCGGCTTAAAACCCCTAGCCAGCAGCTTGTAGAACTCCTTAGTAGGCCCTAGATCTATGTGCACCCAGCCCCTATGGGTATTAATGGCAACACCTGTGAAGAAAATGTTCTCAAAACCATTTATATTGATCTTTATAGGGTTTACTGGT
>JAVVGE010000173.1:0-4772 GCA_032249255.1 Desulfurococcales archaeon | reverse complement strand
AAGGGAAGAGGGCTTGACACCAAACAATATCAAGCCCAATGAAACCCGAACCCCCACCATACAGAAACCCAGCTGGATTTGCGTGCCTCGGAAACACGATTCTTATATACTCGCTATATGTGTTCTCAATATCAACGCATGAAGAGGGCGAGGCCAGAGACATCCCATAACTATATACTCCTCTAAGCCCATATAATAGGGGTTATCATATGGCTCTCACAGAACATGCTGATCTAGTGATAATAGGGAGTATATATACATTTAACAAAAGACTCGAAGTTGCTGAGGCCATAGCTGTTAAAGGTAATAGGATCATATATGTTGGGGGTCGAAGTGGTGTAGATAGGTACATAGGCCTAGACACTATAGTTATAGATGTTGGGGAGAAGGGCGTGACTCCTGGATTGATAGATACACATGCCCATATGGCTGTGTGGGGGCTATATAGAACGAGATACATAGATCTAAGCTACCCCGGCGTGGATAGCATTAAGAAGCTTATTGAAGTGGTTAGAGAGGCTGCTGAAAAGAGGAAGGAAGGGGAGTGGATCCTTGGTCGAGGGTGGAACCAAGCCTATTACCCTGAGGGGAGGATGCCCAATAGATGGGATCTTGATGAAGCTACCACAAAACATCCAGTGGTTCTTTGGCATACGTCAGGGCACATGGTTGTTGCAAATAGCCTAGCTCTAGAGATTGCGGGGATAAAGAGGGGTGTTGAGAGTCCTCCTGGGGGAGTCATAGAGAGGGACTCTGAGGGAGAGCCCACAGGGATCTTGGCGGAGAAGCCTGCTATAGAGCTCGTGGTCAAGGAGATACCGAGGCCCACTAAGAGAGAATGGATAGAGGCTATAAGACACACTATGAGGGAATGGGTTTCAGAGGGTATAACTGCGGTAAAGGATCCCACATCCCACGAGTATACGAGAGATATTTTAGAAGCGTATAGAGATATAAGGAAGAGCGGAGAGCAGCTGGTTAGGATCGTAGCCCTTTACTGGGCACAGAGCCTTAAAGAGCTGAGGGATGGTGAGAGCTATATATCAAGCACGGAAGATCCCTGGCTAAGGGTGCCCGGAATAAAAATAATACTTGATGGTGCTATAAGCACTAGAACTGCGTGGATCTCTGGCAAGTATAGGGGTTATCCGGAGACTAGCGGGCTCCCGATTCTAAGCCTAGAGGAGTTCAGGGAGATGGTTCTCGAGGCAATGTCCAAAGGCTATATGATCAGTATACATGCTATAGGGGATATGGCTATTGAGGAGGTTGTGGGGGCGTATGAAGAGGCTTATAGGAGGGGTTGGAAGAGGTCGATATTAACGATAATACATTTCATGTTACCCAGGGATGATCATATAGAGAGGCTGAGATCCCTTAGTGGATATGCAGAAGTCCAGAGCGGATTCATATACTTCTTAGCGGAGGCATATAGGAAAAATCTATATATAGATATATACAACAAGATCCTCCCGATTAAGAAGATGATCGATTCTGGTTTAACTGTATGCAACGGATCTGATGCCCCGGTGATTCCCTATCCACCTAGATACGGCATATACTCCGCAGTAACTAGGCTAGACATGATGGGTATGGAGCTAAATAGAGGTGAGGCCATATCAATAGAACAGGCTTTCTCTACATATACCTATGAGGCCTCCAAATGCCTCGGAATGGAGGACATCATAGGGAGTATAGAGGTTGGGAAGCTAGCTGATATAGTTATATGGGATAGAGATCCGCTCAAAGTCAAAGATCCCAGAGAGCTGCTCGAGATCAAACCGCTATATACGATCGTAGACGGAAGGATCGTATATAGGAGCACTAATACCCAATCTCCTCTCCAATTCTGAGAGAGGTTTCTAGGTGTCGCCTTATGATAGGCGATGTTGGCAAGAAGATCTTAGAGGAGATTGATAGGATCTCAGGTGAGCTGGATCGCAGGGACGCTCTTAGAGAAGAGATCCTAAACATATCGAGAGAACTAATAAGATGCTCTGGAAGAGCTGTTACATATATAAATGCTGGGGATCTTCAGAGAACGCGCGAAGAGATCTATAGATGCTCCTCACTCGTTAAAAAGCTCCTAGAAGTCCCAGACATGGATAGAGATCTAACTAGGTATGGTCTATCACTGCAAGCCTTTGCAGAGTTCTGCGAGGCGAGCTATCTATATATGATAGTGAGCAGAGATACAGAGGAGATCGCTAGGCTGTGCAGTGAAAAGATACCTCCAGAAGCTAGATTATTAGCTATTGAGGATCTCACGGGCGAGCTGAGAAGGCATGCCATAACACTTCTAACAGAGTGGAAAGTGGATGAATCGATAACTATAGTAAGGTTAATAAGCGAGATATATTCCCGCCTCAGATATCTGGACTACCCAGATTCGCTGGTGCCGGGCTTCAAGCACAAGGTTGATGTAATGAGAAGGGCTCTTGAGGATCTAGAGACCCTTTTAGTAGATGTTAAGTCTAGGAGGGAGCTAATTAGTGAAATAGGTAGTTTAAAAGAGAAGCTTAGAACCTAAGGTTTAAGATATGCCCAAACTCCTCAGAGACATAGCTAGGGAGATATTGGGTGGTGATAAGGTTAATAAGATGTGGGGGAGCATCGATTTTGTAGGGGATATAGCAATAATAAAGAAGCCTTTTGATGTAGAGATAGAGGATCTTGCTATCTTAGCGCGGGAGCTTATGAAGAGGCTCACATGGGTTAGATCTGTGTGGGCTTCCATATCGCCAGTTGAGGGTCCATACAGACTTAGGAAGCTTATATGGCTTGACGGTGAGAAGAGGACAGAGACTATATATAGGGAGCATGGGTGCTCCTTTAAGGTGGATATATCTAGGGTCTATATATCCCCTAGACTGAGCTATGAGCATATGAGGATCTCGAAGCTTATTAGGCCTGGAGAATTCATAGTAAATATGTTTGCCGGGGTGGGGCTATTCTCTATAATAATAGCTAGATATTCCAAACCATCTAGAGTTATATCGATAGACCTTAATGAGCATGCGTATAGACTGATGGTGGAGAACGTTAGGCTTAACAATGTTGAAGGCATAGTGATCCCTGTCCACGGAGATGCAATGCAAGTTATAGAGAACTACGTGAACCAGGCTGACAGGGTTCTAATGCCACTCCCAGAGCTTGCACTCAAAGCCCTGCCAAAAGCTGTAGAGGCTATAAAGAGCTCCGGATATATACATACATACGAATTCATAGATGCCGCGAACAAGAAAGAGGCGATTAAAAAGGCTGAGGACATATATAGAGATAATCTCGATGGGATAGGGGGAGTTATAGAGTATAGGATCGAGGGGAAAAGGATCGTGAGAAGTGTTGGCCCAAGAAGGTATCAAGTGGTGCTGGATATATGGGTGAGGAGGAGCTAGAGATAGCGTCTAAAATGGTTAGACCTATATATGCCTCAGCGATATTCAATGTTTCTCTGGAAGGGATAAGATATTCACTGACCTTTGACTACGTAGATCCCGTGGGCTACTATAAAAAGATCCTTGAGAACACAGATCTGTTTAGAAAGGAGATCGAGCTTGTCACTAGTAATATGCAGGGCTTTTTGAATGAGGAGGATATAGTGATCAATGGGAAGAAGGTGAGTGCCGAGATAATACTAACAGATCTCGGTTTGAGAGGAGAACCAAATAGAGCATATATATTGTTCATTATAGAGATAAAATGTAGATTGGAAAGGGGATTGAATATATATGAGAATAGATATGAGAGAGAAGAATTTGAATATGACTATGCAGCATACTGGATCTTCCCGAGGGGAACAAAAATATATGAAGCTATACTAGGTGGATCTATATATGTTATTGGAAATAGCATAGTTGTCAGAGGATCTAGAGGCGATATCTCGCCGGGATATGAGAGAATTAAATTTAAGATTAGATAGCTATGCAGACTATGTTAACCTGATCCTATAGCTCTCTTTAAGTGTTCTCAGGGCTATCATAGTGTTCGTCGATACCACACCATCTATTCTGCCTATCTGATCAAGTAACTGTGCTAAATGCTCGTTATCCCTGGCTATCACCTGGGCTATGAGTGACGGCTCGCCCGTGATATCATGGATCTGGAGGATATTCTCTATATTAGCAAGCTCTCTAGCTACTGCTTCAAGCCTCTTAGGATCTACCTTGACGAATATATAAGCCCTTACCTTATAGCCAAGTCTCTGGTAATCTATAATAGATACAACTTTTTTAATAAGCCCCATCTGCTTTAGCCTCCTAACCCTTATATATGCGGTTGAAGGACTCATATTAAGTCTTTTGCCAAGCTCTACGAAAGTTATGTTTCCCTCCTCTTGCAACACCTCCAAGATCTTTAGATCTTTCTCATCTATCTCAGACATAGCTTCCGCCTCCTACCTCATATCAATAAAAAAAATAGCTATAAAGCTTTTAAATCTATCTCTGATCCATTCTCTGTGTTATAGTTTTTATCTACACATAGCATCTCGATTTTATGGTTTGCAAAACAGAGATAGGTTCTAATATCTCAAAGATTGCTATGTATTTAAATTATTAAACATAATAGCGATACGACAGGCGGGGATGTCACTGATACGAGGATCTTGAAGAAGGCGGGTTCTAGTCTTTTAATGTTAATAGATGAGCTGATCTCTGGGAAGGGCTGTATCCTTTTTTCATAGTAGTGGGAATGCTTTCATATTCTTTCATTATTAATTAATGGTTGGAGTGGAGGTTTAGGGGCGAACGAGGTCTAGGGATAATGGCTAG
>JAVVGE010000172.1:0-4772 GCA_032249255.1 Desulfurococcales archaeon | reverse complement strand
CCAACATATCTTATCCTCAGATCGAAGTCTTCAAGTACTATGTATCCCTCGTTCTCGCTGATAGGCTCAATATAATATCTATCGTTCCTAATCACTATGTATCCCTATCCTTCCAATAACCTAGTGGAGAAACCTTCCTAGTGAATGGTAGTAGCCTACCCTGTTTCCTTAGATCTAGTAGCTCGTAGAATGCTTCCCAAGCCTCATCATTTTTATTAATGACCTGACCAGCATTAACACCAAGAACCCCTTTATACCTAATAATAATATCTCTTGTTAATCTCATCCCTCTTCCCAGGCGATGGCTCTCTGTTGAAGAAAGCATGTCTCTTCTCATAGTTAAGCTCGTTCCACAGACTAGAACATGCCAAGCCTATGTCGAATAGCGTTTCTTCCTCACATCTATTGGGGAATAGAGCTACTCTATTAGTCCTCCGCCTACTCCTCTTCCTCCTCTCTGTCTCTTTTTTGAAGGCTTCCAGGAGGGCCGTAGTCTCTGGCGAGCACGCCTCGGGGATTCCCCCGCCGGGCATTCCACCAGCACTTCTGCCCACCAAGACCCGACCCCTATGCATTATAGAGCATAGAAGCCTTAAAAACCCCGCCCTAAAGGGCGAGGCTTGCTCTGTTGTCAATAGAAATGTTTTTATATTTATCTATGTTTAGCTAGTCCCGATGAAGCTTATAAACAATCTTTCCACGTGTTGTTTAGCGAGCTCTAGGTGTGTGAGGAGATGTGCTCCGTAGCCCGCCTAGAGCTGTGCCGTGATGAGCCCGAGGGCGGTTAATAGCCTCTCTCGGGTTAACGGCTGGGGTAGATCCGCCATGTCTTCACAACCGATCTTTCCCAAAAGTCATCAGGCCAGGCTTGGTCTAGTATATATAGTTCCCAAGCTCTATCTAGGGTGGGTCTATGGCGAGGCTTCAGATTGATTCTCTCGAGGAGCTCTCGGGCCTCGGTAAGGTTCTTGTTGTGGGTATTGGGGGTGGGGGAGATTCGCTGGGAGCTCTTGCTGTTCTCTACAGGCTCAGATCCTTGGGGGTGGCCGCGGTTCTGGGAAATGCTGTGTGGGAGAGGTTTGTTATAGATCCTTTCCCTGGGCCTGTGCCTGTTGAGCAGCTTGTAGGGGCAGAGGTGCTGGGGAGGGGTGCTGCTTTGGTGGGGCCTGGGAGTTTTGTGAACAGATACGGCATCAAGATAGTGCCTCAAATAGTGGTCGCCTCGGAGATCCTGGGTGAGAGGACCCTTTTCCTAGATCTTAGCAAGGGGGAGCGGGGTTTTGCAGAGGCCTTGGAGGCGGCTTCTGAGAGGCTCGGGATCGGGGCTATTGTTGGGGTTGATGTTGGTGGGGATGTGCTTGCTAAGGGCTGTGAGGAGAATCTGTGGAGCCCTCTAGCCGATTCAATAGCCCTCTCAGCCCTTCACAGGATCAAGATCCCCTCGATCCTCGTAGTTCTGGGACCTGGGGCTGATGGAGAGCTTAAGCCTGGGAAGGTTCTCGAGAGGATTGCCGAGATCTCTGGTAAGGGTGGCCTTATAGAGGTCTGTGGGCTCTCGAGGAAGGAGCTCACGGCTCTTGAGAAACATCTAGAGAGATTCGCTAGCGAGGCCTCTAAGGTTCCCTTTAAAGCCCTGAGGGGGCTTGGGGAGAAGATGTGATTAGGCAGGGATCTAGGGTGGTTGAGGTAGGGCCGGTTTCAGCATCACTCTATGTGATAGATATTGAGGCAGCCTACAGAGAAAGCCTGCTCTCACAGCTGGTTAGGGGCTCTGGGAGCGTTGATGAGGCGAGGAGGAGGCTTAACAGCCGCTGTGTATATACCGAGCTCGATCTGGAAGAGGATCTCCACGAGCTGCTGAGGGCTGGCCAGAAGATCTCTGGGGACAGGATTCTCGAGATAAGGTTCAGAGGTAAGGAGAGGCTGGTGAGAGAGGGATGCATCCTTATTAGGTGTACATAGCAAGCAAGATCCGATGCGCACCCCCTTCAAGGTGGAAGAGAGTCTCATTAAAAACCTGGCCTCTATATCAGTAGGGAAGGACCTAGCTTAGAAGCTCTGACCCTCTCCAGGGGGCTAACACCCGAGACCCCAGCATAGAAACCCCGCCCTTTAGGGCGGGGAGGATGTCATCTGATCCTGGGCATCTCTCCCTACAGGGTTTTCGAGGACATCACGCCCCTAGAGATTGCCCACTACCCAAGCAGGAGCCCAAACAAAAATACTATTCTACCTAAAAACATAAACACTACCCGCCCTAAAAGGGCGAGGCATGCCCTCTATTTGATCCTCTATTTAACGTCAGGCCGGCTTGCATACACATAGACACGGCGGAGGCGATATCCTTTATGACTCAAATTATACAGGTGGGGTCGATTTCAGTCTTGGCTTGCATTGGCTCCCAAGATTGCTGGCTAGCACTACAATATGGGTTCTCGCATCAACACAGTTTAGATATAGCTGGGTCTATAGAGGAGACCTGGCTCTGGGTGCTGGTTTATGTTTCTCGTGGCTGGCTGATCGTTTATCATCCGATCTGTTAATGATCATATGCCGTTTTTGACCATACAAGCTTTTTCAGACAAGAAGAGATCCGCAAAGATCCAACCCTCAAGCCGTTCGCCCACCCTGCGAGTTGAGAGCGAGAAGAGACTAGGTCCTGGGGATGAGCTATACAGTATAACAACTATAGCACATGGATACCGCTATGAACACGGCTCCCCTTTTCAGCATAATATATTGGTGGGATACGGTTCTAGTCACAAGATCATCGGATATAGCTAAACAAATCACTAACCCTCTACAGGGCGTCAGAGATCCTGGCCCTCCTATTCCCGATCTTATTAGCATAGGTAGGATCTATACCGAGATCAGAACTTTTAACGCTCCTTTCCCAGAGATAGTCGAAGATCCTGTACCCAGCATCGTCACCGAGGCTCCTGAAATCCACAAGGCTTGGATCTACCAAGGCCCCGCCAAGTATAGAAAAAGATATAAAAGCTCATATTAAATAATGATATAAATACTTGATATGAATGCTAATATGAAACCAATATAGAATCTGGATCAAAGTGATCGGATCTTTGAGAGGATTCCGAGGATCAATGAAGATCCCGAGGATCTTTAGTTTATAAATGAGGATCATCAGGTGAGAAGATCTTGGTGGGCCCGCGGGGATTTGAACCCCGGACCTCCGCCGTGTGAGGGCGGCGTCCTAACCTGGCTAGACGACGGGCCCTCATAAAATCAATACCTGACTCTGGCTATAAGCTTGACATGATGATTACCTAAGAGTAGATAGATGATTCCTCCCCGAATAGATGGGGGAAACAATGAACCGCCTGAAAGGAATGACAATCAAAAGACGACGACCTGAAGGCGGGGAGAGGTCAGCGCTCCACATAAGTTTGCCATAATATTTTAGCCTCTCCCCAAAAAGTCCTTGAGAACAATATAGCCTCGGCCATCACCCACCTTCTTAATATAGTAATTATCACTCTTAATGATTATAATGAGCCTTCTCCTCTCAGCAACCTATCCTTCCCAATAGCCAGGCAGAGACTGTTTCTTCATGAAAGGCGGTAGCTTCCCTTGTCTTTTCAATCTCAATGATTCGAAGAACGATCTCCAAACATGGTCATTCTTCCTAGCAACCTAACCAGCATTAGCACCCAGTATCCTATTATATTTGTGATAGCATTTCCTGTTGATCTCTCATAGCCCCTTTAATGAGCCTCCGCTTGTCCCCCGATGGTTATTGATGATTATTGATATTCATTTGTTTTGGTTTGCTTTGCTTCTCGATCCACAGGGTTTTCAGCCCTGTGGCATCGGGGGGCTTCCACCTCCCTCACAGGGATCTTGGGATCTCTATGGGCTCACCGGTGGCTGTGGAGCCTAGTGGAAAGGGGCTCCCATCTAGGTCTAGGCTTAAGAACCCGAAGCCCTTCTGGGCATTGCCCTCATAAAGGGCTTCGAGGGCCTTAAGATAAATATTGATCAAGACAACTACCTCTCTATGCCATCTCTCACCACCTTTGCTACAGATCCCTATCCTCCCCATATTCTATTACACATATTCTATTACAGCCTTGTGTATTGGGCAGATCTTAGATGTATTCCTGGGATCTGCCATCAATACCGGCACACCATATTCCTTAGCCTTATCTATTATTGCGTTGAGCCCTCCCTTCAAAGCACTCTGATATATTCTGTGTCTCAACTGCCTATTCCTATACCTAGCAATCATAATCCTTATATCGTCTCCAGATATTCTCTCAATAACTATCGCTCCTCTTATCCTCATGGCTTTCCTTACTATCATGTTTGCTGTCTTCATCCTATAGTCCCTCTTTTTCTTTCTCTCCTTAAGCTTTTTCATAGCCTTTCTAGCCTCCCTGCTACAGGATCCATTTCTCCTCTGGATACTCTCCTTCCTATAGCTATAGCCCAGAGTAGTCTTGGCAAGGTCTGTCTCGAGGATTATTGAGGATGCCTCGTATAGAGTTGCTACTGAGTTCTCATTAACATTGACAGACTTAATAGCCTTCTCTGGTCTGTAGATCTCACCTCCTTCCCAAGGGATAGGTGGAAAAGCGCCCTCCTATTCTTCCAATCAAGCTTGATCTTTGCGTGGAATGTCGGCTTAAAACCCCTAGCCAGCAGCTTGTAGAACTCCTTAGTAGGCCCTAGATCTATGTGCACCCAGCCCCTATGGGTATTAATGGCAACACCTGTGAAGAAAATGTTCTCAAAACCATTTATATTGATCT
>JAVVGE010000171.1:0-4774 GCA_032249255.1 Desulfurococcales archaeon | reverse complement strand
CATACTAGCATCAATAAAAACACTAGAAGCCTTCAGAGTTCGGCCTTCATCGTGATTATTAATCACTCGGCCTCATCACTCCTCTTCTCCTCCCCATGCCTAGGTTAGGGAGTATGGACTCCCAGCCACGACATGGGGAGTTTCATTGGGTGCCTTCCTCCACCTCGCGACTGCTCATCGACTTCATAGTGGCACCCTCCGATTTAATGTTAGCATAAAAGTTTATAAATTTCTCCGTAACTAATAACATATGGATCATGACAAATATGGAGACCCTAAATACGCAATATATGTTCCAAAGAGCGTTCATGAGAAGATTAAGGGCTTATTGGACAAGGAGGTGATAGTAATTGTCATCCTACCAGATGATGAGTAAGCTAATGGGCTCTAGAGAAGCTCTTGAAAACTTTCAATTCGTAACAATAAATGGTAGGGTTGAGTTTGTTGAGTTAGGTAAGGTAACTAGAATTGCTTACTCTTACTCAAAGGCTGTCAAGGCTGGGATCAACTTAGCTTTAAAAGGAGTTTCACTAAACGATGCTATTAAGGACTTGTATAATATTATCCCTTATGCATTCTATGCCGAAACTGCTTATAAACAAGCCTTAGCATTGGTTGAGAATAACGGTAATAAGATTGAGATTAGAAAGAAGTGGATCGCTTGTAGGGGAAATAAAAGTGATGGGGGCAATAGGGGAATTAAGTTCCATGTTTTGGAAGACCACGTTGAAGTTAAGGTTAAAGACCCGTGGGGTAAGTGGGATCACGGGAAGGCGTACTTCGGTAAAAAGTACTTACCATTACTTTCTGAGCTAGAGGAGTTATCTCGAAGGAAGGAGGAGGGTTATGGTGCAGTAATTAGTTTCAAGCATTACCCTATGATTCACCTTCAAATCCCACTCTGGCTTTATTTAAAGCACTTCTCTTCACCAAAACCTAATGGCTACGGTTTGTTTGCTGGTTTTGATTTGAATAGTGATAGGTTAAATGTTGTTGTAATTAACAAGGAGGGTAAAATTATTACTTTCAAAACTTGGTGGTATAGCGAGGTAGTTTCTCACGGTTTTCCTAAAGGGAAAGCTATGGCTTTGCGTTTGAATGCTCTTTCAAGACCACGAGAAGGTTATGAGGGAGAAGGGTTTTGATAGGCATACAGCCTCAGCTTATTTAATAGCCTTAAAAGGATTAAAAGTGATTAAAAATAACGAGTAGTTACGTAAAAATGTTACAGACTAGGCTATAACCCCTCCAATTCTAGAGAAGAGCCCTTAGGATCTATTTAGTACTTTTTACACCTGAAAGCCTCGTCTTTTAATGCTTATCAGCTTTTATATTCTGGTTTTTAGAGGAGTTCTATGACTTCTGGTGATGATGGTTTGCTAACCCTTTCAATAGGCATGATGGTTAGCTCCGAGCCAGAAGCCATAGAACTCCTCAGAAGATACAGCACAGCCCTGAACTACGCTATAAACAAGATCCTGAGGTTGAACCTGAGAAGCATTAAGGATGCCCACTACGTTCTATATAGAGAGCTGATGGAATGGTTCGACCTTCCATCCAGGATTGCCATTGACTACTATAGAGATGCTCTTACTAATGCCAATGCCTGGAGGAACAATCCTAGGAGGGGGAGGAGGAGGCCTAGGGTTAGGAAGCTGAGCATGTTGTTACATTCAGGATCAGGATATAGGGTGAAAGAAGATATGTGGAGATCATAGGAGGGATAAGGCTTAGGATCATCGGCTGGGATAGGAGGTATGATTAGTATGAAAATGGAGAGGCAAGGCTAGTCTATAGAGGTGATAGGATGATGCTTTGGATATCCAAGAAGATACCCAGGCCAGAGCCTTGCAAGCCTAGGGATGCTATAGCCGTAGATATTAATGAGAGGAAGATAGTATATGGAGATGATAAGATAAACAAGGAGAGGGACACCGAGATCGATGAAGCCCATAGATGGAAGAAGCTTGCCGAGGATCTCCAGAAGAGATACTCCTCTCCAAGGTATCCTGCATGGAGGAGGAGAAAAGCTATACTAAATAGAATAAGATCCTATCACAGGAAGGCTAGGGATATCCTGGAGGACTGGGCTAGAAAAACATCACTGAGGATCGTGAGGCTTGCTAAAAAGCTTAGATATGCAGTCGCTAGAGAGGATCTCACAGGGCTGATAAATTCTCTGAGAAAGATAAAGAACAAGGATCACAGGACAAAGCTGATCATAATGGGGTATAAGAGGCTGGGGAAGTGGATTGATTGGAATGCTAAGAAACAAGGGGTTCCGCTAGCCATTATAAATCCGAATGGGACATCGTCTAAGTGTCCTAAATGCGATTCTAAGAAACTAGAGGAGACAGGCTATAGGAGGCTTAGATGCTCTAGATGTGGTTTTGAGGCTGATAGAGACATTGTTAGAAAGCTGAATATCAGGAAGAGGGCTTTGAAGAAGCTAAGGATAAATCCTCCTGGAGGAGCTCTGACCACCCCCACTGCCCCCAAATGACAGATGAGAACCCAAATAGATAGGGAGGAACCAATGATCCGCCAGAAAGGAATGACGATCAAGATGACGACCTGAAGGCGGGAGAGGAGGTCAGCAAGAGAAGGAATAAGGAACCGCATGGCCTATAGCATGAAAATCTACATACAGCACGTTACAAGCAAAACAGCCAACCAAAAATCCTAGATCTTCCCAGAGGATCCCAAGATAGACAGGATCAAAAAGCTTTGAGGTATATAATGACCCCTCCCCGCTCTAATGGGCGGGGTTTCTATTGCTGGGGTCTCGGGTGTTAGCCCTCTGGTGGGGGTTTATTGGCTTTACACCGTTATGTGTTACATGGTAGCTCTCAATCTTCCTCGATACTCTTACCCTGTATCCTAGTCTTCTTGCTATATTCAGCGCTGCATTAATATCTGCATTGATCTTCTTCCCTGTCTTCTTGCATATATATAGTCCTCTATGTTTTCTTCCGTTTTTATGTTTGTTTCCACATATTGAGCACTCCCTGCTTGTGTTGTCTTCAGGGACTATTTCCACGTCTATACCATACTCCATGAATATATCCACAATCCAAAGAACTATCTTCCTGAACCACCATATGTTAGTGTTATACTCGTTTCCATTGTTCTGTGAGAGCATTATTGGATATCCTATGTATAGCTTTCTAACACCTCTTCTATACAGCTCATCAGCCAGGAATCTAATTGCTGTTATATATAGGTGTCTTAGCCTCTCATCCCTTTTATATATAGCATCTAGATATTTCTCGTGATAGTATATCCATGTTGATATGCCAAGCCTCCTTAGCATGTCTCTTACAGATTGATATGTAGCTATCTCCCTCTTCCACCAATAATACTCAGACCTGATAGATCCGCCCTTAACGAGCAAAGCTGATCCATTTGTAGTTACTACAGCGAATAGGTTATTAAGACCCATATCCATGAAAGCCTCCTTATCACTAATGGGATCTCTTTGCTTGATAGATCTAGGGTTTGTAACCCTACCCTTTTTATCTCTATAGTTAGGCTTGACATAGCCCCTCCTGTTAGACTTAGGAGGCTCAACACCAACCTCTATAGGTATGTATGCCTGCCACCTACCAGCCTCATATATGATCTCAAGCCTACCCTGCTTACCCTCCCACCTAATCCTGCCAGTATATCTTATCCTCAGATCGAAGTCTTCAAGTACTATGTATCCCTCGTCCTCGCTGATAGGCTCTAGATAATATCTATCGTTTCTGATCAGTATGTGTATCTCTTTCTCACCAGTCTCCCTATCCTTCCAATATCCTGGTGGAGATAGTTTCTTCATGAATGGTGGTAGTTTACCTTGTTTCCCAAGCTTTAGGAGCTCGAAGAATGCGTTCCAAGCCTCATCATTCTTATTAACAACCTGACCAGCATTAACACCGAGAACCCCCTTATACCTGATGATAGTATTTCTTGTTAATCTCATCCCTCTTCATTATTGTAAGCTCTCTATTGAAGAATGCCTGTCTCTTCTCATAGTTGAGCTCGTTCCACAGTCTTGCACATGCCTAGCCAATATCGAATAACACCTCTTCCTCATATCTATTAGGGGATAGAGCTACTCTATTGGTTCTCCACCTGCTCCTCCTCTCTATCTCTTTTCTGAATGCTTGGAGGAGGTCGGGGTCTATGGAGGCACGCCTCAGGGATCCCACCGCCGTACATTCTACTAATACCTCTGCCCACCGAGACCCGACCCCAACTAAATAACACGGTAAAAACCCTACAAAAACATACCCCGCCCTTTAGGGTGGAGAGGGGTCAACGGAGCTAGCCCTTCTTCCCTTTTATAGACCTTACCATTCTATAATAGAATTGCAGATCTATTTGTTCTGTGATTTGTTCTAATATTGTGTTTTCTTATCCAGCTTATAAGGAAGACCCAAGAAAGATCTAGATCAAAAGCTTTTGAGGCTAATAAGCATTGTGCCTATCAAAAACAAGGATCAAAAACCAGATCTTCGCTTAAATACCCCTAAACATGCTAATAAGCAATGCAAATCTGATCTACTATAGAACTGGTCAAGATCAAAAGATACCACGCAGATCAGATGATCTACTATAGAATTGAAAGCTTAATGTTTTATTCGTGAGAATCGCATAGTAGAAGCCTTGGATGATCTACTATAGAATTGAAAGCCATGCTTGTCTGCCCTAGCAATAGCAATAGCGCTAAGAAGCGATGATCTACTATAGAATTGAAAGACAAAGGCAAACGATCTAACATGGAATATAG
>JAVVGE010000170.1:0-4785 GCA_032249255.1 Desulfurococcales archaeon | reverse complement strand
CATATTGCCTAGCCCTATTCCTCCTTAGAGAGGATACCCTTTCAACAGCATCCTGACATGAGCCATGGACATAGTGGGATGTTGGTATAGATCTTCCTTAGCTCGTGGTATTTCTCATTCCTCAGAATGCGATGATTCTCGATGATTTTTTGGATGCGTGGGGTAGCACATTCTCGAGCATCTTGCTATATATTAAGGATCTCCTCTAGCGCTCTGAACCCCTCCTAGATAACTGCTTTGAGGGTATAACAGCAGTCCTACTAACAAAGATCCTATCGCCAGGCTTGACAACCTACCCATACTCTTCGTCGCCATTCTTTTTCCTAGCCATTATTCCTAGACCTTGTTTGCTCCTAAACTTTACATCCAATAATTAATTAATAATATAACTATATAAAAATGTTCCTGATATCGTGAAAAAAGATACAGCCCTGAACCAAACATATGATAGAAATACTATTCTCACAAACCTTTGTTCATAATATTCACATATTATCTGTTTTGGATCCTTCAAAGCCATCTCTGGAGTATCACACCTAAGTGTCAGGCTTCGATTGTCTTAACGGTTTCTTCTAAGAGGTCTGCGTTTATCATAAAACCCTCAGCACTTTTAGCTATATTTCTTAATGCTGAGGTGTTTATTTGATGGGTGAATATATATTCCCTATATCCTTTTTTCACAATGCTTTGGGGGAAACCTATTAGATCTGAGAAGCCTTGGGAGAGTGTGTCAATGTGTTTTGAGATCTCCTCAATAGACTCTATATGGGCTTTCTTCACTCTAAGTAAGATCTCTGATGCAATGCTCTCCCTAGCTATCAGAACGCAGCAATGGTATTCTCCGAGGTGTTCTAATACAGGGAATTTCTTAAGACCCTTGATCTCTGCAATCGAGGAATAGGGCTCCCAGATCATCGCCCAATAGCTACCCCCTCTAACCAAGGTCTCGATAACGCTGTCAGGGTCTCTATAATATCTTATACTAGTACCAGGTCCTAGATGTGATTCGCTAGATTTCATGGATCTCATATAGGCTATAGATAAGATCTCCATGGTTGATAACATGCTAGAAAATATAGACTCTACATTAGAAAGTTGCCTCCCGACTAGCGAGGCTCCCCCCAGAGCTACAGAGCCTATTAACCTGAAGCCCATACCCAGGGTCTTTAAGAGAGGCATTATATATATCGGGAGATAGGCGAGGTGATATTCGCCCCTTATAAAGCTCACAGCTACTTCGAGCACGCTCTTTCTTATAGAAGGCTCAACATGGTAGCCCCATTCCCGGACTTTTTTAATAAATAATAGTAGCGGAAGATACTCCACAGACGGTACGAGGCCTACAGTAAGCACCTTACTCACAGAAGGATCTCCATACCTAGAGAGCTTCACTACTAAGGTCTTACCAGGACCCTTACTCCTAACTATAATCCCCTTCTTCTCCATAGAGGATAGAATCTCAGAAACCCAGCTCCTAGAAAGCCCTAAGATCCTCTGAATATCGCTCTGAGCAACTCCCCGAGGCCCTGCCTTCTCGAGGATCTCTATGATTTTATGCTCACTCACTCTATAGGATCTCCCAGAATTTTCTATGATAGCAACAAAATAAAAACATACTCTGCAGCAAGGGATTGGGATCCAGGGTTCAGGCTTAATAGTGCTTCTGTATTAAACCATATAAAGCCGTTTCTCGGTAGATCGTAGTTTCTGCCATCTCATAGATATGGGGAAATCCATATACTAGGATAGGATCGATGGGATCTCTGTATCTAGTTAGGATCGCTATTATATATGTTTCTCTTTCTAACTATAGATATGGAGTGGCCGTGGAGGGTATAGCCGATCTACCTCTTCACAGTGGGGCTGTCCCTGAGTGGCTGTATAGATACATGGAGAGGCTTGGAAGGGCTATAGTAAGGGCTCTGATCGATGAGTATGGAGCTTCAGAGGTTGTTAGGAGATTCTCCGACCCCCTCTGGTTCCAGGCTTTTAATAATGTGATTGGTATGGACTGGGATAGCAGCGGGTCTACAACCGTGGTGCTGAGGGTTTTAAAGAATGTGAGTTGGAGTGAGGATCTGGACTTTCTAGTGTTGGGTGGAAAGGGTGCGGAGTCGAGAAAGATTCCTGAGGAGGCTCCGCTCGCCTCTAGCAGGCTCGGTCTTGGTGAGGATTGGGGCGGGGAGATCCGGAGGATAAGTTATGTAGGGGCTAAGGTTGATAATGTATTGCTTCAGGATGGGCATAGCATCTATATCCATGGGGTGATAGTTTCCTCAGAGGGTATGTGGACTATTATTCAGCAGGGGATGAATGCTGATAGGGGGTATGCTAGGAGATATCACATATCCAGCTTATCCTTTAAGAACCTACCCCTAGATCCCCATACAGGGATCGCCTCCAATCATGTTCTGAAGCCTTTGAATCTCGTGGATAGCGAGTCTATAGGTGTTATAAGGGCTATCGAAGACATCATCTCTCAGGGGGCCTCGAAGATTATAAGGGAAATAGCTCTTGTTGACGCCTGTATCAGAGGTAGAAGAACATTGATTGGGGATCCTTGTAAAGGTTTTAAGAGGGAGTTCTCGGTAGGGTACTACAAGCCCTTGAAGATTGATAGAACACTTATAAACACGATCAATGAGATCCAGATTAAGGGGGCTAGGAAAATAATAGATCTTCTGGGGATCAGGGGTTTCGGGCCTGAGGCAATGAGGGCTCTGGCGCTGGTAGCTGATCTCATATATGGCTATACACCGTCTAACAGAGATCCCGTGAGTCACCCAATAGATCCATTTAAATATTCATACGCCCATGGGGGAAAGGATGGGGTTCCATATAGAATTAGAAGGGATATAATAGAGAAGACAATAATGACTCTTGAAGAGGCTGTTGAAAGAGCAAGACTCGGGGATAGGGAGAAGGTTGATAGCCTCAAGAGGATCTCGAGATTCGCATCCCTAGTACTCGGTAGTGAGAGATAGGCACACGCTTAATACTTTCTTAATGGATAGTATTTCTGGTGACCATAGATAGACTTATATATAGAAGTGATCATGATCCTTTTATCGGGATTCCTGGGTGGATTGATAGGGGCCCTAACAGGTCTAGGAGGTAGCGCTATAGCCTCTCCTATACTAGTTAACTATCTAGGCATCCCCCTGAGAATTGCCATAGGCTCCGGGATAATCGCGACAATAGCCAATAGCAGCACTAGCGGGGCTAGCTACCTAGCCAAGGGAATTGCTAACCTTAGAGTGGGGTATTCCCTCGCAATAGCAACAATGATTGGTTCTATAGTTGGTGTTACCTTAAATCTATATCTACCAACAAGGATCCTCTATATAGTCTTCGGTACAGTATTGATAGTAGCCCCCCTCCCAGGCCTCTTGTCCAGAAGATCTGGTGGAGGTGATTTCGTGAAGAGACATAACAGTCAAGATCGAATCTCAGCAATACTAGGGCTTAGAGGGAGCTACTATGATGAGAAAAAGAAAACAGTGATAGAGTATCTAGGATCTAACTACATATTATCTTTCCTCTCAATGCTGGGCGCGGGGGTAATATCTGGTATGCTGGGCATAGGGGCTGGAGCCTTTAAAGTACTCTCTATGGACTATATATTGGGGCTGCCTTTTAAGGTCTCCACCTCAACCAGCTCCTTCATGATAGGTTTGACAGCAACTTCAGGCGGGATCCAGTATATGGTTCTGGGATATACAGACCCCTTATTAGTATCTCTCCTAGTCCCGGGCGTGATCTTGGGGTCATATATCTCTGCTAATATACTCAATAAGCTTGCAAGCAGAACCCTGAGAATCATTTTCACAGCTGTTGTGTGGTTCTTGGGTATAGACATGATTATTAGGGGGCTATAGAAAATGGATCGAGGTTCTATCGAGAAAACTGTATACACTATATTAAGATCCTCGGTAATTCTATCAATCGTACTCATATTAATAGGGATCGGATCTATATTTCTAAGCAGCTTTATAACAGGATATATGATAAGGGATAGCGAGCTGAGCTTTAAAGGTTTAACCATAAACAAAGCCCTAGAAAGATTATCTTCAGGAGATCCTGTTAGTATTCTCTGGATAGCTACTATAACGCTAGTGACGGGGGTTATAAGCTCCGTAGCTATATCGGCGTATAGAGCATATAGGCTAGGAGATAAACCCCTAGCAGCTGTTTCCACAGCATTGATATTAATTGTCCTGCTGTCAGCTATAATAGGGATCATAGTAAGATCTCCACGCTAATGACCCTCTCCCCGCCCTTAAGGGGCGGGGTTTCGAATCTCTGGTCTTGGGTGTTAGCCCTCTGGTGGGGGTTAATGGCTTAACACCGCTATGCATTACCAAGTAGCTCTCAATTTTCCTCGAAATCTTTATTCCGTGTCCCGCCTTCTCGCTATGTTCAGCGTGGCATTTATATCTGCATTGATCTTCTTTCCGGTTTTCTTGCATTCATAGAATCCTCTATACATTCTTCCGTTTTTATGTCTGATTCCGTATATTGAGCATTTTTTGCTCGTGTAATCCTCTGGCAGGAGCTCAACCTCTATACCGTACTCTCTGAATATATCTACAATCTTGAGCACAATCCTCCTAAACCACCATATATTCGTGTTATACTCATTACCATTGTTCTGTGATAGCATATATGGATAGCCTATGTATAGCTTCCTAACATCTCTATCATAGAGCTCATCAGCTAGGAATTTAATGGATGTTATGTATAGATGCCTGAGCCTTTCATCCCTCTTATATATTGCTTTAAGGC
>JAVVGE010000169.1:0-4798 GCA_032249255.1 Desulfurococcales archaeon | reverse complement strand
TCAATATCGGGATCTCTATATCTTCTGATAAAGATCTCCAGGGAGCTTGGGATCGGGGTCAGAGAGATACTCTCGAAGGGCTCCATGCCAGTTCTAGCGAGTCTCGCAGCCTCCATACCGCTCTTAATAGCATCTATCTCAGCCCGCCACAGCCTCCTAGTACTGGGCATGGCTAGCCTAGCGTATGCTGCGCTCTACACAGCATCCCTACCGATCCTTGGCCTTAGGAAGGCGGAACTTGAAGGGCTCCAAAAGATCCTAGGGGGCTCGAGATGGCTATCATGCCTTATGACGCCCATCTTGAGGTATATGATCTATATCAGGGCACTAGCCGATAGGTTGGGGATAAATAATAGTTAGGTCAGGCTAGGCTTCAGGTCATGCCGGATCTTCTAACACATTATGCTGTGAGCGCTCTGATCTCTAGCAGGGCCTACAACATAAGGAGATCTGCTATCATAGCATTAGCAGGCCTATTACCAGATATAGATGCCCTTCTAAGGATCCATAGATGGGCTACCCACAGCCTAATCCTAGCCATAGCTATGGGGGCTGTGCTAGCATCTATGCTGACCCTGCTGGGTAGGAAGAGCCTCAAGATCCTGTACCTCTCAATGGCTCTATACATAACCCATATCATTATGGATATATTTACAGCCCCAACCCCACTGCTATGGCCCCTAACAGGTGATGCCTATGCTATTAGCCTCGAGGTGGATGGATCCGTTTCTGGCAGGGGAATCACGGTTATACCATTGATAGAGCTCTCGAGGGAAGGGGTTAACTTCACACAGAGGGAAATGATCGAAGGGCCTATAGTCTCTCCCACAGGGGTCATTATTTCCATAGCCTCTATAGCAGCTATCGCTGCTGAGAGGATTATGGGGAGGGGCTTTAAGAGACCTGGAAAGCCCTGAGAAGCCAGCATAATATTATAATGATCATGGCTCGATCAAGGGAGAAGATCTACCTCTACACGGGAAACACTATAAGTCCAACGCCTAAGCATGGTATTAATGCTTAGCCGTCTAGAAGCCATAGCTTTGATCCTTGCGCTGCTGCACTTCAGCGTCCCCCTAGCATACTACCTCTACCTTAAGAGAATGTGGCTAGATAGGCCTCAAAACATAAGAATTGACTATGGATTCAGACCCGCTGTATCCATCGTGGTGCCCACATATAACGAGGCCTATCTGATCGAGCGTAAACTGGACAACATATATTCTCAGGACTATCCAAAGGATAGGGTTGAGATTGTAGTAGTTGATTCTTCATCAAGCGATGGTACTGCTGAGCGCGTCCTCGCATGGGCCTCAAAACACCCAGACGCTAGTCTCAGGGTTGTTGTGGAGCCCGATAGAGGCGGTAAGGGTAGGGCTCTCAATACTGCGTTGAAGAGCTTATCAGGAGATGTGGTTGTTATAACAGATGCCGACTCAGCATGGACTGCACCCAACACACTGAGAAGGGCTGTAGAGCTCCTCTCAGATCCATCTATAGGCGCTGTCTCATGCGTTAAGGCCCCTATAGGGCCTGGTGCAACCGACTTGGAGAATAGCTATAGGAGCTACTACAATGTTGTCAGGGCTGCTGAGAGCAAAGCCTATTCAACCCCTATATTCCATGGGGAGCTGGCGGCCTTCAAGAGGGATCTGCTAGATGCTGTTGGCGGCTTTCCAGAGGATATAGGGGCTGATGATAGCCATACCGCCACCAGGATAGCGTTGATGGGTTATAAAGCTATTGTGTTGGACGACTTGAAGTGCATGGAGTTGGTGCCGAGGAGAGACTACCATATGTGGAGGATTAGGAGGGCACAGCACCTAGTGCAACACTTCCTCAGAACACTCAAGCTAGCAGGAAGAGCCAGGGGAGTCTTTAAAGCAATACTCTATATCGAGATATACCTACACCTAGCGAACCCCATACTCCTACCGACGGCAGCACTACTGCTAATAATATCAGCCCTGAAGGGTAACATTCCAGCGTTAGCAATACTAATACTAGGCCTAGCACTACTAGCAATCAAACCGTACAGGACGTGGGTAACCACACAGATACACCTGCTGGTAGCCATGATAAGAAACATCTTCACCAAAGAGCTAATATGGAGTAAACCTAGGAAAACCTAGGGGACTCCTCCAGGGATTACTATTGGGTATTGAGAGTTTGAGGAGAAGAGAAGGGTGGTCGTATCTCTACTAGACGTGAACCTTAGATGTTTAATCGAAGAAATCGAGGGGGATCTGTGGAATCCATCTACCAAAGAGGGTTACCGAGACATCATTACAACCTGAAAGCCTCGCCCCTTTAGGGCGGGGATGGGATTTATAAGCTCTGCATCCTTCTGTATCCTCTAGTAATTTCGATGATGATGGCTATGAAAGTGAGCCTCGGGGGGCTAACCTCTAGCGATAATCGATAGAAATACTGGGTACAGAGGATTAGACCTACGTCTCCGAGGCTATGATAAAATCCACAATCCAGAGTCCCTTGAAAAGAGGGATAGGGGTGACGGGCAGGAGATCTCGGCAAAGAGATCTTCTATAGAATTGAAAGAGGAGGGGTCATATGGTTAACATGGATAGAATAATGAATATAAATGGTTAAAGGGATAGATGATCTGGGTGTTAGGGTCTGTGAGCTCCGAACATACTACGTGGAGGATGCTCAGGGATTTCGTGGATATCTTGAGGCTGTATGCGCGGCTTCTACGGGTGGTGGCTGATATTGAGGAGGTGAGTGGTAAGAGTTTTGGTGATATAATGAAGGAGGGGGCTAGGAGAGGAGCTGAAACCTGAGGGTTTACTAGAGCTCTCAAAAAGGCTTCCCCCCGAGGTTTTCGCGAATTTCATAACATCGCTTCTAAGGCTATCGGTCTTGGCTAAGAGGGTCGAGAATCCCATGAGGCTTTCGTCGAGTGAGAAGAGGGAGGTGGCCTCGGAGATTGAGGATACAGCTAAGGCTATTGAGGCGGTGGTTGAGAAGCTCGGAGGCTTAGAGCAATGAAGATCCCTGGTTTAAATCTCCTACCTCAAATCCACGTCTACTTTGAGGATGCAATAAGACATCTCAGTGAGGGTGTTGCTGTGATCTCCGATCACATCTATGATTCCATTGGTAGAGTTTCCAGGGATCTCATAGCCCTAGACATAAAGTTTATAGACACAATGGGGTTCTTGACAGGAGTTGATGAGAAGTTGTTAGCACGCCTCCTAAGCACCCTGATACCGGAACCCCATAGGGTTAGGGTTGAACGCGACCCCGACTTTGGGCCTATCTTGGTGGTGGAGGTTGATGCCAATGCTAGGAGGGCTCTTAATCTATGGCTTAATATTGCCAAGATGTTACGTGGAGTCCATGTTGTTGTCGAGTGGACCGGTGAGACTGATGTGAGTGAGGATGAGCTAGCAGATTACCTCGTGAGAATAGCAGTAGCAGGGGGTTACATGCCGATAGCACTACCAGGCTTCAATGCTGTGGAGACTGTGAGAGAGGGGCGTGATAGGTGGCATACGTAGATACTAATGTGGTTGTAGCATATGGATTTAAGAACGATCCCAACCACCAGAATGCTAGGAAGATCATCGATAAGATAGGATCGCAGAACCTCATCTCATCATCCATCACACTTGTCGAGCTTTACTCCGTA
Source organism: Desulfurococcales archaeon (assembly GCA_032249255.1). Lineage (GTDB taxonomy): Archaea > Thermoproteota > Thermoprotei_A > Sulfolobales > AG1 > AG1. Next base: position 1,146 of record JAVVGE010000169.1, on the reverse strand, counting down.
CTCTCGAGAAGACACGATCAATACAAGCCTCCCCCAGAGCTTAAGAAGCTTAAAGCGGACAGGCTGATATACGGGCTCGCAAGATACTTATGTTCACTCATGAACCTAAAGATATTACCTAATACACCAAAACTCGATAGACTAGATGAGCCCAGCATATACCACATCTACTCTAGAGCAATTAAGCTGGCACCAGAACTTAGCCTCAAAACCCTCGATCTCTTCCACCTAGCATATGCAACTAAATTCCACGAAGACGGGCTCGTAGATGTATTTGCAACGCTAGATAGGGAGATCCTAGAGAAGAAGGATATTATAGAGATGAGATTAGGGATAAAGATCATAGGCCCATAGAGATTAAGAAATGCCACGCCAAGGCAGCTGCAGAGCTGACCTCCTCCCCGCCCTAAAGGGCGAGGCTTTCAGGCTGTAAAGGTGATAGTGAGGAACCCTAGAACTTACTATTACACGCTATCAATGTCGCTAATGGAGCTCCAAGATCTGGAGATAAAGATGAGGATGGTGAAACAAGACACCCACGGCCGGAGGGTATAAGTTTGGTAGCCTCCACTATTAATACGTGAAAGGCTATGACTGTTAAGGGTGGTCTCTTAGAGGAGATTAAGGGTATCCTTGGGGATCTGACTCGTAGCGTGGAGGATGTTGTTTGCATGGTTGTCTTCGGTAGTTTTATTAGGGGGTATTCTGGTGAGGGTAGCGATGTTGATGTAGCTGTTATCCTGGGAGGTTTCGAGGGTTTGGATTCATCACATAAGGTAGTCGGTGATAGGATCTGGATCACAGTAATCCTCGTAGGTGATGTTGTGAGGACAGCGTATTTAATAGGGTTAGAGAGCTATAGAAGGTTTAGGAGGAAGAGATGGTCTCAACACTACTAGCTATCAACCTAGTATCGTTAATAGAGGCTCTGGAGAGGAGCATGGGGGTTAGGTTGTCCAGGAGGGTGATAGAGGTATCACTGGCCGAGGGGTGCTCCACATAAGGTTTGATTACCCCAAGACTAGGGAGACCGATGTGGAGCCATCACCGCTTAAAACACCCGTGTTCATCTCCAGGGATGAGGAGACCGAGGAGATAACAGCCCTAGAGATACTAGATGTAGATGAGCTACTAAGAGAGCTCGGC
>JAVVGE010000168.1:0-4859 GCA_032249255.1 Desulfurococcales archaeon | reverse complement strand
TTGGGCTTAAGCTTATAACTATCTAATCCCTAGCCATATTTGATGGTGAGGTGATACCCCTACGGGCTTGGCATATAGATATCCTCGGAAATCGATGATACTCAGGGTTCCCAAGACCAGGGCCCTGTATGAGGGCCCGCCCAGAAGGGCTTCGGGGTTCCAAGCATAGCCCTAGATGGGAACCCCTTTCCGCCGGGCTTGACAGCCCTCCCGAGAAGCCTCCCAGGGCATATTGCCCGGGAGGTGGAGTGGGGGAAGCTCCCGATGCTCACGGGGATCAAAACCTTGTGGATCAAGGAGCACAGCAAACCCAAACAAAAGAAAACCAGCACCAATCAATGACCATTGGGAGACAAGCGGCAATATCTAAGCTGGACAAACCCTCAATCACCTTTTCTGCCTATGAACTCTTATAAACCTATATGAAACCTTAAACAGTTTCATAATGGCATCTCTTTGGCGAGGGCTAAAAGCCTGGGATCTTCACCGTATGCCATGATGATCTGAACACCTACTGGGAGGTTTCTAACCTTCAGAGCCGGGATCGATATTGCTGGCACACCTGCGTAGGACGCATATATAGTCTCGTATGTTAAGACTCCTCTTATAGGGCCGTCCTCCCTGCCCAAAACCTCGTCAATCCTGGGAGCTGGAACCAGTGTCGTGGGTGTTACGAGCGCATCGAATTTCTTAAGGATCCTCTTTAGTTCTAGCCTAACGTCCTCTCTAGAAGCTAGAGCCCTCAGATATTCCAAAGAAGTATAGCCCTGCTGAAGCCCCTTTTCAACAAGTCTCCTCACATCTGGGAAATAGAGATCCCATTTATCTCTATACCTCAAATGTATATGGGTTCCCTCGCTATATCTGATCACCATTGTCTCTCTCCAAGCGAGTCTCTCTGCCACAGGCATCTCAACCTCTTCATAATCGTATCCTGTAGCTGATAAATAGTCAAGGAATTTCTTCTCAACTTCTTCAACAAGCTCCTCGTAACCCCTTCTGATCTCTGGGGGTGCTCTAAACCACTTCGGTATAGCCAGCCTAGGCTTTCTTCTTACCTCCACTCTCTTAACTAGCTTAGGTGCAAGGACGCTGACTGTTTTCTCTATCCACGAGAGATCCTTCGCTATAACGCCTAGAGTATCTAGAGATGGTGATAGGGGGAAGACGCCGTCTGTATCTATATATCCATAGGATGGCTTATATCCATAAACACCGCACAGAGATGCGGGGATCCTCACAGATCCCAGCGTATCGGTGCCGAGAGCTGTTGGAACCATTCCTGCAGCGACAGCCGCAGCAGATCCGCCGCTACTCCCCCCAGCGATCCTTGATAGGTCATGGGGGTTCCTTGTAGGGCCGAAGATGCTGGAGGTAGTTGTAGGGCCCATACCAAATTCATGAGTATTCGTCTTTCCAATAACAACCCACCCAGATCTTTTAAGCCTTTTAACCACCCAGGCATCTCTCCTACCTATATAGTCCTGGAAAACCTTTGACCCCATAGTGGTTCTAATCCCAGCTGTTTCTATCACATCCTTAACAGCTATTGGGATGGGCTCCAACCCCTTCTCAGCCAGTCTTGAGGCCTCCTCAAGAGCCTTCTCATTAAATGTAACTATCGAGTTAGTAGCCCTATTGAGAGCCTGTGATCTTGATGAAAAGGCCTCCTTGACTAGATCCATCCTTGGCACCACTAATGCTTTTACTGAGAGCATATATATCGATTAGATCACTATCCCTGCTTCTGCGCTGAACCCTCTATAGAGCCCCTCAAAAACCTTATAACCCTCTCCTCCTTCTCATCTCCAAGGATATCCATAGCCCTCCATAGAAGCTTAAGTGATTCTCTTCTCCTTTCAATCCTCTCTCTCATCTTGATATAGACCTGATCCTTAATGCTACCTATAACCACATCCTTCTCCTCAGGATCGTATCTCATGTATATAGAATCACCTATATAGGGAAAGACCTCAGAGTCAACCTCGGATGCCAGAGAAACTAGGAAAGCAGATAGTAGCCCCACATTAAGCCCAGCCGATTCGTGGGGAGAGTAGCCCACAGCCCTGAGGAAAGCCTCAGCTATCGAGACGGAGGATAGCGGTCCTAGAAGCACGTATCCAGGGGCATCGTGCCTAGGAGATGCGAGGCCCTTTTCATTAAAGTGGTATAGCTTTGGAGAGCCGTCCTGGGTTAAAAGTGCCATTGAGACCTGCGTATCTGGGGTTACTCCCAAGCTCTTTAGATCTCTGTATCTCTCTAAGATCCTCTCCTCGATCTGAGAAACAATTCTCCTAATCTCCATATCCCCTGGATTCCTCCAGCTCCTAGAGCCAACTGTATCGAACCATTCTATCATCACATCCTCAGCTATCTGGAATAGTGATGATAGGATAGAATCATCTCCATAGCCGGACACAATAGCAAGCGGCTTGTCCTTACCATCTCCATGATAAATTATCACCCTCAAGTTCCTCGGCTCTGGAAAACCCGGGTCCATGGATCTACCGTCAACCGTCACTAAGATCCCCCTACCCCATATGATCGATATTGAAAACATTTTGCCGCACCTACTAAATATATTAAGAGGCTATATAAGGAGCTAAATTATAATAATATATTCAACATTACCACACCAATTTCAGTCCCAGATCTCCTCCCTATCCTATGGGCTATTTCATTGCTGATGGATAGAAGTTAGATTTATAAGCCTTAATTTTGTTTATTAACCGAGAGCACGTAGAGGACTTAATAGAGATCGTGGCATCCTTCGATGGAAAACTCATGGAGGTTGGGGGAGGTGGGCAAGGCTAGAGCAAAGGCTAGGAGGAGGGATGGCTAAAAGTGTGAGTGGGTTGTTAAGCCAGGAGATAGGATCTTTGTTAGTAGAACCACTGTTCGCCCTCAAAGAAGTTATCTAAGAGAGAATTCAGGGCATTAGAAGAGATCGTGAATATATACCAAAGATGCTTGGAGATGTGCTTCCCCACACATCTAGGAATATTATCGAGAATTGCTATAGGCTTGAGAATGGGAAGTATCGAGAGCTAAGGAATATCTATCCAAATATCCCATCCCACTATGTTCACGGAGTATGCCAGGATGCTGTTGAAAGGGTATCCTCTCTAAGAAGGAACAGGGCTAGACAATATGCTGAAGAGATCTTCGATGAGTTGGTTAAGCATCTAGGTCTAGGGAAAAAGGATCTTAGGGGCAGGAGGCTTGTGAGACGTCTCTGGAGGAGATCTTGGGAAATAGCTTGAGATCAGGTAGACCTTGAGATGGGTGATGGGAATACTAGTGCCTATGGCTAGTTGATGACCACATATGGAAACCTGTAGAGGCCACCAAGACCAGGATCAATGGCGTTGAGAACACTTTCTTCACAAGTGTTGCTATCAATACTCATAGGGGCTGGGTGCACATAGATCTTGAGCCCTCTAAGGAGTTCTACAAGCTATTGGCTAGGGGTTTTAAGCCGACATCCCATTCTAAGATTAAGCTTGATAGGAAGAGTAGGAGGGTGCTTTTCCACCTATCCCTAGAGAAGGAGGTTGAGATCTACAGGCCTGAGGATATTAAGCCTGTTGATGTTAATGAGAACTCTGTAGCAACTCTCTACGAGGCATTCACAGCAATCCTCGAGACAGACCTTGCAGAGACAACACAGGGCTATAGCTATAGGAAAGAGAACATCCAGAGGAGAAATGGATCCTGTAGCAGAGAGGCTAGGTAGGCTATGAAAAAGCTTAGAGAAGGAAAAAAGAAAAAGGACCATAGAATGAAGACAGCAAACCTAGTAGTAAGGGACGCCCTTAGGACTAGGGGCGTTATAGTTATTGAGAGGATCTCGGGAGACAATATAAAGGTTATGATCGCTAGGTATAAGAATAAGCAGTTGAAGCACAGGATATATTAGAGCGCATTGAAAGGAGAGCTCAACACAATAATAGATAAGGCAATGGAATATGGTGTACCGGTATTGATGGTGGATCCCAGGAATACATCTAAGATCTGCCCAATACACAATGCCTCAATAGAATATGGGGAGGATAGGGATCTGTAGCAAAGAAGGTGAGAAGTGGCATAGGGAGGTAGTTGCCTTGATCAATATTTATCTTAAAGCCTTCGAAGCCCTTTATGAGAGTTATGCCCAGAAGGGCTTCGGGGTTCCAAGCATAGATGGGAGCCTCTTTCTGCTTGGCTCCACAACTACCTATGAAACTATAAAGATCCTGGGTCTCTCTATGTGGGGTAGAAGCCCCTTGATGATCACAGGGAGTTATTACATCCCTGTGGAAACAAAAGAACATAAAAAAACATTAATAACCATCGAGGGACAAGCGGGTGAAGGCATCGGCTGTAGTTTATCTAGGAAGACTAGGAGTGTAGATCTTGCGTCTCCACATTCTTCTACCCACCCTAGATATTATAGGTGGAGCCACTAGATATGAGGCAGCGGATGCAACGAGCAAGACGCTTGTAAGGAGAGAGAAGCCTATTTCTTTTAGGCCTATTGACGATGATAGCACTAGGGATCCAAAGGCTGCCGCCATAACCATTGCAAGACCTATTATTAGTTTACCAACTATGCTCGAGGCTCTAGCAACCCCTCTAGCGTTGCACTCACCATCCACCAGGCAGATCTCCCTAGCCCTAGCCATGTAGAAGCTGTTATAGTCCATACCAACTCCCAGCATTGCTGTGAAAACCACCTGGGGGAGGAACCAGAGTACTGGTGTTGAGAATATCTTGTTAAATATGAAGCCAGTAAACACCATAGATATTTGCGAGGATAGAACGACTAGTAGAACCGCTAATATTGCTGCTAATACGCTGCCGAAGACGATCATAAAGAT
>JAVVGE010000167.1:0-4865 GCA_032249255.1 Desulfurococcales archaeon | reverse complement strand
CACCGTGGAGGAGGATTCATAGGAGGATGTCAGAGGTAACATTAACAGCTTCTGTTGATCCTAGGAACACATCTAGAGAATGCCCCGGATGCGGGTATGTTGTGGAGACCCAAGAGGGGCATGTCTTCGAATGCCCTAGATGTGGATTAAAAATGAACAGGCACAAGGCTGCATCTATAAACATTAGGAGGAGATACCTGGAGGAAAAGAGGAGAAGGAAGAGGAGAGCCAGGATGCGGGGGTTTCCCCACAGCAATGAACCAGAGGAAACTATGATGGAGGAGCTGTGGGTCGGGGTCACCCCGAGCGGGAGGAGTCCTGTGATATGGATCCCGATGAAAAGGGATCCTGAAGGCGATGAAGCCAGGGAAGAGGGCTTGGCAAAAACCAAGCCCAATGAAACCCGAACCCCTCATTATAGAATAGAGCTAGACAGAAAGCTGTAAATAAAGCATAAGGCTGATCATCTATGGGTCACCCTTTCCTAGCCGTTAATATTTCCACGATCTTTATTAGTACTGTATCTCTAAGACTATTCATGCTTGCTCTCAGATTCTTCTATCAGTCTCGATCCCTCAACCCTTTTCTCAAGAAACTCAACTCTCTTCTCGATCGAGTTCATTCTCTCTATAAGGCTTTTCTCGAGGCTCTCCATCCTGGCCTTCAGAGTTTCTTCAAGATATGCTATTCTCCTCTCTATGGATACAATTCTAGCCTTAAGGTTCTTCTAGTAGCCTTAATTAGTAGGAATCCTACTTCCCAGCCGCTCAGCTTCTCATACTGACAGCTTTATCAATGATCTTCTTAGCGTATTCAGCAAGGATCTAGTTGATTCATCGATACCTATGGAAGCAATGTGCTCAGCCATAGAGCTCAAAACATAGAATCATAAGGTAGCTTAAATATAGAATGATCCTAATATTAATGCTTCTTGGATTAGAGATCAGTACGTGAGTTCTCAGTGACGTAGATGATAGAAATACGCTCTTAAAGCAATTCATTGTTTTTTATATAGTCTGGGATATTTCTAAATACTTTGCATTAGTAAAACCTCTACAGAGATCTCTTGTTAAAAAAATTTTAAGGCTGTAAGAGATATTGTATAGGGGGTCGCTGATTTCATCTAACATAGCTTCTGGCGGGGTGATTATGGTTGCACTCTGTGATCCTCAGGAGCTCCGGCCATGCTATGAGGGCTGCGATCCTAGCTTTTATAGTATCGCTTGTTTTTGCACTTGGGGAGATGTGTGCGATATATATACTTGGTTACTCGAGCATAGTAGTGGCAGATATGATCCACAGTTTTCTCGACGCTGTTATGAGTCTTGCAGCTGCCTTCTCGATCTATATAGTTTATAGGGGTAGGAGATCCCCCAGATTCCCCTGGGGCCTCTATAAGGCTGAGAGCCTCACCTCTCTCTTCATAGCATCTATAACACTATTCTTCATCATAGAGACAGTTTATAGGGGGTTTGTGGAGCCTGTGATGACGCCTATGTATGCGATCCCACTGCTTCTTCTAGGCTTCATAGCTTCCTATAGCATGTATTTATATGAGAAGAAATGGGCTCTAAGATCTATCTCTTCATCTCTAACCGCGGACGCCATGCATGCTAGATCTGATGCATTTCTAACACTATCGGCATTAGCTGGCGTTACTATGGAACATATAACGGGTAGCTTGATCCCGCAGATAGTTGTTTTAGTACTCCTAGCAAGTTTTATCGTGAAGGACTCTATACATATAATTAAAGAATCGATCTTATCCCTCCTAGACGCAACACCCCAGCAAGAAAAAGTTGAAGAGCTGGTAAGGCTAGCCAAAGCATACTCAGGACTAGAGGTGCACAGGACAATGCTCAAGAGAGCGGGATCCTTCATAACAGGGGTTATAGTTCTCGAAGCAAGTCCTAGCCTGACTATTGGAGAAGCACACAGGATAGCCAATAGAGTAAGGAGGAAAATATATAGAGAAAGACCTGATGTAGTAAATCTTATAATAGTTATAAAACCAAAAGAGAGGATAGATATAGAGGCTATAGAAAGGGAGCTAGAGAGAACCAAACCACTTCCCATCCTAAATAACAAGGACTCCTCCATCTAGAGGCACATCCCAATCTATTTGCAATTCTAAGATCTACTCTCCATCCTCAAGGGATGAGGCCCCTATTTTCTAGCCTCGAGTATTAGCATTCTTGTAGGGATCACTTTATAAGATTATTTTACTGACCTCTTCACGCCCTAAAGGGCGAGGCTTGCTCTTGTTGTCACAGATGAAGCTGGTGATTCTTCCCAGGTCTAACCCGGCTAGCGGTATCTGTGGATATTATTGGATTATCTCTAATAGGCTGTATCCTTTTTCATGGTAGTGGGGATGCTTTTATATTCGTCTGTTGTTTGAACTTAGGCTTATAAGCACCCAATCCCTATCTATTTTGATGATGAGGCGATATCTCTGCTAGATCTTGGGATACCTCGGGATGCTATGATGCTTGAGCTCCCGAGACCGAAGCCCTTTATGAGGGCATTGCCCAGAAGGGCTTCGGGGTTCTAGGCATAGATGGGAGCCCGGTGCCGCTGGGCTTAAAATCCACCAATGAAACCACAGGGGTATCCAAAACCCTGTGGGGGAGGTGGAAGTCCCCCAATGCCACAGGATCAAAACCTGTGGATCAAGAAGCAAAGCAACACCAAACAAATTAATATCAGTGATAATCAATAACCATCGGGGGACAAGCGGTTAGGACTTAGGTGGGCAAAAGTGCTGGTAGAGCGATGACCTAAGGAGAAGCCCCAAACAGTGCCTGCCAGAGGCTTAGTCTCCTTGGAAGCATTTAGAGAGCTGACAGGGAGGAGGAAGAAGAGCAATAAGAGAACTGCCAGGCTGAGGCTACTTCTAAATAGGTTGAGAAGGAAAAGCTCTTCTATATTGGTCTAACATGTACCAGGCTATGGAACGAGCTTAGCTATGGGAAGAGGTAGACATTCTTCAATAGAGAGCTATCGCCTAGGAAGAGAGATGAGATCAACAAGAGATACTACTACAAATATAAAAGGGATGTTAGTGTTAATGCTGGCCAGGTTATTAATAAGAATGAAGGGGCCTGGGATTCATTCTTCAAGCAACCTGGTCTGAAGATGCAGGAGAAGCTACCTCCTTTCATTGAGAATAAGAAGTTGTCTCCTCCAGGCTATTGGAAAGAAAGAGAGACTAGTGAGAAAGAGACGGATAGATGGAAAAGGTTATTTGCTGCGGAATTAAAATATTGTGAGTGGTGGGTGATTTGTTGGCTAGGTTTTTCGTGGCTGATATGCATCAGGATATATCTTATGCTATTAAAACGGGGGGTTTTGATCCTGCGAGTAATAGGGATCTAGCGGTTACATTTGAAAAGGATATTTCTGGGAGGCATGGGGACATACCTAAATACATAGCCGGGGGTGTGAAGCTCGTTTTTGGGGCTATCTTCCCTGGTAGGGAGTTTTGGAGCCCTACTATCCTTGAGAGGCTTGAGAGGCTCTATGGCTCTTGGCACAGATCTACTGTGCCCGTTCTAGGCTATCTTGAAGATGTTATCGAGCACATATCCATATATAGAGGTCTTGTGAAGAGATATAGGGATAGGCTCTCCCTAGTCTCTAGACCTGGCGACCTCGATAGAGTTACTGGGAGTGATAAGGTAGGGATTTTGATCAGTCTTGAGGGTGCTGACCCTATATCGAGGCCAGAGGATCTGGAGATACTATGGCTTCTCGGGGTTAGAAGTGTAACTATCACCTGGAACTATGATAATAAATACGCCTCCTCATGCAGATCTAAGAAGGACTATGGACTAACGGAGGAGGGTGAGGAGCTTGTGAAGATAGCCAATAACCTTGGGATCATACTGGATATATCCCATACAGGCAGGAAAACAGCTATAGATGTTCTCTCACTATCAAAGCTCCCAGTTATAGCTAGCCACTCTAACTACTCGGGGGTTCATAAGCATATGAGAAATGTCGACGACGAGATCCTTGAGGGGATTAAAAGGGTGGGTGGAGTTGTCGGGTTTACCATGATAACCTCTACAATCGGTGAGAGGCCCTCCATAGATGCTCTTGCCAGGCACATAATAGAGGTGTGGAGGAGATACGGATCAGATATACTTGCTATAGGCACAGACTACTTCGGGATAGAAAAGACCCCAGATGGCCTTGAGGATATATCTAAAATCCCTAAGCTCTTTGAGAAGCTGGCTAGCATGGGCATGGGGGAAAATGATCTCAGAAAACTTGGGTGGGAAAACGTTGCTAGGGTTATAAGGGCTCATGAAGCGAGATGGACGGAAGATCTAGGGACATGATGCGGGCAAAAAAGAAGATCTCGTCCTCCAAACAGTGTACCTTTATAAGCTATCGTGGATATATAGATATAATGAACATATGGGAGTGTTTTGAGAACTTGGAGATTAATACCTCGACCGGGCACCCCATCAGAGCATCCCGACATCCCTAGAGAGACCCAAAGAATACTCCTAGCCCGATGAACATGAAGATAGAAACAATAGCCCGCTGGAGATAGCACGCGAGATCCAGCAATAGGAAATCAGCCTCCTAGGATAGGGAGGATGTAATGGAGAGCTATGAGGCTATGAGACTAAGAAAAAGAGATCTAGAGCTGATCATAGAGAGAATACCTAGCTTCAGAAACCCAAGAAGAGATCTAGAGCAGTATCAGACACCATCATGGCTAGTGGCGGAGATCGCATTTATAGCCTCGCTGAGAGGAGACATAAGAGGGCTGGCATCTGACCTAGGATGCGGGACTGGGAGGATAGCAGCTGCTCTAGCCCTCATGGGAGCTGAGGAGGTTCTCTGCATAG